>DETN01000147.1:13058-19213 GCA_002362155.1 Lachnospiraceae bacterium UBA3287 | reverse complement strand
GGATACGGCGGACGACGAGCTGGTGAAAGAGTTCTTTCCCCGGGCCCGGATCGAATACTATAACGACGTGATACCGGCTTATACCGCCGTAGGCCAGGGAAAGCTGGATGCCTTTCTCTACGGAAGGATCTATCTGGAGACCGCCCTCAGGAACGGTCTTACGGGGCTGAAGATCCTGGAGGAGAGTGTAGGAGAGGGCAATACGGCGGCCATCGCCGTCTCCCCCCTGACAAAGATCCCGGACCTGAAGGAAAGGATCGACGCTTTTCTGAAAGAGATCCGGGAGGACGGGACGCTGGAGGAGATCCATGAGAGGTGGCTTACAAGGGAGGATCCTTCCATGCCGGAGATCCCGGTGCCGGAGACCTCTTCCCTCCACCTTGTGGTCGGCACCACCGGCAGCTCCCAGCCCTTTTCCTTCTACGAAGGCACGGAACTGACGGGGCATGATATAGAGATCGCAAGACGCCTGGCGGCCTGGATGGGGGCCTCCCTGGAATTCAAGGTCTATGATTTCAACGGGATCGTGGCGGCGGCCCTGGGGGGAGATGTGGACTGTATCATTTCCAACCTCTATGTGACGCCGGAAAGGCTGGAGTCCATTGCCTTTACGGAGCCTACCAATGTCACCGAAATGGCGGTGGTGGTAAAGGATGCCCTCTCTCCGCAGCCGGAGCTGAAAAGCTTTTCGGATCTGGGCGGCAGGACGGTATCCATGATCACCGGCGCTCCCTTTGAGGAGCTTGTCCGCAGCAAAAATCAGGACGTGGCCGGGTTCAGCTACTACAGCAGCTTTCCGGACATGATGCTGGCCTTAAAGAACAGGAAAACGGACGCCGCTCTGGGAAACAACGCCATTGCCGCCCTGGCGGTCAATAAAGACCCGGACCTGATGCTCTTCCCAGAGTCTCTGCAGGAGGGCGTGTTCGGCTTTGCCTTTGCCAAGGGGGATCCGGACCTTTCCAAATGGCAGGCCGCATATGAGAAGATCCCGGAGGAAACGAAAGAAGCCGTATGGAAGAAATGGACCGGGGCCGACGCCTTGGTCAAACAGCTTCCCGACCAGGACTGGCCCGGAGAAAACGGGACTGTGACGGTGGCCGCCTGCGATACCCTGGAGCCTATGAGCTACCTGGGAGAGGGCGGGGAACTTCTGGGATTCGACGAGGAAATGCTCCTTCTGACCGCCAGGGAACTGGACGTTCACGTGGAGTTTACAGGCATGGAATTCGCCGCCCTGCTCTCCTCTGTCCAGTCCGGCAGGGCAAAGATCGGGATCGGCTCCATCATCGTTACTCCGGAGCGGCAGGAAGCAGTGGATTTCCTGAATTACTATCCCGCCGCCTTCGTACTGATCGTTCGCGCCGTATCCGGCCGCTCTGCGGAGACCTCCTTCATTTCGGAGATCCGGTCCAGCTTTGAAAAGACCTTTATACATGAGGGCCGCTACCGCATGTTCCTGCAGGGGATTTTTACCACCATTCTGATCACGGTCTTTTCCGTGATCCTGGGGACCCTGCTGGGCTTTGCCGTCTATATGGCCTGCCGCGGGGGAAATCCTGCTGCCAGAGCTCTGACGCGCTTTTGCACCTGGCTGGTCCAGGGCCTTCCGGTGGTGGTGCTTCTCATGGTGCTTTACTATATCGTTTTCAGCAGGGCAGCTCTTTCCGGGGCCGTAGTCTCGGTGGTGGGATTTACCCTGGTATTCGCATCAGGGATGTACGGCATGCTGCAGACGGGGGTCGGCGTCATCGACAAAGGCCAGATCGAGGCGGCCTATGCCCTTGGCTATTCGGACACCCGGGCCTTTTTCAGGGCGATCCTGCCCCAGGCCATTCCCCATATCATGCCCTCCTACAAGGCGGAGATCACGGCCATTATCAAGGCCACGGCCATCGTGGGCTACATCGCGGTCCAGGACCTGACAAGGACGGGGGATCTGATCCGAAGCAGGACCTACGAGGCCTTCTTCCCCCTGTTTGCGGTGGCAGTCATCTATCTGATCCTGGAAGCTGTTCTGACAGCTGTCGTAAGCAGAATTGAAATAAGGACCGATCCCAGGCGGAGAAGTCCCGAAGAGATCCTGAAGGGGGTGAAGAGATGATCGAACTTAGGCATGTGGGGAAAAAATACGGAGATGCCGAGCCCCTGAAGGACGTCAGCGTAGTCATTAATGACGGAGACGTCATTTCGGTGATCGGACCCTCCGGCACGGGCAAGTCCACCCTGCTTCGCTGCATCAATCTGCTGGAGAGGCCCACAGAGGGGCAGATCTTTGTGGATGGGGAAGAGATCACGGCTCCCCGCTATGATGCATCCCGGGTCAGACGCCGGATCGGAATGGTCTTCCAGTCCTTCAATCTTTTCGGCCACCTGACGGTGATCGAAAATATCATGATGGCCCAGGTGGATCTTCTGGGAAAGAGCCGGCAGGAAGCCTATGACAGAGGCATGGAGCTGCTCTCCCGGGTGGGCCTTTCCGACCTGGCCCTGCGCTATCCGGACCAGCTGTCCGGAGGACAGAAGCAGCGGGCCGCCATCGCCCGCACCCTGGCCATGGATCCGGAGGTGATCCTTCTGGACGAGCCCACCAGCGCCCTGGATCCCACCATGGTGGGAGAGGTGCAGTCGGTGATCCGGGACCTTGCCGGCAGCGGAAAGACCATGATGATTGTTACCCACGAAATGAATTTTGCCAGGGCCATCTGCAGCAGGGTCTTCTACATGGACCAGGGCGGGATCTGTGAGGACGGCCCTCCGGAGCAGATCTTCGACCATCCCAGGAAGGAACTGACCCGGAGATTCATCCAGAGGCTCAAGGTCCTGGAGCTTGCGGTGGAAGGCAGGGAGTTCGACTTCCCCGGCGCCGGCACCCAGATCGATCAGTACTGCATGAAGAACGGAGTCTCCGCCCGCATCAGGTACCGGATCCGCCTGGCCTTTGAAGAACTGGTCCAGCAGATCCTCTTTCCAAGGATCCGGGAGCCCCGCATTCATGTGACCCTGGAGTATTCGGAGAGTGGAGAGAGGGTGGAAATGACAGTTCTTTATAATGGAGAGGTCTTCGATCCCGCGGATTCGGAAAATGAACTTTCCTACAGGGTCATAACGGGAATTTCTTCCGGAGTGCGTCATGAAGCGGTCTCCGAAGGGGATTACACCAATCTCTTCAGTATCAGCATAAGGTGATGCGGGTGGGATCCGCAGCAGGCAGAGCGGAGGAGGAAAGAGCCTCCGGGAAAGGCAGAAGCCTCTGCCGCAGTTAAGGAGCAGGCTCCGGCAAATCAGACGTCTGTCTGATGTAAGGGACCGTTGAGATACCAAAATACATTCAAAGGAGGAGTACCATGCGAAAAAAAAGACGTAACATTCTGACACTGCTTCTGGCCTTCATTCTGATGCTTTCCATGACGGCCTGCGCGGCCCCGGGAAAGACGGAGGCGCCCGCTGAGCCTGCCGGAACGGAGGCTGAGCCCGGGGATACGGAAACGGAAGAGGCGGCTGCATCTGAAGAAACGGAGGAAGCAAAAGAGCCTGAGGCGCCCCAGGCAGAGAAAAACGGGGAGATCTATATTCTCTGCACCAGTGACGTTCACTGCGGCGTGGATCAGGGCTTTGGCTATGCGGGCCTTGCAAAGATCAGGGATACCCTGGAGGCAAAGGGCTGTGAGACCATCCTGGTCGACGACGGAGATTCGATCCAGGGAGAGCCCATCGGCACCGTTAGCAAGGGAGAAAACATTATCGATCTGATGAATGCCATCGGCTATGACGTGGCCATACCCGGCAACCATGAATTCGACTACGGAACGGACCGTTTCCTGGAGCTGACTGGGAAAGCGGAGTTCCCCTATATCAGCTGCAACTTCACCTATCAGGACGAACCGGTTTTTAAGCCCTATGTCATCCTGGAAGCGGCCGGAAAGAAGATCGCTTTCGTAGGCGTGACGACGCCTCTGACGGTCCGCAGCTCCACACCGGCCTATTTCATGGACGATGACGGGAATTATGTGTACGGTTTCATGATGGATGAATCCGGAGAGAAGGTCTATCAGGCCGTGCAGGGAGCGGTGGATGCCGCCAGGGAAGAGGGCGCCGATTTCGTATTTGCAATGGCCCACCTGGGAAATGAAGAAGAATGCAGGCCCTGGACCTATGCGGATGTGATCGCCAACACTTCGGGAATCGATGTATTCCTGGATGGCCACAGCCATGACACCGACCAGGTGGTCATGAAAAACAAAGACGGGGAAGATGTGACCCGCTCTGCCGTGGGAACAAAGATGTCCTGCATCGGCTACACTCACATTTCTGCGGAAGGTGAGATCGCAGAGACCGGCATCTGGACCTGGTCCAACAAGATCTCCGCGCCGGAGCTTCTGGATATTCAGGGAGAGCTTCGTGACAAGGTGGATCTGGCAAAGAAAGAACTGGACGAAGAAATGAACCGGGTGGTGGCAACTGCGGAAGTCAGGCTGACCATCGAGGATCCCGAAGAGAAGGATGCCAACGGAAAGCCCATCCGTATGGTAAGACGGGCGGAGACCAATCTGGGAGATCTGTCTGCGGATGCCTACCGCGATCAGTCCGGAGCTGACATTGCCCTTGTAAACGGCGGCGGTGTCCGTGCCAACATTGAAAAGGGCGACGTCACCTTCGGAAACATCATTTCCGTACACCCCTTCGGCAACATGCTCTGCGTTATTGAAGTCACAGGCCAGCAGATCCTGGACGCTCTGGAATGGGGGAGCAGGGCAGTGCCCGGAGAAAACGGAGGCTTCCTGCAGACGTCGGGCCTGACCTATGAGATCAACACACAGGTCGACAGCCCCTGCCTGGAGGACGAAAACGGCATGTTCGCAGGGATCGAAGGGACCCGCCGGGTACAGAATGTCATGGTGGGAGAAGAGCCTGTCGATCCGGAAAAGGTATACACCCTGGCCAGCCACAACTATATGCTCCTGGAAAACGGCGATGGCTACACCATGTTTGACGGCGCCAAGGTCCTGCAGGACAGCGTCAAGCTTGACAACCAGGTGCTGATCGATTACATCGTGGACTCTCTGAACGGCGTGATCGGCGAGGAGTATGCGGATCCCTTCGGACAGGGAAGGATCAAAGTCCTGGAGTAAAAAAGCACAGCACAAACACGGCACTAGAACATGCAGGCCCCGGAGGGCAGCCTGCAGTGAAGTAAAAAAGATCCGGTACAGACACATTTAAAGGCAGATGGTCTGTACCGGATCTTTCTGTGTGAGAAAAGGGCGCGCCTTTTGCCGGAGTGAAAGTCAGAAAAAACAGTCGATGCCGTGATCCAGAAAGACTTTCTGATATTCAGTAAGGTCTTCCGGGTGCAGGGCCTTTACGCCTGCCATTTCGTACTTTCTGTTCAGGAATTCGTATTTGCGCTCCCCCATCTGGTGGAAGGGAAGGAGCTGGACCCGGCTAAGGCCCATATCCTGCAGGAGGATGGAAAGACCTTCCGCGTCGGAGAGATCCGCGTTGAAGCCGGGGATCACAGGGATCCGGGGCAGAATATTCAGTCCCTGCTCTGCGGCCCAGCGCAGGTTCTTATGGATCAGGTCTGTTCCGGCGCCGGTCCCTTCCCTGTGTTTTTCCGTATCATAATGCTTGACATCGAAAAGGAGAAGGTCGAAGAGGGGGGCAAGCCTTTGAAAAATGTCAGGGCTGACGCAGCCGGTGGTCTCGATGGCGGTATGGATGCCTTCCTTTTTAAGGAGGAGGACCAGCGCCTTGGCAAAGTCCGGCGATGCCATACCTTCTCCTCCGGAGATGGTGACGCCGCCCCCGGACTCTTCGTAAAAAACCATGTCCTGAAGGCACACTTCGGCGACTTCTTCTACTGTTTTATATTCCCCCTCGCCGGAAAGGGCCCGGCCGGGGCAGCTTTTTACGCAGGAGAGGCAGCCGCTGCATTTATGAAAGTCAATGCGGATCCTTCCGTCTTCTCCTGCGGACACGGCCTTTTGCGGACAGATCTGCACGCAACTGCCGCAGTGCAGGCAGCTGTCGCTGTGATAAAGGATCTGTACGCCGGGCAGTTGGGACTCCGGATTGGAACACCATCTGCAGCGGAGGGGGCAGCCCTTTAAAAAGACGGTGGTCCTCACCCCGGGACCGTCGTGGATGGAAAA
>DETN01000147.1:0-12966 GCA_002362155.1 Lachnospiraceae bacterium UBA3287 | reverse complement strand
GGATCCGGAATGACCGGGTCATATCCCTCCGGTATGCTCCTATCATAGCATCTGCGTTCGAATATGTAAAGAATAAGTTGCGAATGAAATTTAAAATAATTTCCTATGAAAAAGATATTGACATCAATCCAGGAGGTGCTATAATTAAAATTACGAACGGAACATAAAGCGATTTCAATAAAAGCAAAAGGAGAACGTCATGGAAAACAAAGCGCATTTCGGATCTCTGACACCCAGAATGCAGGCCTACCGGGAGAGCGTCCTGGATCAGAAGCCCTATATCGACGCTCAGCGCGCAGTCCTGGCAACGGAAGCCTATCAGAAGAACATGCATCAGCCCCCGGTCATGAAAAGAGCTCTGATGCTTAAAAATATCCTGGAAAAGATGGACATCTACATCGAAGACGAAACGGTCCTGGTGGGAAACCAGTCCTCGGTCAACCGGGGAGCACCGGTCTTTCCGGAGTACACCATGAAGTTCATCATGGATGAGCTGGACCTGTTCGAGAAGCGGGACGGGGATGTATTCTATATTACGGAAGAGACAAAACAGCAGCTGCGTGCGATCGCTCCCTTCTGGGAGAACAACAATCTCCGGGCCAGGGGCGAAGCCCTGATCCCCGAGGAGATGCAGGTCTACATGGACACAGGCTTCTTTGGCATGGAAGGAAAGCTCAACGCCGGCGACGCCCATCTGGCAGTGGATTATGAGACCATGCTGCGCACGGGCCTTCGGGGATATGAAGAGCGCGCGAAGACGCTTAAGGCAGGGCTGGATCTGACAGAACCTTCCTCCATCGACAAGTATCAGTTCTATAAGGCGGTCCTGATCGTCCTGGAGGCTGTAAAAGGATTTGCGGAGCGCTTTGCGGTGCTGGCCAAGGAGAAGGCAGAGGGCGCGGCAGAGCCCAGAAGGTCGGAGCTTCTTGAGATCGCCCGTATCTGCAGAAAGGTTCCCTATGAAAGAGCAGAGACCTTCCACGAGGCGGTGCAGGCCGTATGGTTCATCCAGCTGATCCTGCAGATCGAATCCAACGGCCACTCCCTTTCCTACGGCCGCTTCGACCAGTATGTATATCCCTATCTGGCCTCCGACCTGGAAAAGGGACTGATCACCGAGGACCGGGCCGTGGAACTGCTCACCAATCTCTGGATCAAGACCCTGACCATCAATAAGGTCCGGTCCCAGGCCCATACCTTCTCCAGCGCGGGAAGCCCCATGTACCAGAACGTTACGGTGGGCGGACAGACCGCCGACGGAAAGGACGCCGTCAACAGACTGTCCTTCCTGGTCCTTAAGTCCATCGGCCAGACCAGGCTTCCCCAGCCCAACCTGACGGTCCGCTATCACAGAAACATTAGCCAGGCCTTTATGGATGAGGCCATCGAGGTCCTGAAGCTGGGCACCGGTATGCCGGCCTTCAACAACGACGAGGTCATCATTCCTTCCTTTATCGAGAAAGGGGTAAAAAAGGAGGACGCCTACTGCTATTCCGCCATCGGCTGCGTGGAGACCGCCGTGCCCGGAAAGTGGGGCTACCGCTGCACCGGCATGAGCTATCTGAACTTCCCCCGCATCCTTCTCATGGTCATGAATAACGGCATCGACGTGACCAGCGGCAGAAGGTTCGTGGAGGATCACGGAAACTTCCGGGATATGGAATCCTTCGAGGATCTGATGAAGGCCTGGGATAAGGCCATCCGGGAGCTGACCAGGGCCAGCGTCATCGTGGAGAACGCCATCGACATCGCCAGCGAGAGGGAAGTGCCCGACATCCTATGCTCCTGCCTGACCCAGGACTGCCTGGGGAGGGGAAAGACCATCAAGGAGGGCGGAGCGGTCTACGATTTCATTTCCGGCCTGCAGGTGGGCATTGCAAATATGGCAGACTCTCTCTCCGCCATCAAAAAGCTGGTCTATGAAGAGAAGAGGATCACAAGGGACCAGCTGATGGATGCCCTGGCCTCGGACTTCGCAGGAGAAGAGGGAGAGCGGATCCGCCAGATGCTCATAAACGATGCTCCCAAGTACGGAAACGACGATGATTACGCAGACAGACTGGTGGTGGATGCCTACGCGTCCTACCTGGACGAGATGAAGAAATACAAGAACACCCGCTTCGGCAGAGGACCCATCGGCGGCATCCGCTACGGTGGGACCTCCTCCATCTCCGCCAACGTGGGCCAGGGCTTTGGCACCATGGCTACGCCCGACGGACGCCACGCCAGGGAGCCCCTGGCGGAAGGGTGCTCCCCTGCCCATTCCATGGACAGGAAGGGCCCCACGGCTGTGTTCAAGAGCGTATCCAAGCTTCCCACCCATGAGATCACGGGGGGCGTGCTCCTTAACCAGAAGGTCACCCCCGCCATGCTCTCCACGAAGGAGAACACCAAAAAGCTGGAATTTATTATCCGTACATTTTTCAACCGTCTGGAAGGCTACCACGTGCAGTATAATGTAGTGGACAGGGCGACCCTTCTGGACGCCCAGGCCCACCCCGAGAAGCATAAGGATCTGATCGTCCGGGTGGCCGGCTACAGCGCATTCTTCAATGTCCTCTCCAGGGCCACCCAGGATGACATCATAGGAAGAACGGAACAGACTCTGTAAGGCAGGCAAAGGTATTTGAAAGAGAGGAGAACTGTATGAAATTCTGTATTGATGACGCAAATGTGGATAAGATCCGCCGTATTTATGAGTATTACCCGGTGGACGGCGTTTCCACCAACCCTTCCATCCTGGCAAAGACCGGAAGAGAGCCCTATGAGGTATTAAAGGAGATCCGCTCCATCATCGGAGAGGACGGCGAGCTCTTTGTTCAGGCCACATCAAAAGAGGCGGAAGGCATGGTGGAAGAAGCCCGCAGGATCGTGAAAGAACTGGGAAAGACCACCCTGGTCAAGATCCCCTGCACCCCCGAAGGCTTTAAGGCCATGAAGCAGCTGAAAAAGGAAGGCATCCGCTTTATCGGAACGGCCATTTACACAGCCATGCAGGGCTTCCTTGCGGCCAAGTGCGGGGCCGAGTACGTGGCCCCCTATGTCAACCGCATCGACAACATGGGCTTTGACGGCATAAGGGTGTCCATGGAGATCCATGACGCCATCACCGAAAACGGCCTGGATTCAGGTCTTCTGGCGGCCAGCTTCAAGAACAGCCAGCAGGTGCTGGAGCTGATCAAATACGGGGTAAAGGCGGTGACGGTCTCTCCGGATGTGATCGAGGGTCTTGTAAAGAATGCGGCCGTGGACGCCGCCGTCGATCAGTTCACGGAGGACTTCCGGGGACTGGTGGGAGAAGGAAAGACCATGGCGGACTGCTGAGAAGCGGCGGTAAAGGCCGCACCCTGGCATACATCTCAATATATCTGACGGACTGCCGGCTGCATGCCGGCAGTTTTTTGTGCCGCCCGCACCGCTCGCATGCTGCATGTTCTTTTCCCGGAAGGAATGCTTTTTTCCCGTCTCCATGTTAAAATGAATCCGTAATTTCGACACTATGCAGCGCCTTCTCTTCATATGGGCAAGGCAAAAACTGCAGGGAGGCCGTAAGGAACACGATACAGGGTTAAAAAGGAATCGGAAAAATGGCAGTGACCAGAGCTATTTCGGGACGAGCGGGAGCCGGGGCAGTCCGTAAAAAAGACGCGCCTGAGAGTGAAAGCAGACCGGTAAAAAGAAGAGGAAAAGAGGAAGGCGGGCAGCCCGGGCGGCTTACCGTCCTGTTTACAAAGTCGGGATTTAAGGTGGACCGGACCGGAGGAGAGCCCCTGGATCCTTACGAGGCAGGACTGAAAAGGCGCCTTCTGGAGGATCCCTGGGGAACGCTCTATGCCATGGGATTTGAGGAAAAAAAGGCCGCCGGTAAGGAAACCGCTTCCGCAGCCTATCTGAGACGGGTGTCGGAGGAGTTCGTACGCACCCTGACGGATATACCGGAGCTGGAGATCATACGGGAGGAGGTCCGGCCGGAGCCTTCGGAGGAGGTCCTGGAAGAGCTTATGCTGGCGGTCCCCTTCGGAATCGGCACGGAGTATATCTCGCCCGCATGGATCAGGGGGGTCTTTACCCGTCTGGGAGAAGTGTTCTCCCGGGAGATCGGTTCCTATGAGGGCACGGTGCGTCTGTATCTGACAGAAAAGAGCCAGCAGCTGCGGGTGCCGGAGCGGGTGTTTTTCCATCTGGTGGAGAACCGGCAGGACGAGAGCGGCCGGTATCCCTTCGCCTTTCTGGCCACCTATGCCACCAGGGACGAAAACAATGCGGTGCGCCACATGCCCCTGTCCTATGCCCTGACGGAATATAAGCACGACCGTGAAAAGCTGGTGGCCCTTCTGTCCTGTCTGAACGGGGCGGCGGAGGTCTCTCCCCTGGTATCCGGATTTATGGAATCCGGGGAGCTCTTTCATCCCCTGGGCCTTACGGGAGAGGAAGCCTACGCCTTTTTAAAGGATGTGCGTGCCATTGAGGAGGCAGGAATCCTCTGCCGCGTTCCCAACTGGTGGAAGCGGGGCAGCGCCCAGATCTCCATGCAGGTAAAGCTGGGAGATAAAAAGCCTTCCCTTTTAGGATTTGACTCTCTGGTCTCCATGCAGCCGGAGCTGACAGTTAACGGGGCAGCCCTGACGGCGGCGGAGATCCGCCAGCTTCTGGCCCAGACAGAGGGACTTGCCTTTCTCAAGGGAAAATGGGTGGTGGTGGACCACGCCCGTCTGGAAGCCCTGCTTCAGCAGATGGAGAATTACCGGGGAGACTTATCCCTTATGGAAGCGCTGCGTCTGGAGACCGGAATCGGAGAGAAGGAGGATGTGGACATCGGTCCCAGGATCACCAACGGAAAGTGGCTGGGGGACCTCTTCCAGAAGCTGCGCCAGCCTGCAGGCCTCAGAAACCAGCGGGTGCCTTCCACCGTGAATGCCCAGCTGCGCCCTTATCAGAAGACAGGCTACAACTGGCTCTTATATATGCAGGACATAGGCTTCGGCGCCTGCCTGGCCGACGACATGGGTCTTGGCAAGACCCTGCAGGTCCTTACATGGCTGGACCGCTTCCGGAAGCAGCAGCCGGAGGCAAAAGTCCTGCTGGTGGTCCCGGCCTCTCTTCTGGGCAACTGGCAGAAGGAAGCGGCAAAGTTCACACCGGAGATCATGCTTATGGTCCTGCACGGGATGACAGGGGCCGCCATGAATGCTCTGGCCCAGGATCCGCCCTTCCTTACCCTTACCACCTATGGGATGGTGGGCCGCCTTACGGCCCTGCAGGAGAGGGAGTGGGCCGCCGTCATCCTGGACGAGGCCCAGGCCATCAAAAATCCCGGCACGAAGCAGACCCGGGCCATCAAGAAGCTCCGGGCCGCCCAGCGGGTGGCCATGACCGGCACCCCCATCGAAAATGATCTTACCAACCTCTGGTCCCTGTTCGATTTCCTCAACAAGGGTCTTCTGGGGACCTCGGACGAATTCCGTGATTTTTCCAAACACCTGGAGGAAAATCCGGAGGGCTACCAGAAGCTCAAGAACATGGTGTCTCCCTTCATCCTGCGCCGGGTAAAGACCGACAGGTCCATCATTTCGGACCTTCCCGACAAGCTGGAGACCGTGGACTACGCCTCTTTGTCCAAAAAGCAGATCGTTCTCTACCGGAAACAGGTGAAGGAGCTGGAGGAAAAGATCGCAACTGCCGACGGGATGCAGCGCAGAGGCCTGGTGCTTTCCGCTATCATGCGGCTCAAACAGATCTGCAACCATCCCGACCAGTTCTTGGGACAGGAGACCTATGACCCCGAAGAGAGCGGGAAGTTCGCCATGCTGCGGGAGATCTGCGGGACCATCTATGAAAAGAGGGAGCGGGTCCTTGTCTTTACCCAGTACAGAGAGATCACGGAATACCTGGCCAGGTACCTGGAGCAGATCTTTCACGCGAAGGGACTGGTCCTGCACGGCGGGACCCGGGTCAGGCGCCGCCAGGAAATGGTGGAGCAGTTCAACGGAGAAGAATATGTGCCCTTCATGGTCCTTTCCGTCAAGGCGGGCGGCACCGGCCTGAATCTGACCGGGGCCAACCATGTGATCCATTTCGACCGCTGGTGGAATCCCGCCGTGGAAAACCAGGCCACGGACCGGGCCTTCCGCATCGGGCAGACAAAGGACGTGATGGTCCACAAGCTGGTCTGTACCGGCACCATAGAGGAGCGCATCGATACTCTGATCAACAGCAAAAAGGAACTGGCCGAAAACGTCATAGGCGCCGGCGGCGAGAACTGGATCACGGAACTGGGCGATAAGGAGATCCTGGACCTCATGAGGCTGGAGATCTGAAGGGGATAAGGAAGAGAAGCATATGAGCAGATATTGGAATACAGGGATCAGCTATTCACAGCCCGCTGTGGAGGACCTGAGGAAAAAGGCGGCGGCAAGCGTGCAGGCCGCCGCGAAAAAGGGCCAGAAATTTGAACCTGTCCTGCCCCATAAAGGGAAGGGGCAGATCTGCGAGAGCTGGTGGGGGCAGGCCTGGTGCGCAAACCTGGAGAGGTATGCGGATTATGCCTCCCGGCTGGAGAGAGGCCGCCGCTATTTCCGCTCCGGCACGGTGGTGGACCTTAAGATCCGGCCCGGCAGGGTGGAAGCCCGGGTCCAGGGCAGCCGCAAGACGCCCTATAAGGTGGATATCCGGATCAGTCCCCTCTCCGAGGAAAAATGCCAGGCCATCATAGAACGCTGCGGAAGGAAGATCAAGACCATCGACAAGCTGATCAACGGAGAGTTCCCGGAGGAACTGCAGGATCTGTTTACGGCGGAGGGAGGACTTTTCCCCAGCCCCGCCGAGATCAGCTTTATCTGCTCCTGTCCGGACTGGGCTCTTATGTGCAAGCATGTGGCTGCCGCCATGTACGGCATAGGCGTGCGCTTCGACGAGAATCCCTTTTTCTTTTTTCATCTGAGGGGCATAGATATAGACCGTTTCATAGACGTTACCCTGGAAAACAAGGTGGAAAGCATGCTTCAGAACGCGGACGTGGATACGGACAGGATCCTGCATGAGACCGACCTGACGGGACTCTTCGGCGTTCTGTAAAAAAGCGGAAGGATGCTTTCCGGTGGCACAGGTCCGGGAAGAGACACAGATCAGACACCATTCCCTCCGGGGGCGGTGTCTGATTTTTTCATGTATTCCGCGCCAATGAGGCCGCGCGGTTATCAGACTCTGCGCCCAGGGGAGGCGGAGGAGGTATATAATAAAAGCCGGCCGTGCAGGGGAAACAAAGAGCCCCCTGTCCTATTCAGAAAAAGAGGTGCATCAGGAAATGTCTTCAGCCGCCGCTATGCTTATCATTCTGGCATGCCTTGCCATGCCGGCTGTTCTCAGCTTCTATAATTTCCTCGGGATCTTCCGGGAATACAGAAACAGGACCCTGAAATATATCATGTGGATCCTTACCCCGGTCCTGGGGACCCTGGAAACCGTGATCTTCATGTCTTTTATGGACGTGCAGCTGGATCAGGCCTGGAGCGAACAGCTCGTAAACTCCCAGCTGCATCAGCCCGTATGGACAGGGGGCTGGCTGACCCTCGGCCTGATCTGCCTTATCGGGATCCTGGGGGCCGCCATTCTTACAGCCTGCGACGTAAATAAAACGCCGCCTCTGGTATCGGTCCTGTGTATGGCGGCCATGTACCTTCTTCTGGCCGTGCAGGTCCTCTGGTCCCTGCAGGTGGTGAATCATGTGGAGAACATGGCCCCCTGCCTGGTCCTTCCCATGAATCTTTTCTTTATCGGCATCACCATCATCCGGCAGAAGATAAAGGAATGGAATGAGGCGGACGCTCACGCCCGGCCGGATTTCGGAAAAAACAGATGGATCAGGGCCATGAACAGGAGGCTTATGCAGGCGGAAAAATGGCCTCTGTGGGCGTTTGCCTTCGCCCTTCCCCTGCTGGGCATTCTTCTGCTTCTTCTGATCCTCCTGGGCCAGGAGCCGGACGCCCTGATCAAGGCCTGGACAAACACGACGGACTGGACCCTGTCCCGGCAGACAGGCCCCCAGAACATCTATTTTGACGAGCATTATCTGTGCACCGCGGCGGCGGGAGGCCACAGAAGGGTCGTAAAGCCCCTCAGGCTGGGGGTCCGCCACGGCCACAAAGTGGTGGTGAACCGCCAGCTCATGATCGCCAACGCCTTCGAAAATGTGCTGGAGGAAAGGACGCCTGCCGCCCACCGCAGGATCCGCAGCTTCTATGACAGATACGGCTTTCCGGTGGCGGACCTGATCAGGAAAAACCAGGCCGCCTGCGACCTGGTCTACCTGGCCATGAAGCCCGCGGAGTGGCTGTTCCTTGCGGTGCTCTACCTGGTGGACGTTCACCCGGAGAACAGGATCGCTCTCCAGTATCTGCCAAGGCAGAAGGAGCAGGCGAAAAAGGAAGCGGAAAAGAAATGAAAGAAAGCCGGGACAGAGACCTGGGATAAAAGAGAAATAAAGTGAGCCGGCTGCAGGGCGCAGCCGGCTCATCGCGTTTTTCTCTGAAAGATGTAATAGCAGGTCAGGAAACAGCCGGCAAGCCTTTATTCCAGAACGAAGGCGATATCCTCCAGCCTTGCGCTGGTGACGGATCCGTCGTCGTCGGAAATGACCTGTTTTATGACTTCCTTTTTGATCTCCTGCAGTTCTACCACTCTCTGTTCGATGCTGTCCGCGGCGATCAGCTTGATGACCTCCACGTTCCTGGTCTGGCCGATCCTGTGGGTCCGGTCAGAGGCCTGGTTTTCCGCGGCCACGTTCCACCAGGGATCCAGATGGATCACGGTATCCGCCCCGGTCAGGTTCAGACCGGTGCCGCCGGCCTTGAGGGAGATCAGGAATACGTCGATGCCGCCGGCGCTGTTGAAGGAATCCATCATGTCCAGACGGTCTTTTGCGGAGGTGCTGCCGCTCAGGAAATAGAAGGGGATGTTCTTCTTTTCCAGCAGGGCCCGGACGGAGTCCAGAGCTTTTACGAACTGGGAAAAGACCAGGATCCGGTGGCCCTGGTCCAGATATTCGGGAATGAGTTCGGAGAGCATTTCCAGCTTTCCGCTGCCTCCCTTATAGCCCTCCAGGAACATGCCGGGGTCCACGCAGACCTGGCGCAGTCTGGTGAGGTAGGGAAGGATATCGAAGGCTTTTCCTCCTTCCTCCAGGGCTTTCCTGGCTTCCAGGCGCATGGCGTCGTATACCTTTCTCTGCCCCCTGCTCATGTCCGCGGAAAGAATGGTCTCGTACTTGGAAGGCAGATCCTCCAGGACGTCGCCCTTGACCCGTCTGAGGATAAAAGGCCCTGCCTTTCTGGCGATGGCGTCTGCAGGAGAGTCTTTGAAGCGGCTCAGCTCTTCGAAGTAGCCGGGCATGATGTAGTCAAAGATGCTCCACAAGTCGATCACGCTGTTCTCGATGGGGGTCCCCGTCAGGGCAAAGCGGTGGCGGACCTTCAGCTCCTTGACGGACCGGGTCTTCTGGGCGTGGACGTTTTTGATATACTGGGCCTCGTCCAGGATGCCGTAGCAGAACTGGCCGGTGTATTTGTCTATGTCGATGCGGAGGGAGTCGTAGGAAGTGATATAGACTTCCCGTCTGCCGTAGTCGATGGAAGAGATGATCTGGCGCCTTGCGGCTTCAGGTCCGTAGATGGCCTTTACCTTCAGGGTCCCATCGAATCTGGCGAATTCGCTGATCCAGTTGAAGACCAGGCTCTTGGGACAGACCACCAGGCTGGGGCCGGGCGTTTCGTCGGACTTGATCAGGGCGATGACCTGGATGGTCTTGCCAAGTCCCATGTCGTCCGCCAGGATCCCGCCCATACCGTATCTGGAAAGGACGCTCATCCACTTGAAGCCCTCCTCCTGGTAGCCCCTGAGGGTCCCGTTCAGGACAGGCGGCTGCAGATCCGCCTCCTTGAAGCTGCGGATCTCTTCGATCATGTCCCGGAGATACTTGTCCACGCGGCAGCTCTTCTGGTGGGAAAAGGCCTTGATGGCGGTGATGAAGGAGACGGTCTTCTTTTTGTACAGGTCCCCCGGATCCATTCCGAAGTCCTGGATGGCGTCTCCCAGGTCCCTGGCCGCCTCGCTGTCAAGATCCACGATCCGGTCACCGTTTAGCATGATGTATTTTTTCTTTTTCCGAAGACCCAGTACGATCTTTTCCAGCTCTGCCTGGCTGAATTCGCTCTTTTCCAGGAAAACATTCACCAGACCGCTCTGATAGGTGACCCGGATCACGGGCCGGCCCACGGACCTCAGCTCCTTGTTCTGCAGATTTTCGGACAGATAGACGTTGGTCAGGCTCTTCATCCGGGAGAAATCCAGCCTGAAGAAGGAGAGGATGCCGGACTCGTCCGCCAGGACCCCGTCCGAAAAGCCGAGGGAGGCCAGGTAGTTTTGCAGAAGCTCCAGCTTCACCTGATCGATCCTTCTGGACAGGTCCTCTGCCGGGATCTCCTTTCCGTCCCGGAGGATGACCGTCCTTGCTGTGATGACGGAGTTTTCCAGATCAAAATAGGTGTTCAGACGAAGCTCGCTCAGGGCGAACTGGGGCCGGATCTTTTTGTCCAGGTCGAAGGATTCGAAGAACCGGGAGTAAACATTGGCCTGAAAGTCCTTCAGGATGGGCTTTATGTTCACGGAAGGATTTTTGCAGACCAGGTCGATCAGGCTCATTTCATCGTTCGTGCCTTCCACCCGGTCCATGACGCAGGAGCCGTCCTTCTGCCTGGTCAGAAGGTATCCTCTGCCCATCAGGCTGATGAATTCCTGGCCGGAAGAAGAAAGGTCCGTGGAAAGCACGTAGGAGGCGGAGATCCTCAGCCGGATCCTTCTGGGCTCCAGGCGCAGGAGACAGGGGATCTCGTTGTAGAAGACGGTCCGGCCGGAGAGGATTTCCAGCAGGTTTGCGAAAAGGCTTTCTCCCACAGTGATATAGCGTTTGTTTCCTTTGTCGGAGCTGCGCCCTTTGGTATAGCGGGCGCTCATCAGAAGCCTTACCGCCGCCCCGTCGGCTTCCTCCAGGTTGTCGGGGTCGTGGGTCAGGACCAGGTCCTTGCCGTAACCGGAGGTCTGTCCGGTCCTGAAGGCCTGCAGGAATTCGGAAGCGTCTTTGACTACGTATTTCCTGGAGGTGCCCACCTTGAAAGCCAGGGCGCAGGAGGCTCCGTCGCTCCTGTAGAGCAGCCAGTCGATCCGGGCCTTTTCCGTGGCGGCCAGGGGAAGCTTTCCTTCATCCTCAAAGGAACGGCAGAGCCTGCGGTAGGCTTCTGCAAACTTTTTGTTCTTTTTTTCAAAGAGAAAGGCGTCCACAGCGTCCCGGTTCTTTATATATCCGGCCTGATAGGCGTCCTCCCTGCCCTCCACGCAGACTTTGCGGATCAGCTCGGGGGGATACCGGTCGTCTGTGAAGCCGGTCCTTACGGAAGAAAGCAGATGGTCTTCTTCTCTGGCCCAGAGGAGGATACGGCCGCTTCCTGGATCTCTGACCGTGAAATCACAGTAGAAGGAGGAGTCCCTGTTGACAAATTCGTAGGCGCAGGCAAAATAGGAGGCCATCTCCTTTTTGGGGTCGCCCTCAGGTGCCGGGAGGATGCCTTTTATCTTCAGGGTTTTTACCACATGGGACAGAAGCAGGCGGGCGTCGGAAAGTGCGGCCGCAGCGTCGGCGATTTTCTTTTCAGCGCCGCGCTCCCTGAAACAGAGGCCTGTTCCGTCGAGTGGAGGATAAATGTTCCTTTTACCTTGTCATCCGCTCCGGCGAGCACCTGGTCCATGATATAGGTAAAGCTTTCCCCGGTCAGGGGGACATGGAAAGCCGCTTTCATCTGGTCTTCCAGGGAAAGTTTTTTCATGTCGAAAAAGCCCATGGTGATATTTTTCAGGCCGCTGTAGAAAGCTGCGATCTCATCCGCCGGAATCCTGCCGGCCAGCAGGCGGAAGATTTCCAGGGCTTCCTTATCATCTGCCATGGAATCCAGCTTGGCAGCGGCAGCTTTCAGCTCACTTATATCAGGATCCGGCAGGGCTGCGATCTGACGAAGATAAGGCAGGTCCCGCTTTGCGGGCTTTGCCTTGACGGAGGCATAGTAATGGAGCAGGTCCTTCAGGCCGCCCCGGTATTTTAAGAGGAATTCCTTGAAGGGATCTTCCTTATAGCCGCCCTTTTCCAGTTCTCTGACATGGAGCTGATAGCTTTTCAGGACTCTCTTGAAGCTGGCCCGGTTGGAACGGTGCTGCCTTTCCTCGTAATCGTAAGGTTCGGCATACTCTCCTGTATCCAGAACCTCTCTTCTGTAACCGGGATCCTCGAAAAGAGCGGCAAGAAGATAGGGATAGCTTTCCTCCAGGAAGCGGGCTTCGTAGAAGTCGGGGGACAGATCCAGAAGGTATTCGTGGAAATCCCAGTAGTAGTCTTCGCTGCCCGCATCGCAAAGGAGCTTTGTGACCTTCCGGGCCGTCTCCACAAGTTCCTGGTCCGGTTCCTTATTCTCCATGGATCCTGCGGCTTCTGTGAGGTAAGGATCCAGGAACAGGCTCTTGTCCAGGGGCAGATCGGAGACGATATAGTCGTGCTTCAGCTTCCGGAACCGTTCGTTCAGAATGCCGCCGGCGGCGCAAATATGAGGACAATGGTATCTTCCGCAGGTGCAGGAAGCCCCGAAGCGGTAGCCTTCCTTTTTGTCGCTGATGGCGTAGGTCTTTTTGCCGTATGTAAGAGATGCCTCAAGGCTGTCTTCCTTGCCGGGGGCGAATGTGCAGGTGCTGCTCTTCATTATAATCCGCGGGATACCACGTCCATAGGAGCAGCTGCACCGCATGGGCGTGGAGGAACGCGGTCTTTTTTCTTTCCACGAAAGTCCGCACACCTGCTGTCCCGCTTTCTCCCTCCTTCTTCTGAGATGCGCTCCCATGCTCCAGGGAACGACAGGGCCTTTACTTTTCATG
>DETN01000181.1:771-5130 GCA_002362155.1 Lachnospiraceae bacterium UBA3287 | reverse complement strand
GACTCAGCTCCGGGCAGGCACTGGAGCTGACCATTGTCAGCAAGACCTTTGACCGTTATGAGCAGACCCTGATCCGGGACTGCATAGGCAGCAGGATCCCGGCCGATCTGGACAGGAGCGTTGTTTTCGCGGGATGATCAAGAGGCAGACAGAGCATGATCAAAAGACAGTATTCGGGGAATGAGCGGAGAGCCAGGAATTACATATGGAACGCTGCGGGAAGGTACGATTTCGAACCTTCCTTTCTGGCCTTTTCACCGGACGGCAGTCCGGATATGTACTACAACCTGGTGATCGGGCTGGCCTATAAGTGGCTGGATATGGAAGCGATCCAGGAATTCATAAAACGTTATTCCGCCAGCAGGAGCGCGGAAGAATTTGACGACCTTTTCTGGCTGGGCCTTGAGAACTGCGTATACGAGAAGGAGATCGGCGAGCGTCCGGTCCTGGAAAAGCTGCGCAGGGAGAAGGCAGAAGCCTGGTTTCAGTCTTCCGCGGATATGTCCCGCCAGCAGATGGAGATGCAGAGCATGACCGTGTATGAACAGCAGATGATCCGCTGGTCGAAGGTCCTGGGCCGCTTCTGTCACACTGGTAAGCGGAGCCTTGCCCTGGCCGGGAGACTCCTTTTTTCCGGCAGCCTGGACGCGGAAGGCGCAGTCGGGGAGATGACGGGGATCCTCCTGGATTTTTTCCGTACAGACATATCCCGGCTGAAGGAAGGGGGAGAAAGGAAAGGCATCTTATCCGGTCTTTCCCTGCCCGGGCTTCCCTGGAAGGCCCCCAGACAGAGGCTTTTTTTAAGGACCGGCGACGGGAGAGGCGATCTGGATACCAATGTCCGCCTGGGCCACACGCTGAACCGGAGAGTCCGCCTGCCCTCGGGAGAGGATCTGGACTTTGTACGGGCAGCCTTCGGGGAGTCTTCCCTCCCGGAGCGGGAGATGACGGCCCTGGAGGAAGACTGCTGCCGGGACCTTCATGCTGCCTGCAGACTGTATGTCACCGACGGGGTAAGGAAGGAACAGGGCAGGGAAGCCTTCGGAGAGCTTTCCGGGATCCTGAAGCGGGCCGCAGACCAGGAAAAGGTGAACCGCCGCTTCGTGTCGGACAACGCCCTCCTGATCCATGAGAGCATCCGGGAGCTTTCTGCCCGGCTGGACCTGCTTTTTGCGGAATATTTCCGCAGGATGCCGGAAAGGGGCCGGTCGGGCAGTCTGATTCCGGAAAAGGCCTACCGCCTTAAGGTATTCCGGGATCCGTCCGTCTTTTACCGGGAAGGGACGCTGACAGAAAGAAACGCGGAGGTCACCCTGCTTCTGGACGCTTCCATGTCCAGAATGAATGTGCAGGAGATCATAGCCTCCGAGGCGTATATCATGGCAGAGAGCCTGGAAAAGATCCATATCCCGGTCCGGGTCCTGACTTTCCGGACCATCCGGGGCATTACCGTCCTGGAAAGTCTGAAAAGTACAAAGGAGAAGACCTGTGACAGGATCTTACGGTTTTTCTCCGGCGGCTGGAACCGGGACGGACTTGCCTTTCGGGCGCTCTTGTCTCTGCTTGACGCGGAAAGAGGAGAGAAGGAGCAGCTTCTGATCGTTTTAACGGATGCCTGCCCCAATGACGATATGCCGGCGCTTATGGATCCTTCCGGCAGGGCCCTGAAGGAATACGAGGGCGTCACTGCGGTCTTGGATACAGAAAAAGCAGTGCATGATCTCCGGAAAGCCGGGATCCGCACTGCCGCGGTCTTCTTCGGATCTGTCTCACATCTGGAAAACGTGCAGCAGATCTACGGGAAGGAATATGTACGCATAAGGAAGCTGAACCGCATCGCAGACGCGGCGCAGGACCTGATCCGGATGACTCTGCAGGAAATGACCCTTCAGATATAGGAATGGCGTTTTTTCAGGGCGGCGTCCGTCATCAGATCCTCGTCGATGCCGGCTGTGATCCCGTTTTTTCTGAGGATCTCCCTGACCCGGTCTGCGTCGGCTGCCCTGACGCGGATGTAGTAGATATCTCTGTCGATCTTCCCGTTTCTGCCGAAATCCCTGGGATCCAGCTTGGCTCCGCAGCCCCCTGCCATCACGGATTCCTGCAGATAGTGTCCTGCGCTTATGCCGGCAACGCCTTCCTTTTTCAGAAGATCCCGGATCTCCGTCCAGGCTGCCCGGTCTTTTTTCTTGAAAATCTCGATTTTCTTTTCAAACATGATAAGCCCCCGTTCATAAAGTGACCTGATGCATCTACTGTATCTCCGCCGGTGTGTGCTGTCAACCCGGGCCCCGACAAGCCGGGCTTGACTATGCCTTGGGAAGGATTAAAATGGTTTACAGAAGTTAGATATTACTAACAATGTATCACGTAATAGTTTTCAGTTCAAGGCGGCAGAAAATGAATCCTCTCGACCGGCAATTATTATATATAAAATTCAGGGGAAAGCTCAGGGCAGAATACGGCAGGGCCGGGGCCGAAGAGATCTGGAGGGCCGCAGGAGAGGAATACAGCCGCCTTCTGGCCCGAAGGCCGGATCTGAAGGCCCACAGGGGACGCATGGTGCTGCCTGCGGCGGCACTTTATCTGGTCATGGACCGGGGGGACGCGGAGAGGCTCCTTGGCGAATACGGGGATGAAACGGGAAAGTTCTTTGCCGGGATCGTCCACGCACTCACCAGCCTCCCCGGCGTCAGCTCTCTGATCTGGAGGAACATGGAAGGGATCATGGACAGGATGAGCAGCGAAGATCTGGGCTATAAGCGGAGGATCGTTTCAAGGCCTCCTGATATGTACGGCGTCGATATTCTTTCCTGCCCCTATCACGAGCTGGCAAAGGAGCTGGGAGCGGAGAAGGCGGTCCTTTGCATCTGCCGTATGGATAAGGTTTATATGAAGGGCTTCTGCCATATCCGCTATGAAAGAAGCACTGCGGTATCGGAAGGGGCAAAGGCCTGCGATTACAGGCTGCGCCGCGGCGAGAGCGGAAAGCGGCCCGGGAAAGGGAAAGCGCATGATGGATCTGAACAGACATAAGGAAATCAGAAAACGGCTGGCCGCCCTGGCCGGCGAAAAGGAAGCAGGCAGAATCTGGAACCGTGCCGGGAAAATACTGAAAGAAACGGAAGAGAGGTATGGGGACCTTCCCAAAGGCCAGAGATTCCATGCGGGATATATCTTTCCTGCGGCAGCGATCCAGCTGGCCTCAAAAGAGATCCTGAAAGATCCCCTGCCCGGATACAGAGCCATCTCGGAGGTCTCCTGGGAAAAATCACGGAAAATGGGGGCCTCCCTGGGGAAGATGGCTAAGATCCCGGGATTTCTGCCTTTTTTTGTGAAGATTTGGGATCCGGTCAGCAGGAAGGCCTTCGGAGAGGCCGCCGGATTCCGGAATGTTTTCTATCCCCGGAAGAAGGACGAATACCGCATGGACATCGTGCAGTGTCCTTACAGGAGGTATTTTGAGGAGCTGGGAACGCCGGAACTGACAAAGATCTTCTGCATCAACGACGAATATAGCTACGGCCATATACCGGGACTGGAATTCATCCGTCATACGACCCTGGGCACCGGCGGGGAAAAATGTGATTTCTGCATCCGTCTGAAAAAGAAAGGTCGGCAGTGAAAGACTGAGAGGGCATGCATGAAAGAAAAAGAAGATTTCATCAGGAGCGTGAACAGATGCCGGCGCGGACAGTTCAGAAAAAAAGAAAGAATATACAGGGCAGGCTGAAAGGTCCTGCAGCCGGAAGGCTTCCGTCAGCGGTGATGATCCGCCGGCCGGGAGCCTTCTTTGATGCAGAAAGGTATTGAAATTGACCGTGGTTAGTCATATATTACTATTAGTTAGAAACATCTAACTATGGAATGTTAATTTACCGGGCAGGATCCGGCCGGCTTCGGACCTGCCAGTTTCAGGGAGGAATTTATGATGCAGGCGGATTATAAGAACTGGATGCCAAAGGGGATGGCGGCTACTTTCATAGGTGCGGCCGCAGGATCGTGGACAGCGGCAGGGGCACTGCACAGCCTGATGCCTGAGGGAAAGGGAAAGCAGGCGCTGACGGCAGGTGCCGCAGCGTCCGGCGTCCTCTTTACAGGCATGTCCGTCTGGTCCTGTCTTATGTACCGGGCCTTTGATTATAACGGGAAGAGGCAGATGTCCAGGCAGATCATCGAGGGCATTGCAGAATACGTGGACCTTCCGGAAGGCGGCACCTGCCTGGACGTAGGCTGCGGCAGCGGGGCCCTGGCCATTGCGGTGGCAAAGAAAAACCCCCATGCCAGGGTGACCGGGATCGACCGCTGGGGGAAAGAATACGCATCCTTCAGGAGAGTCCTCTGCGAAAATAACGCCCT
>DETN01000181.1:0-649 GCA_002362155.1 Lachnospiraceae bacterium UBA3287 | reverse complement strand
CTTTGACGCCGTGGTCAGCAACTACGTATACCACAATATTCCCTCAAAAGACCGTCAGAAGATCCTGCTGGAGACCCTGCGGACGCTGAAAAAGGGCGGCACCTTTGCCATCCATGACATCTTCTCCAGAGGGAAATACGGAGATATGCAGGCCTTTATAAAAAAGCTGAAGGAGATGGGATATGAGAAGGCGGAACTGATCGATACGGCAGACGGAAAGTGGATCGGTAAGGGGGAAGCTCTGTGGATGGGGCTTTCGGGCTCTGCCCTTCTCATCGGCAGAAAATAGGCGGTCCGCCGGGAAGGAAAGGAGGCATTTATGAAGAAAGCTGTCAGACTCTCTCTGGGGCTCTGCCTGATCATGCTGGAACTTGTCCTGGCCGCTCCGCACCTGGCTTCTCCCCGCCTGGTGCTGCGCTTTCTTCCAAAGGACGTTTATGAGGCGGGGAAGGATCATCCGTCCCCGCCTCTGCCTAAAAGGATCCTCTGCCGCCTGCTCCTTTTCCGGGCAGGAGCCTATATGGTCTGGGCCTTCGGGAAGATGAAAGAGGAGATCCGGAAGGAAAAGCTGCCTTTTGGGGAAGCATATAAGCGCCTTGTTACCTTCCTGCTTGTGGTCAAGGCATTTGACATCGCCTGCCTGGACCAG
>DETN01000155.1 GCA_002362155.1 Lachnospiraceae bacterium UBA3287 | reverse complement strand
CCTGGGCCTTCTTGGAGTCGATCTCACGGATGACCTTCTCGGAGAAGATGATATCCTTCTGGGACGGTGTAAAGATGTCGTGGACGATCTTGATCTGCCTGGGGTTGATGATGGACTTGCCGTCGAATCCCATCAGATGGATGGTCTCCACCTCCTGACGGAAGCCTTCCATGTCTTCCAGGTTGGTAAAGACTGTATCGAAGCACTGGACGCCTGCCGCTCTGGCCGCAATGATCATGTTCTGTCTTGCGCCCATGAGCTCGATGCCGGTGCCCGTGATGTGGGTCATCAGGTCCTTGGTGTAGTCGCCGCCGGAAAGGGCAATGCCCATCATTCTCTCGGAGGCGTCGCAGATATCCAGGGCCCTCATGACGCCTCTGGCGGATTCCAGGGCTGCCATGATCAGGACAGAGCCGACGGGACGGCCGAATTCCTTCTCGGCTTCCTCGACTGCTGCTTCCACCATTCTGACATCCTTGGGGCTTTCTGTCTTGGGAATACGGATGGTATCACAGCCGCCGGCTACGGAACAGCGGATATCCTCCTTCCACATGTCGGTGTCCAGACCGTTGATGCGGACCACCTTTTCACAGCCGTGGTAGTCGATCTCCTGCAGAGCGTGATAAAGGGAAAAGCGGGCCGCGTCCTTCTGATTGATGGCAACGGCGTCCTCCAGGTCCAGCATCAGGGAGTCCGGCTTATAAATATAAGGATCCTTGATCAGGCCGGGCTTCTGGGCGTTCAGGAACATCATGGTTCTTCTGAGTCTTTTCTTGTTGGGATTGATCATTTGATGGCACCTCCCCACGGAAGATTGTCAAACTGACCGACCGCGCGGTAGACCGCGCCTTCGATCCTTGCCTTCAGGGTGCAGTCCAGCGCGCCCTTGTCTACGATCTTCAGCCTGATATCGTCGATCTCAAGATTCTTCAGTGTCTGCATAGCCACCTTACGGATCTGATTTCCGTACTGGTTGATAACGGCACTGTCAAGTTCAAAGTCGATTCTGCCTTCACCGGGTTCTACCGTTACCAGGCAGTCACTGGATTCCAGCGTTCCGGCCATCCCCGGTTTTTCAATTTTCATACAGTTAGATTACCCCCTTCCTGTCTGACATTCCTTGCATTTCCGCACGTTCATATATGTAACACTTTGCGAAAACAGTTCTGTTTCCATTATACTGTAAAATGTTTACAGAATCCATTTAATTAATCAATACTGCACATAAAGAAAACAATATACCTGCCTTTTCTTGTTATTATTATGCATAAATGGAAAGGCAGGAAAAGAACGCATTCCTTTTCCTGCCCCTGACTTTCCATATGCAGTATTTCCTACAGATCCGGTCTGGAGACCAGGTATCTTTCCCCGTAAAGAAGGGTCTCCTCCCTGAGCTCCTCCGACATGTCCATCTGGTCCAGATGGGTCACCGCGATGCTCTTTTTATAGGTATTGCGGCTTCCTCTGTCTCCGAAGTCCCTGCGGATCCTTTCGTGCAGGCCCTCCACCTCCAGGCGGCCGAAACGAAAATGTCCCTGGAAGGGATTTGTCTGATTGGTCAGTTCCCGGACGCCCCGTCCCAGTTCCTCTCTGGGGCATTCCCCGTCCATGGGTCCGTCTCCGTGCCTTGTCTGATAGCTCCTTGTCACGTAGCAGACCTCCACGCTCTGGCCTGAAAAGACCTGTTCCACCAGGGAAGAGACGGCTGCCAGGCCGGTGCGGCTGGGAGTGGTATAGACAGCCTTCTCTTCGTCGTCCGACCAGTCCAGTATAAGTCCCTGGCCGTTTTCAAAGACCACGTTGTCATAACTTAGGAGGATCTCCGGCCCGCAGAGGCCTCCTTCTTCCGTCAGGGCAGCCATGTCCTCCAGATCCTCCATGAAATTCACAAGGAGCCTCTCGTCTCCCGCCAGGGCCAGGGCTTCCCGCATCTGTTCCGGGGTCCCCATGTCTGCAAGGCGGGCCAGGGCCCCTGCCCGGATCTGGTCCAGATACCGGTAGCGCTGCACTTCCGTCATGGCCATGTAGGCCCCCACGGTAAGGCCCTCTCCCCCGGCGTACCGCTTATAAGTCTCCCAGATCCCCATGCCGCAGGTGCCATGGGTCCCCTGTGCCTGATGGACCTTCTGGTTGACCAGCATGTCATAGGGGGTGGTGAAGCGGCAGTCCCTGTCCATATGGAATACCGGGGCTGCGCCCATGGCCGTCAGCTGCCTGTATTCCCTGGAAAACTGCATGGGATTGATCATGAAGGAGGGAGCGAAATAGGTCCGGGCTCCCTTGAAGGTCCCCGAGGAAAAGTGGGAGAAGACATGGCGCCTTTTTCCGCAGGCGGCGGTATGGCCTCTCTGGGGCCCGCCGTTGGTCAGAACCCCCAGGGTCCTTCCGGGGACGCCGCAGAAGTAGGATGTCATGTTGCCCTTTCCCTCGTCCCCGGCCCCTGCGCCGATCACTGCCTTAAGATTATACTGCTTCATCTCTTCTCCTTTCCTTTTCCCGGCCTTCTGTCAGCGGCGGGGCCTCCTTCTTCTCAGGATCCCGCCGAAGCCGTAATGGCTGACTGTCTCTTCCCGCACTTCCATTTCCCCTTTCTCTTCCGTGCCAAAGACCGGAAGAAGGGGTCTTGCCGTCCCTGCCGGCCCTTTCTCTCTTTCCGCCGCCTCGTCCAGGATGATCCGGACGATGGCCTGGGAAATCCCTTCCACGGTGCATTCCATCAGATGCCTTCTGTCCAGAAGCCTGCTCCAGGCCTCCATGGCGGCCCTGCGGAAGGTCTCGCTGTGGCCGTGTTCCACGTTGATGTGATAGACCGCATATTTCTGCAGAACTTCTCTGTAGAGCTGGTCGGTTCTGACATCTCCCTGAAGGGAATCCCCCGTGACCTCTGCCAGGATCTTTCCCGGCAGGACAGGGTTAAGAGGCTCGTCTCCCATGGTGATGATCAGGCCCCTTCTGCCTCTCTTCCAGCAGTCCAGGACCGTATGTCTGGCGGCCATATACCAGGAGCCCGTATAGGATTCCCAGCGGTTGCCGCCGCCCCCGCCTTCGAAATAGATCTTGTCCAGCTCTCCGGCGATCCGGATATCCGATTCGAACTGGCTGATCTGGATGGGGGCTCTGTCATAGTCCAGATCTCCGATGCCCATGATCATGAATTCGATGTCCTTCCCGAAGCCCAGGACCTCCCGCATGACTTCGCCCAGCTTTCCGGCCACCTCCATGGCGGCCCTTCCCATGGAGCCTGTCACGTCCAGGGCCAGAATGACCGGCAGGGTATCGGGATGCTCCGGCGTTTCACAGCACTCTCTCATAACGCCCCGGGGATCCAGGTCCCGGCTCAGGCCCCTTTCCTGGTACATATCCCGGACATTTCTGAATCCGGAAAGATCCACCGTGCCGTCCCTTCTGACCCTTCTGCCTGCTCTTCTGGAATATTCTCTGAAATCATTATCTCTCCAGTTTCCGTGTCCCATATATTTCCATCCTTTCTGCTGCCGTCTGCAGCTGCTTATTTTTGTCTTTCTGACTATAATTATAGTCGTCCTTTATTAATAGTCCATATGACTAAAATTATTTCATCATAAAAAAACAGGCCCGTGCCGGATTATCCGGCACAGGCCATAAGTCCCTTGTTCCTGTCTGAAACGGCTGTCTGTGAATACTGTAAAGATAATATGAAGTGACCTCACA
>DETN01000059.1 GCA_002362155.1 Lachnospiraceae bacterium UBA3287 | reverse complement strand
GGAGACCCTTTTTGCAGGCGGCGTTGCCGAGATCGGCCCCCTGTCCGCGGCTTCCATGCTGGTATTCAGTCTTCTCTATACCCCCTGTGTGGCGGCCGTGGCGTCCATCAAGAGAGAGCTGGGCAGCCGCTGGGCCTGGACCGTTGTCCTCTGGCAGTGCGGCATTGCCTGGGTCATGGCTCTGGCCGTCAGACTGATCGGTCTGGCGCTTGGCCTGGGATAAGGAGAGAAAAATGAACATATGGGATATCCTGATTCTGGCGGTCATTGCCGGGATCGTCATCCTGGCTTACAGAAGCTATAAAAAAGGGGACTCCTGCTGCAGTGGGTCTTCCTCCTGCAGCGGATGCGCATCCCGCGGCAGCTGCGGCGGGGGAGCGTCCTGTTCCTGCTGCAGCCGGGAAGGGGAAAAGAAAGGAAAGAAATCATGATCAGAACCATCCTCTGGGACGTAGACGGGACTCTTCTGGATTTTCATGCGGCGGAGGGCAGTGCCCTCCGCTCCCTTTTTCGGAAATTCGGCTTCGGAGACCTGAATGGTGAAGATCTGGCCCGCTACAAGGCCCTGAATATTTCTCTCTGGAAGGCTCTGGAAAGAAACGAGATCACAAAGCCCAGGGGGCTGGTGGGACGCTTTGAACGGTTCTTTGGGGACCTGGGGCTGGATCCCTCCCTGGCGCCTGAATTTAACGAAAGGTATCAGACCGCTCTGGGAGATACCATCGTATTTATGGATGACAGCTATGAGGTCGTAAAGGCCCTGCGGGGAAGAGTCAGGCAGTACGTGGTCTCCAACGGCACGGTCCTGGCCCAGACCAAAAAGCTTAAGAATTCCGGCCTGGGGGATCTGATGGACGGGGTCTTTCTGTCCGAAGCCATAGGGACGGAAAAGCCCGGAAAAGCCTTCTTTGACGCGGTGCTCTCGGAGGTCGCCCCGGAAAGTCCCGACCAGGTGGTCATTATAGGGGACGCTCTTTCCTCCGATATCCTGGGCGGGGACAGGGCAGGCATCCGGACCTGCTGGTACAATCCAAGCGGGGCGGCCCGGGACCTGGAGTGCCGGATCGACTATGAAATTTCCGACCTCCATCAGGTCTTTGACCTTCCTCTTGCCTGAAGCAGGGGAAAATTTCCCTGTGCATGCAGGGCCTTTCGGATGTTATAATTCCCGGCAGGAGGAAACCGATGAAAAAATACATGGAAACCGTCAGGCGGATCCCCTACGCCTTTGTGCTGGGGCCTCTCTTTATGATGCTGGAGGCCTCCGGCGAATTCATCCTGCCCTATATGATGGCGGACATCATCAATATCGGGGCTGCCGGTCATGACACTGCCTTTATCCTGCGCCAGGGGGCGCTTATGGCCGTCATGGCCCTCTTCATGCTGATCTTCGGGGTGGCCGGCGCCTGGTTCGCCATCCGGGCCGCCACCTCTCTGGCGGCGGATCTCCGCTTTAAGACCTATCAGAAGATCCAGACCTTTTCTTTTTCCCAGATCGACGACTTTTCCACCGGGTCCCTCATTACCCGGATCACCAACGACGTCACCCAGATCCAGAACTTCGCCCAGCAGCTTTTGCGGGGCGCTTTCCGCAGCCCCATCATGCTGGTGGGGGCTTTTGTCATGTCCATGATCATGGACTTCCGTCTGGCCCTGATCCTTTTTGTGGTGGTCCCCCTTCTGGGCTTTGCCATCTATCTGATCATAATGATCGCATCTCCCAGGTATACGGCCATGCAGGAGGCCCTGGACAGCCTCAACAATTACATTTCCGAGACCATTACCAACGAATACGTCATCAAATCCTTCGCCTCCGAGGACTATGAAAAGGGACGCTTCGGCGCCGTCAACGGGGGCCTGATCACAAAGAGCCTTTCGGCCCTTCGCATGATGCTCTTTCTGCAGCCGGCCATTACCCTGGCCGTATCCCTGTCCACCCTGGCGGCGGTCTGGATCGCGGGGCGGCAGATCATGGTGGGCTCCATGGCAGTGGGGACCCTGGCGGCCTTTATCACCTACCTTTCCCAGGTCCTGACCTCTCTTCAGTTCCTGGCCAATATTTTTCTCACAGGCACCCGGGCGGCGGCCTCCGACCGCAGGATCAGCCAGGTCCTGGAGACCCGGGCGGATCTGACGGATGCTTCCGCCCGGGAAAAAGACAAGACCATTGAAAAAGGCGCCGTGGCCTTCCGGGACCTTACCTTCCGCTATTTCAAGGAGGATCCCAGACCAGTCCTGGACCGCGTGTCCCTGGAGATCCTTCCCGGCCAGATGGTGGGCATCGTAGGCTCCACGGGCTCCGGCAAATCCACCCTGATCTCCATGATCCCCAGGCTCTACGATCCCGACAGCGGAGCGGTCCTGGTGGACGGGACCGACGTAAGGGACCTGTCCCTTTCCCGCCTGCGGGAGGCTGTGGCGGTGGTCCTGCAGAAGAACACCCTTTTTTCCGGCACCATCGCCGAGAACCTGCGCTGGGGAAAGGAAGAGGCCTCCATGGAAGAGATCCGGCGCTCCTGCCGCATCGCCTGCGCCGACAGCTTTATCGAAGAGATGCCCCTGGGCTACGACACGGAGCTGGAGCAGGGCGGCAGGAACCTTTCAGGCGGCCAGAGGCAGAGGCTCTGCCTGGCCAGAGCCATTCTCCGGAATCCCAGGATCCTGATCCTGGACGATTCCACCTCTGCCGTGGATACGGCCACGGACGCAAAGATCCGCAGGGCCCTGGCCAGGGACCTGCCCGGCATGACCAGGATCGTCATCGCCCAGAGGATCGGGTCCGTCATGGACGCGGACCAGATCATTGTCATGGAGGAGGGCCGCATCGCCGGATGCGGGACCCATGAGGAACTTATGAAGACCTGCAGGCCCTACCGGGAGATCTGGTATTCTCAGAAAGACAAGGAGGAGACTCCGTGAACGAAGAACGCGCAAAGCGCCTGCGGGAAAAATACCGGGGCCATGCTGCAACCGGCAGCGGGCGGTCCGCAGAACTGAACGTAGGCCGGAATGCTTCCAGAAACCGGGGGCTTGGCGCCGCCGGAAAGCCTGCCGATGCCGGCAGGGTCATAAAAAGGCTGTGGCACTATATGGCGGGAGAAAGGCTCCTCCTGATCCTGGCCTTTGCCAGTGCCGTCACCTATACGGTCACCTCCCTGGCCCTGACCTATCTGCTGCGGCCTGTCATCAACCGCTTTATCTATTTTGATCCCGCAGAAAGGGATCTGACGGAAAGGATCGCCGGCCTTGCCGCGGCCCTTATGCTTCTGGGCCTTCTTTACCTGCTTTCCGTGACGGCCCAGTACCTGCAGGGCAGGATCATGCTGCAGGTCTCCCAGAAGACCCTGGGCAGGCTCAGGAGAGACCTCTTTGCCAGGATGCAGGATCTGCCGGTCCCCTATTTCGATACCCATCCGGCAGGCGATTTGATGAGCCGCTATACCAACGATATCGATACGGTGGGAGAGATGCTCAACACCACCCTGATCCAGATCATTTCGGGGGCCATTACCCTGGCGGGGACCGTGGTCCTCATGCTCTATACCAACCTGATCCTGGGAGCCATCACCATCCTGGCGGCGCCTGTCCTTACCTGGCTCTCCCGGGAGATCATAAAAAGAGGCCGGGCTGCCTACCGGGCCCAGCAGGCGGCCCTGGGCATGGTCAATGCCTTTTCCCAGGAGACCATCACAGGACAGAAGGTGGTCCGGGTCTTCGGCCACGAGGAGATCCTGACGGATGAGTTCGCCTTCCTGAACGAGGAGCTCAGGAAGGCCCAGCAGGCGGCCCAGTTTCGCTCCGGCATCATGGGCCCGGTCACCCACCAGCTCTGCAACGTGGTCTATGCCCTGACGGCCTGCGCGGGCGGCATCATGGTGGCATCGGGCCTCTTTGACGTGGGGGGCCTCACGGTATCCCTGAACTATACCCGCCACTTCAACCGTCCCATCAACGACATATCCATGCAGATGAATACGGTCTTTGCCGCCCTGGCGGGGGCGGAGCGGGTCTTCGAGGTCATGGACGCGGAGCCGGAAAAAAAGGCGGGAGAGGAGACCCTTCCTATGGAGGAGATCCGGGGAGAGGTGGTCTTCGACCATGTGACCTTCGGATATGCTCCGGACCATCCGGTCCTCCATGATATATCCTTCTATGCCAGGAAGGGGCAGAAGATCGCCTTCGTAGGCTCCACGGGAGCGGGCAAGACCACCATCACCAGCCTGGTCAACCGCTTTTACGAGATCCGGGAGGGAGAAATATATATTGATTCCGTCCCCATCAGCAGGATCGACAGGGCTTTCCTTCGAAAGAACATAGCCATGGTCCTGCAGGACATCCACCTCTTTACCGGCACAGTGCGGGAGAACATCCGCTACGGCAGGATGGATGCCACGGACGAGGAGGTGGAGGCAGCGGCAAAGATGGCCTCGGCCCACCATTTCATCACCCATCTCCAGCACGGCTATGATACGGTGCTGGAGCATGACGGAGCCTCCCTGTCCCAGGGCCAGCGCCAGCTCCTGGCCATCGCCAGGGCGGCCGTTTCCAGGGCCCCCATCCTGATCCTGGACGAAGCCACCAGCTCGGTGGATACCTGGACCGAAAAGCAGATCGAAAAGGGCATGGACGCCATCATGGGGGGCAGGACCACCCTGGTCATTGCCCACCGTCTGTCCACCGTCCGCAGCGCCGATGCCATCCTGGTCCTGGAGCACGGAAGGATCATGGAAAGAGGGTCCCACGAGGAGCTTCTTGCCCAGGGAGGCCGCTACGCCGATCTCTACAACGAGAGGGCGGAGCTGGACTGAGGGGAAAGAGAGCGGCTTTCCGCGCATTTTCTTCGGATTTACCCTGTTCAGGTTTGAATAAAGACCTGTAAGCCGGAGCCTTTTCCGGGTTATAATAGAATTCAGAAACATCATCGTTTTACGAGGGAGGTATTATAGAATGACAGTTCCTTTTAAGATCGATCTGACAGATCAGGTAGTAGTCGTAACAGGCGGCAGCGGCGTCATCGGCGGCATGTTCTGCAGAGCTCTCGCAGAGTGCGGCGCCAGAGTGGCAGTCCTTGGCAGAAAGGCAGAGAACGGCATGCCTGTGGTGGCTGATATCGAAGCGGCAGGCGGACAGGCCATGGCCGTGGCAGCCAATGTCATGGACAAAGACAGCCTCATGGCAGCCAGGCAGGTGATCCTGGACAAGTGGGGAAAGATCAACATCCTGGTCAACTGCGCGGGCGGCGCCGTCAGAAGCGCCGAGATCCCCCAGGACGAATACGCAGACCTGGAAGAGGGAACCGACAGCTTCTTCACGGTGGACCTGGAGAACGTAAAAAGAGAGCTGGAGCTCAACATCTACGGCACCATGCTGCCCACACAGATCTTCGGCGAGTGCCTGGTGGGACAGGAGAACGCCAACATCATCAACATCTCCAGTATGGGCGCCTTCGGTCCCCTGACCCGGATTCCCGGCTATTCCGCCGCCAAGGCCGCCGTATCCAACTTTACGGAATGGGCCGCCAACTACTTTGCAAAGAGCGGCATCCGGGTCAATGCCATCGCTCCCGGCTTTTTCCAGACCAAGCAGAACCACGCCCTTCATTTCAATGAAGATGGCACCATGAAGCCCCGTTCCTTCAAGATCGTCGGGGCCACCCCCATGGGCCGCTACGGAGAGCCCGAAGACCTGGTGGGAGCCCTGCTCTTCCTGCTGGATCCCAAGGGCAGCCGCTTCGTGACAGGCGTTGTTCTTCCCGTGGACGGGGGATTCCACGAATACCTGGGCGTGTAAAGCGTCTGCATGACAGGATACCCGGAGAAGGCCGCAGGGCCTCCTCTATTTTCATCACGGATCATTCCCTGCCGGAACATTTTTGTTTTCACTTATTGCTTTTCTGTCAGGAAGCGGTTAAAGTAAGGACGAAATCTGAACAGGTCATCGGAGGAACAGGCATCGTAATGCTTTTGTTCGATAAGATGTCGGGTGAGCCCGGTTATTGAAAAGATAACCGGGCTCCGTTTTTTTGGACGGAACGGGAAAGCAGCAGGTAAAAAAAGACAGTAAGGAAAGACAGGCAGAAAAATGGAAACCAGAGCAGTGAAAAAACAGAATGATTTTACCCAGGGGCCCATCGTCCTCCCTCTTCTCAGGTTTGTGGGACCGGTGCTCTTCGCCCTTTTTCTCCAGGCCATGTACGGGGCCGTGGATCTGATGATCGTGGGCAGGTATACGGAAAGTACCGTCCAGGCGGCCCATGTGTCCGCAGTGTCCACGGGATCCCAGATCATGATGACCATTACCAGTCTGATCAGTTCCCTGGCCATGGGCATGACGGTCCTGATCGGAGAAAAGATCGGGCAGAAAAAGCCGGAGGCAGGAGGACGGATCGCCGGCAGCGGGATCCTGCTCTTTACGGTCATAGGCATCTTCATGACGGGGCTGACCGTTTTCCTTGCGGAAAATCTGGCATCCCTCATGCAGGCTCCGGCGGAGGCTTTTGAATTTACCACAGCGTATATCCGGATCTGCGGCATGGGCTCCCTTGTCATCATTGCCTACAACCTGATCGGCAGCATCTTCCGGGGCATAGGAGATTCGGCGACGCCCCTTGTGACGGTGATGATCGCATGCTTCTGCAACATAGTCGGAGACTATATCCTGGTGGCCCTCTGCGGTCTGGGAGCCAGGGGAGCCGCCATAGCCACGGTCCTGGCCCAGTTCATTTCCGTGGCCGCTTCCCTGATCCTCATCCGGAAAAAGGACCTGCCCTTCCGCTTTTCAAAGGACTGCCTGAAATGGGACGGAGGAATCGTGAAAAGAATCCTGCTTCTGGGAACCCCCATAGCCCTGCAGGACCTTCTGGTGGGGATCTCCTTTCTGGTGATCCTGGCCATCGTCAATTCCCTGGGCGTGATAGAATCCGCCGGTGTGGGCGTTGCGGAAAAGGTCTGCGGCTTTATTATGCTGGTGCCCGCCGCCTTCATGCAGTCCATGTCCGCCTTTACGGCCCAGAACCGGGGAGCGGGCAGAAGCGACAGGGCGGTCAGGGGCTTTGCCTCTGCCGTCCTGATCTCCACTGCCTTCGGCGCCGCCATGTTCTTCCTTTCCTTTTTCCATGGGGACCTGCTGTCCGGGATCTTTGCAAAGGATCCCCTGGTCATTGAAGCTTCCTTCCAGTATCTGAAGGCCTATGCCATCGACTGCCTGCTGACCTGCTTCCTTTTCTGCTTTATCGGCTTCTTCAACGGCATGGAGTATACGGCCTTTGTCATGCTGCAGGGCATCATCGGGGCCTTCCTGGTCAGAGTCCCGGTCTCCTTTATCATGAGCCGGCAGGTCCCGGTCTCTCTGTTCCACATAGGACTGGCCACCCCCTGCTCCAGCTTCCTGCAGATCCTCATGTGCTTTGGATGCTTTGCCTTCTGGATGAGGAGACAGAAGAGAAAATGAATCCTGCCGGAGCGGCTTATCACTTCTCCCGGCAGAAACCGCCCGCCCAGGTGCCGGAAAGGCGCCTGGACGGGCGGTTTTTTATGTCATTTTCTGCACTCCCTCTTTCGGCTTTAAAAAAACTCTGTAAGCTATGTTGACAGTCGACATATGTCGTGATACGATATATGTATCGAGAGACGACATATCAAGTGTCGATATATCAGGAGGCGGTATAATGAAAAAAAGCGAACCGATGTCTGAAAGCTACTATTATATACTGCTCTGTCTGGCGGCCGGTCCCAATCACGGCTACGGCATCATGCAGATGACGGAAAAGCTGACCGGAGGAGAGGTGACCATAGGCTCCGGCACCATGTACGGCGCCACAGGAAACATGATCAAAAAAGGCTGGATCCGGGAGACCATTTCCGCAGGAAGCGGACTGGAGAGGAAACGGCTCTATCAGCTGACAGAGTCCGGAAGAGAAGCCCTGGAGGCAGAGATCGCAAGACTGGACAGAATGCTGAAAAACGCAGAGGAGGTGCGGGGATGAGCGCAAAGTATAAAAC
>DETN01000119.1 GCA_002362155.1 Lachnospiraceae bacterium UBA3287 | reverse complement strand
GACCACCTGCTCTGGATCGGCATCCTGGAGCAGAACAGGGATAACGAAGACCACCACATCCAGTACTGGATCCCCAAGTGGGTGGTGGGATCCGGCGAATACATGGTGGAGCATCCCACTCTGGCGGACGAGCATCCCGAAGTGGCCACCATGTTCAATCTGGCACCCCAGGAACCCCTGGAGCTGGCGGCCAAGCTGGTCCCGCCAGGAGGCGCCGGCATCGGCATGCATGTCATTCCGGTGGAAAAGGCCATCGATCCAAAGGCACAGAGCGTCAGCGTGGAATATCTCTCCCACTGGCTGAACAAGAACGACACCTTCTGCAAGATGGTCTGCGCCTGCCGCAAGGCCCAGAGGATCCGGGGCGAGGGCGTAGGAGACATCGAAGGCTACATGTGCATCGGTGTGGGCGACATCGCCGAATACCTGGTCACCTCCGGCAAGGACGCCCAGTATATCACCAGGGAAGAGGCCCTGGAGATCATCGAAAGGGCGGAGAGAAAGGGCTATGTCCACCAGATCACCAATCTGGACGGTCCTGAGCGGATCGTGGGCATCTGCAACTGCTCGCCCGGTTCCTGCTACGGCCTCCGCACCAGCCAGCTCTTCAATACCCCCAACATGTCCCGGTCCGCCTACAGGGCCCACGTGGACCCCGAAAAGTGCGTGGCCTGCGGCAAGTGCGTGGAGGTCTGCCCTGCCGGCGCGGCAAGGCTGGGCCAGAAGCTGTGCAGGAAGGACGGCTCCAAGGTCATGTATCCCATGCATGATCTGCCCGACGACAACGTCTGGGGACCCGACAGATGGGATCCCAACTACAGAGATACCAATAAGATCAACTGCTACGACACTGGCACCTCTCCCTGCAAGAGCGCCTGCCCGGCCCACATCGCGGTCCAGGGCTACATCCGCATGGCGGCAGAGGGCAGATATGAGGAAGCCATCCGCCTGATCCGTCAGGACAACCCCTTCCCGGCCGTCTGCGGCGCTGTCTGCAACAGACGCTGCGAGGACCGCTGCACCAGGGGCACCATCGACCAGCCCGTGGCCATCGACGAAATCAAGAAATTCCTGGCCAGGTGGGAGCTGGACCATCCCGCAGAGTTCCCTGTCATCGCGGAGAACGGAGACGGAAACGAATGGACAGACTATAAGATCGCTGTCATCGGTGCCGGCCCCGCGGGCCTTTCCGCGGCCTGGTATCTGCGGACCGAAGGCTATCCCGTTACGGTCTTCGAAAAGGAAAAGAGGCCCGGCGGCATGCTGATGAACGGCATTCCTTCCTTCCGCCTGGAAAAGGACGTCCTGGCAAAGGAAATCGAGATCATCGAAAGAGCCGGAGCGGAGATCCGCTGCGGCGTGGAAGTGGGCAAAGACATTACCCTGGACGAACTCCGCGCCCAGGGCTACAAGGCCTTCTATCTGGCCATCGGCCTCCAGGGCGGACGGATGGCCGGCGTTCCCGGCGAGGACGCCCGGGGCGTTCTTTCCGGCGTGGATTTCTTAAAGCAGGTCAACCTGAGCGATGAAAAGCCTGTCCTTTCCGGCGACGTCGTGGTGGTCGGCGGCGGCAACGTGTCTGCCGACGTGGCAAGAACGGCCCTTCGCTGCACGGAGGGCAAAGTCACCATGCTCTGCCTGGAGAGCAGGGAAGAGATGCCTGCGGCCAAAGACGAAGTGGAAGAGCTGGTGGAGGAAGGCATAGAGCTTTCCTGCGGCTGGGGCCCGAAGGAGATCCTGACAGAGGACGGAAAAGTGACCGGCATCGTCTTTAAGAGATGCACATCCGTCTATGATAAGGATCACCGCTTTGCCCCCGTCTACGACGAGAACGATACCGTGACCATTCCCTGCAGCCATGTCCTCATGGCCATCGGCCAGAGGGCCCTCTGGGGAGAACTTCTGAAGGGCAGCAGGGCAAAGACCAGAAACGGGGGCACCGTGATCGCGGATCCCCTGACCTGCCAGACGGACGAGCCCGATATCTTTGCGGGCGGCGATATCTTCCACGGAGCGAGATTTGCCATCGACGCCATCGCCGACGGCAGAGAAGGCATGGTCTCCATCAACCGCTTCGTCCATCCCGGCCAGTCTCTGACCATCGGCCGTGACAGAAGAGAGTTCATCGAACTGGACAGAGACGACATCCGCATCGAGTCCTTCGACAACGCCTCCCGTCAGAGACCGGGCATGAAGAGCGGCGCGGCCAGGGAGACCTTCGTGGACCTGCGCCTTCCTCTCACCGAGGAACAGGTGAAGAAGGAAGCCGCCAGATGCCTGAAGTGCGGCGCCACCACCGTAGACCTCAACCAGTGCATCGGCTGCGGCCTCTGCACCACCCGCTGCGAATTCGACGCCATCCACCTGACCAGAGACATTCCTGAAGCCAGCACCATGCATACGGCGGAGGAGATGATGAAGGTGGTAGGCCCCTACGCTCTGAAGAGAGCAGGAAAGATCCTGGTCAAAAAGGTGACGGGCAAGTCTTCCTATCCCACAGAGCAGTAAGAAAGAGGAAGGTCCATGGACAGAGACCGTTTCGAAAAACAGATCGCTTTCATCCTGGAAGCCGACAAGGAAAAAAATATCCTCCGCCAGACCCACCTTACGGGCCACGGACGGAGGGAGAACGACGCGGAGCACGCCTGGCACATGGCCATGATGATCTGGCTGATGCGGGAGTACGCAAATGAAGAGATCGACGTGGGCAGGGCCATGATGATGGCCCTGATCCACGATATCGTGGAGATCGACGCGGGCGATACCTATGCCTACGACGCGGAAGGGGCAAAGACCCAGAAGGAGAGGGAGGAAAAGGCGGCGGACCGTATTTTCGGCCTTCTTCCGGAGGACCAGAAAAAGGAGCTGCGGGAGCTTTTTGAGGAATTCGAAGCGCGTTCCACCCCGGAGGCCCGCTTTGCCAGGACCATGGACAACTTTCAGCCCATCCTTTTAAACTGCTCCAACGGCGGATCCGACTGGAGAGAACACGGCGTATGCCTGTCCCAGGTCATGGGAAGGCATGCAAGGAACAAAGAGGGCTCCCAGGTCATAGGCGACTATATCCAGGGAATCATCGACGACAACGTCAGAAGGGGAAACATAGAGGACCGGTGAATAAATCCTGATCCGGACCGCAGCTTCAAAACAATCCGTACAGAAAAAAGAGACAGAGGATGCGCGGTGCGCATCCCCTGTCTCTTTTCTTACTGCCTAAACCTGGTCAGCAGGTCGATCAGGGCTTCCACATCCTCCTGACTGGTGGCCCAGCTGGTGGCGATGCGGACCGTGGTGTGGGAAGCGTCCGGCTTTTCCCAGAAGCTGGTCTCCACGTACTGGTCCAGGGTCTTTTTCATGTCATCCTCCAGAACGGCAAAGATCTGGTTGGTGGGAGACCGGAAGAGGAGGGGAATGCCCGCCTTTTCAAGGGCGTCCTGCAGCCTTACAGCGTAGCTTATGGCGGTTTCTCCGACCTTATCATAGAGGCCGTCCGTAAAGAGGGCGTCGAACTGGATGCCCAGGACCCTTCCCTTGGCCAGAAGGGCGCCCCTCTGCTTGATGATGGTGAAGAAATGGGGCAGGAGGCCGGGATCCGGAATGACCAGTGCTTCGCCCAGAAGGGCCCCGCACTTGGTGCCTCCGATATAGAAGGCGTCGCAGAGCTTTGCCAGATCGGGCAGAGTCACCGTGTTTTCGGGAGATGCCAGGGCGTAGGCCAGTCTGGCTCCGTCCGCATAGAGAGGGATCTGCCAGCGCCTGCAGATCTTGCTGATGGCCCTGAGCTCCTCCAGGGAGTAGAGGGTGCCGTACTCGGTGGGCTGGGAGATGTAGACCATGCCCGGCATGACCATGTGGTCATGGTTGGCGTCTTCGTCATAGGTCCTGAGCAGGGCTTCCAGGTCGGAGGCAGAGATCTTGCCCCTGTATTCGGGCAGGGTCAGGACCTTATGGCCGCCCGCTTCAATGGCGCCGGCCTCATGGGATGCTATATGGCCCGTCACAGCGGCCACGACTCCCTGCCAGGGCTTTAAGATGGCCGTAATGACGATGGCGTTGGTCTGGGTCCCGCCGGAAAGGAAGTAGACGGCGGCCTCCCTGCGTTCGCAGGCGGTCCGGATCCTGTCCTTTGCGGACTCGCAGAAGGGGTCCAGGCCGTAGCCGGGAGTCTGTTCCATGTTTGTGGCGGTCAGGGCTTCCAGGATCCTGGGATGGGCCCCTTCCATGTAGTCGGAGGTAAAAGCAAGCTTTCTGTTTGCCATAGGGTCTTCCTTTCTTTTTCGGGCTGTGGACGGATGTTATTTAAGGAGGGGCGCGTGGCCCTTTCCGGGAATGATCCGGTCTGTCATGCGGCGGATGCCGCCTTCTGACTCAAAGATCCGTATCTCGCAGTTGTGGGGCTTGGGCCGCCAGAGAAGGCCGTCCGGTCTTTCCAGCATGTAGCCGGAGAGGGCGCGCAGGATCCCGCCGTGGCAGGCCACCAGGACGTTCTCGTAATCCTTTTCCTCAAGTTCCTTTAAGAAGGAGGCGGCCCGCTCCCGCATGGAGGCCGTCGTTTCCACGCCGGCAGGGGCAGGGAACCTCTCCGGGAACATCCAGTAGAGGGTCATGGCAGGGCCCAGGAGATAGTATTTCTTTCCTTCGAAAGGGCCGAAGTCCGCTTCGATGATCCTTCTGTCGGTGATGACCTGGGAAGGGTCCACGCCTCCTATGATGGCTCCCGTTACCACCGCTCTCTTCAGGGGGCTGGTATAGACAGCGTCGAACTTAACGTCTCCGATCAGGGCTCTGGCTTCTCTGGCCTGCTCTAAGCCTCTTTCGTTCAAGGGCTCGTCCGTCAGTCCCTGCATGAGCCTTGCCTTATTGAGCCTGGTCTGGCCGTGTCTTGTGATCCATATCTTCATAATAAAATATTTCCTTCAGACGATTCTTTCAGAGATTTCTTTGGCGGAAACAGAAACAGACATAAGGGAAATCAGCCGGAAACATGCTGGTCTGTTCTTTAGACAACAGTGTAATCGTTCCGGGGAAAAATCACAATGCCAACTCTTCCACCAGGCGGGATCCGGATCCCGGATCGGGCCTCCTTCGTTGAAGAAGAGGGGGTGTTTGTGGTATCATGCACTCATTCGGCACAGAGACCGAAGAAGATATCGGAAAGACCCGAAAAGGCGAAGAATACTGGAATGGAATCTGTAAGAGAAGCTTATCCGGCCGTAGCGGCCCTGACAGAAGAAAAAAGAGAAGAGGGGAAAAGACTGGCGGATCATCTGGGAGTTCCCTTTTATACCGGGGAGGAAGAGATCCGGGGCCTTTCCATGGTCCTCTTTCTGGATGACACGGGCCTGACGCTTGTCAGCGGCAGCCTTTCCCTTAAGGGGGACTTCCTCCGCATGCTCCGGAGGATTACGGGCGGAAGACTGGACCATGAGCTTCTTGTAAAGGCGGCCAGAAGAAAGAACTTCGGACCTGATCCCCGGGCCGTGGATGCCACCGCCGGCCTGGGAGAGGACTCTGTCCTTCTTGCGGCAGCGGGCTTTCATGTGACCCTCTGCGAATACAATCCGGTGACGGCGGCTCTCCTTAAGGACGCCCATGAAAGAGCTCTTAGGGATCCGGACCTTATGGAGATCGCCGGCAGGATGGAGGTGGCGGAGACGGATTCCGTATCCTATCTGGCTTCCATGAATGAAGCGCCGGACCTGATCCTTCTGGATCCCATGTTTCCCGCCAAGCAGAAGAACGCCCTGACCGTAAAAAAGCTCCAGCTCCTGCAGAAGCTGGAAAAGCCCTGCGCGGGAGAGGAGGATCTGCTTAATGCCGCCATCCAGGCAGGGCCTGAAAAGATCATCATAAAGCGGCCCCTCAAGGGGCCTTATCTGGCAGGCAGAAAGCCCGGCTATTCCATAGAGGGAAAGACCATCCGCTATGACTGCCTTGTCTTTCCCAGAAAGTGAAGGGAAAAGAAAAAAGCAAGCTGAAGAAAAAGAGAGCTGAAGAAAAAGAGAGCTGAAGAAAAAGAGTAAAAAGAGAGCTGCAAAAAACAGGCAGATAAAGAGAACTGAAGCCCGGGGCTTCAGTTCTCTTGTGTTTGGGAGGAAAGGATATATTCCTTCAGTTCCTTATAAATCTGGGTCTCCACGGGAGGACAGCCCTTTACGCAGAAGTCAAAGCCGGAGGTGCAGTTGCCGACCCCCAAAGCTCCGGTCTTTCCTCTGAAGCCCTGGCCGATGCAGACCTTTTCTCTGAGCTTTTCCAGAAGGCCTTCGTCCTTTAACATCTGCAGGGCGGGGATGAGATAGCCGTAGCAGGCCGAGCAGGATTCCACTTCCACGGCGGCGTCCTGCAGGGATACGATCTTCCGCTCCCTGGGGAGTTCTTCCTCCGCGCGGCCCTCTCCCAGGGTCCGGATCCGGGCCGATGCAAGGTCCATGGAGCCGCTTCCCAGGGCAGCGGCCATGGGAATGTAGGGAACTTCCTCCGGATCGATATGCAGAAGAGAGCAGACCAGGGTATCCGTAAGGACAGGGTCTCTGGAAGCCATGATGCAGTTGCGCACAACAGGATTTCCCCCGTCCTCGAAATCCAGGTCTCCGCAGATATGGTCCACCACGATGAAATCCTGGCGGATCCCGCAGGAGAGATGGGCAATGGGCTTATGCAGGCCCATGGCGTGAAAATGCCGCTTTTCTGAGTTGGGAATGAGGCCCTTCATGTTCTTGAGGGCGCAGGTGATCTTTGTCTGGCAGTGGCCTTTGAGGACCGGGACGTTGATCAGGAAATCGATATCTTTTACACAGTCGCAGATCCTGAGCTCCATGCCATGGCAGTCCACGGAATGGGATCTTTCCTTCTGGGCGTCGATCAGGGGGACGCCGTACTTTTCGGAAAGGGCATAGTAGCCGCAGACTTCGAAGGCTTCGGCGGTCCGGTCCCCTACCCAGGAGCCTTCCGCGATCACGATGTTTATAAAGTCCCGGCTCTGCAGGTATTCCAGGATGCCGGCGATGATCTCGGGGTGGGTGGTGGCTCCCCAGGAAGCCTCGGAGGGAGAGACCAGGTTGGGCTTGATGCCGATCCTGGCGGTTTTTGAAGGAATCAGGGACGCAAGGTCCGCTTCCTCCAGAAGTCGAATGGTATTTTTGGTATATTCGGTTCCGTAGATACGGAGGATCTCGTTTCTGGCAAGCATTGGGGTTCCTTTTTCTTTACTGGGAAAGCATTTTTACTGTGTTTATAAATATCACTGATTTCTTCGGCCCGTCAACAGCATTTTGAGAAGGCTGCTGTGGAAGGGCATATTATTCAGAGGAGCACCGGGGTGAAAATGATCGGAGGCACTGAAACAGGCAGTGGAGGCAGATGCGTCTGATTGTCCCTTTCCCGGGAGCAGCATACGTTATATAGTATAGATAGCAATGGAAAGGACTACCACGAAAGTGATTATATCTTTACATGGGAAGATGGCAGACCCTATACACCTGACTACTACACCAAATCATTCAAGAAGATTGTAAGGGGGAATGCCTCACTGGATGACTCCCTCACGTTGCATAGTCTTAGGGCATCATGTGTTTCCATCATGGCACACAACGGAGAAGACCCTAAAAATATCCAAGCGTATGGCGGTTGGTCGAATATTAAGACCCCTATGGAGATATATGTAAGGACTAACAGGGAAGAGATGGCGGCGGTCACCAAGCGAATGGGGGACTGCATTATTAAGTCTAGAAATGCATCCGTAAAGGTGTCTTGAAAGATTCGTGACAAGATTCGTGACAGACAACTAAACAGAGAATAAAAAGAAATACCGTAGACCCTTGGAAACCCTTGGATTTACGGTATTTTCTATAAGTGGAGCATACGGGACTTGAACCCGTGACCTCCACACTGCCAGTGTGGCGCGCTCCCAACTGCGCTAATGCCCCGAACAAAAGATATATTAGCAGAGTTGAACGTATTCGTCCAGTGTTTTTTCTTTAAAATTCATGTAAATTTCAATATTTATCATTTATGTTACTTTGTGTATAATGAAAACTGTCATTGTTATAGTAAGCAAACAGGGGTATTTCAGGTAATGGTACAGGAGTTATTATCCAACCGCACCATCATAGCGGGTGCTGTGGGCTGGCTCGCCGCCCAGGTCATCAAGACGATCATATATGCCGTTCTGAATAAGACCATCGACCTGACCAGGATGGTGGGAGACGGCGGCATGCCCAGCGCCCATTCCTCCACCGTGACCAGCGTTGCCATGTCGATGGCCTTTGAATACGGGATCGGATCTCCCATCT
>DETN01000206.1 GCA_002362155.1 Lachnospiraceae bacterium UBA3287 | reverse complement strand
GAAAGACTGTCCAGGGCAGGCAGTTTCCTTTACCCTCTGACAAGCTTCAGGAACTTTTTGTCGTTCATCTGCTCGTTGGTGACGTATTCTCCGTCGCGGAAAAGGGCGTAGGTGGTGACGGGCGTGGGAGCGCTCCTCGCCTCCTCCCTGCTTTCCAGATGAATGGCTTTAAAGGGTATTCCGTTTTCTCTGGCCGTCTCTTCCAGGATGGGAACATACTTCCCGTTGAAGGGGCACTGGCTGGTGTAGTAAAGGACATATCCCTTCTCTTCGGTATGAGGGTGCCTTGCGCATTCCTTAAAGCGGGGCCTTTGTGCACCCTCCTCAAAGGGCAGGTACCAGAGCTGGATCCCGTTATCCGCCTCATCGCATACGGAAAATCCCTTGTATTTCAGGAACTTCGGATCTGCCAGAAAGGGTCTCTTTTTTCCTGCCGCCAGGATGCACAGGCCCTTTTTCCCCTTTTCCCTGCTGTCCTTTATGCACTCCGACAGCAGGTCGCTGGAATATCCGTGGCCCTTGAAGGAGCCCGATACCCACAGACAGTCGATATAGATATATCCTTCCGCCTCCACGGGGACCCATGCCTTTTCCGCCGGGATGTATTCTATAAAGCACTTGCCCCTCTCGGCGCTCTTTAAAAAGACAAGCCCCTCGTCGAACCTGCCCTCCAGCCATGCCTTCTTTGACGATACCTGTACGTCCTTATTGTTTGAGATGGCGCAGCAGATATGCTCCTTTTCCAGGTTTTCCCTGGTCACTCTGATATATTCCATCCTCTCACTCTCCTTTTTTCCGGATGGGATGACGGATCACGGTCCTTAAGTTTTCCGGCGCCGATTTTCTCGGGTCGCTCAGATAGATCTCATGGTGCAGGCGGGCATGGCTGAAATCATTTGCGTACCCGTTCCTTTCCAGAAACTCATCCATCAGGGCCACAGTCGCAGGTTCACTGTCATAGGGACCGTGATGCATGATCTGAACGCAGAGCCCTTCGTCGATGGTCAGGAGCTCTGCCGCCGAGCAGTCCGTCTTCTTTTTCATTTCAGCTGTTTCGACAGCCCACCTGAAGTCCTCCCCTGTGACAAACTCCGGCAGGCGGATCACGGAGATCCAGTGAAAAGCAGCCTTGTTGGTATAATCCACTCCTTCGATCCCGTCCTGCTGCCAGAAGCCCTCCAGGGGAGGGACCACATACGGATAGAAGCCCTGGATCTGATGGTCGGTCATACAGCTCATTTTCAGTGTATAGGCGACAGCGTAGAGGACGCCCACTGCCTGCTTGTATGCACCGCCCTCTTCATTGGGATCGCCGCTCCCTCTGACCGCTATGTAGGTGGCCGGGGGAACAGTTACGATCCCGGGCCTGTTCTTTGGCATGTAAAACTCTTTGTATTCCTTCTTAAAATCGAAAGCCATCTCTTTCCTCCTGTTCTTACCGGTCCCCGTCCTTTCCTTCATAGGGCCTGTTCCAGGACCCGATCTCGATCAGGTTCCCTTCGGGATCCGCGATATAGCAGGTCCTCTGTCCCCAGGGCTCTGTCTCCGGCTCCAGTACAGGCACCGCGCCCTTTTCCACCGCGCTTTTAAAGGCGGCGTCCACCTCCTCAAAGGTATCCACATACAGGGCGATCTCGAAATGTCCGTTCAGGCCTCTGACATAGTCATAGCGGCGGCCTGTCATCTGTTCGAAATCCTTTCTTCCGTAGAGAAGAAAGAGGGTCCCGTCCTTTACCAGATACACGTTGGAGGCATCCTCCCCTTCCCGGATCTCAAATCCCAGAACGTCCCTGTAAAAGCGGATCATCCTTCCCATGTCGCTTACCAGCAGTCCGAATCCGTCCAGTCTCATGCTTCTTCCTCCTTTTCATAGATGGCGGCCATTCTCTTCACCGTCCCAGCGATTCTCTCTCTTGCCTCCTGCGGCTCCAGCACCTCCGCCTTGTCCCCGAAGGTCATAAGCCAGGAGGTCAGGCTGCCCAGATCCGTGTAATCCGCGGTAAAAAGAAGTCTCCCTTCCCGGGTCTCCTTAAAGCAGCCAGGCCCGAACTCTTCCATCAGCCGCCATTTCTGATCCGGATCGAACAGGGCCTTCACTCTAATCTTCCCGGGGAAGATCTTTTCATCCGAAAGATCCGGCAGGGACGCTTCCCTCCGTTCAAAGGTCTTTTCCGTTTTCTTCAGGCTGTCCATGCGGTTCAGCTTAAAGAGCCTGAAGTCTTCCCTTTCCCTGCAGAAGCCCCACAGATACCAGCTGGACCAGCGGAAGATCAGGAAATAGGGCTCCGCCGTCCTGTCACTTTCGCCGGAGGGGGAAAAGTAGCGGAAGCTGACAAGGCGCCTTTCTTCTATGGCATCCTGCAGGACCCCTATCTTCGGGGCAAGGGATTCTCTGTACCAGGAAGACAGATCGATCAGAATGGAGTCCCTGCCGCTTATGAAAGAGGAGGAGCCTGCCCGGATCTTCTCCATCAGCTGACTGTAATAGCTGCTGCCGCTGACGCTGTCCAGGCTTCTGAGCCCGGCCAGGATCATCTGCATGTCCCTGGAGGTCAGGATGGTCCGGTCCATCCGGTAGCCTTCCATGATGCTGATGCCCCCGCCTGTTCCCTGGACCGTACAGACGGGGATCCCGGCCCTGCCAAGATCTTCTATATCCCGCATTATGGTCCTTCTGGAGACCTCGAATTTTTCTGCCAGTGCCGGCGCCGTAGTCTTCTCTTCCTGCAGCAGCACGGACAGGATGCCGATCAGCCTGTCTGTCTTCATTCTTCTCATCCTCCGCTTATATGGTATCACACCTAACACGTCATCTGTATGTCATGTTTATTATAGCATTTCTGCATCTTTCGGGGCACTGTCTTCCCGGCCGCCTTCGCTGCAGTGGGTCACGATTCGAAATTTCGATGGAGGGGAGGATAAAAATGACCGTCTCTTCCTGTATCCTGTGTTCCTTCGAATGCAGAGGCACGACGGACTCTGTTGAGTATTGTACGGTCAGACTGCAGGCCGGGGTCCGGAGCTGCCGGCCCTCCATAGCTCCATCAGGCCACAGGGACCGGGCATACAAAAAAGACATCGGAAAACCGTATGGCTTTCCGGTGCCTTTCCTTCTTAGGCCCTGGTCTCCAGGGCTTCTTTTATGCTTTCTTTCTGCACTTAAAACATCCCATGCCTTCCACCGACGTCACTTTTACGTCTCTGTACATGCCGGCCAGGCAGTCTCTCAGGCTCTTTTTAGTCTCAAAGGGAGGGGTAAAAAAGCCCCTGGGGACATACAGGTGATTCACAAACCAGTCCGTACGGCTGCAGCCGCCCTCTATGTAAAAGCAGCCGCAGAAGATCCCGCCGGGCCGAAGCACCCTTAGGGTCTCCCGGTATGCCGCTTCCTTGTCAGGGAAGGCGTGGAAGCCGTTCATGGACAGAACGATGTCGAAGGATCCGTCCTCAAAGGGGCAGGGCTCCCACGTCCCCCTGCAGGAAGGTGACGTTCCTTATGCCAAGGCTTTCCGCCTTCTTCCCGGCCTCAGAAAGCATGTCCGCGGAATAGTCCAGGCAGGTGATGTCCGCATCCGGCAGGTCTATGTAGACGGGCATGGTCAGGACCCCCGTTCCCACAGGCACCTCCAGAAGCTTTCCCTTAAAATCCTCCGGTACCCCCGAAAGGGCCTTTTCGATGTAGCGGAGATTCTTTTCCCTGTCCATGTTCCAGACAAGGCGGCAGATGGCTTTGCCCGCCGCACTGGAATATGTCATCATGCCGTCATAGAAACCGGCATGGGTGCCGGTCACTTTGTAGGCATTCCTGATCTGGTCTTTTCTGCTCATATCCTATCCTCCGAACCCGATCCTTACGATCTTCATCCTGACCAGGGTATCGCACAGGCGGATCATCAGCCTGTGAAAGAGATTCACATCCCTGTATATGTCCCGGTAGCCCCGCATGTAGCTTCTTGCGGAAACCGAGGAAAAACGGCTGCTCCACTCCTTAAGCTCCGACTCATCCTCCAGGGAAAAGAAGGGCGGGGCCTCAGTGATCCCGGCTTCCCTCAGCCAGGTCCTTCTCATGAGAGATGCGCCCCGCCTGTTGCAGACATCGAAAGAAAGCACCGCTCCCGGGAACCTTTCCGCCATGGCGCAAAAAAGCTTTCTTTAGTCCCCGGTCTGAAAGTAGTAGAATACCCCGGCGGCAAAAAAGACAGCGCCCTTCGAAGGGTCGACCCTGTCCATCCAGGCATGGTCGTTCAGGTCGAAGGCCAGATTCGTCTCCCGATCTCCGGCGGGAAGGAGCTCTTCCCTCACCCGGATCACGTCCGGCAGATCTATGTTTATGCCCCGGCAGATGCCGTTGTCGCACTGGCGGAAGGTATCGTCCAGGCCGCAGCCCAGGTTAACCACGCTGGCAGCCGGATGCTCCTTCAGATAATCTTTCACCTCGCAGCGAAGGTCGTACTGCCTCTGGGCCACCTCCAGTGCCCCGAAAAGGCCCGCCGGAGATTCCATCTTTCTGCGCCTTTTCTCAAAGTCATAGTCCAGAGAGGCGCAGATCCTTTCCGCCTCCGGATCCGAAAACAGGTCCGGAAAGTGCTCAGAGCAGATCAGCCGCCCGTAAAGGGGAATGACCAGGGTCTCCTGGACCGTATTCTCCTCAATGTGATATTTCTTCATATAAAGCTCCTTATCCCAGCGCCGCGTCCAGGGCCATCATGAGACTGAAGCCCACGGCAAAGAAGAGGACGCCGATATTGGAGTGCTCCCCGGAGGACATCTCCGGGATCAATTCTTCCACCACCACGAAGAGCATGGCTCCCGCCGCGAAGGAAAGGAACCAGGGCATGGCGGGGACCACCAGAGAGGCAGTCAGAGCGGTCAGTCCCCCGAAGAGAGGCTCCACCGCGCCAGACATGACCCCCAGAAGGAAAGACCTTCTCCTGCTTTTCCCCTCCGCGAACAGAGGCATGGAGATGATGGCTCCCTCCGGGAAGTTCTGGATAGCGATTCCCAGGGCCAGGGCCAAAGCGCCGCCGGATGTGATGCTGCCGTTTCCTGAAAGAAGGCCCGCATAGACCACTCCCACAGCCATGCCCTCGGGAATGTTGTGGAGGGTCACCGCCAGCACCATCATGACGGTCCTGTTGAGGGAGGTCCTGGGTCCCTCCGCCTGGTCCCCCCGGTCAATGGACCTGTGCAGATGGGGGATGACATTGTCCAGCAGAAGGAGAAAGAGAATCCCCAGCCAGAAGCCTTCGAAGGCCGGAAGGAAGGCCCATCTTCCCATGCCGGCCGACTGTTCCATGGCGGGCAGGATCAGGCTCCATATGGAGGCGGCCACCATTACGCCGGCCGCAAAGCCGGTCAGGGCCCGCTGCAGGCCCTCTCTCAGATCCTTTTTCAGAAAGAACACACAGGCCGCCCCTGCCGCCGTTCCCGCAAAGGGGATCATTAGCCCCCACAGGACCTCTTTCATGACCATCCGAACAGGCCTTTCTTTTCATAAGGGGCCGATTCGATGCCCAGGCAGCTGTAGCCGGTGGCGTCCAGGGCAGCCTTCAGGGAGGCCGTATCCACGGCCTCTTCTGTCAGGAAGGAAGCTTCCTTTCTGCTTCTTGATGCCTTTACCTTTTTTGCGCCGGGGACGGCCTTCCGGATGGCTTCGCATACGTGGGTCTCGCACATCCCGCACATCATGCCATCTATCTTCATTATTACCTTATTCAACTGTTTTTCCATCCTTTCTTTTTATATCCGCAGTCGCAGAAGGGGCCGCCGGAAGCCAGGGTATATTCCCGGACGAAATCCGACGCGCCTCCCTCCCTGCTCATGGCATAGTCCAGATGACACATGGCCGGGACCAGATCGTACAGGCCCAGTTCCTTCATCAGAGTGCAGATGCCGCATCTGGTAAATCTGGCCTCGTAGCCGCTCCCGTCCGCATAGGGAAGAAACTCAAAGTTCCAGGAATAGGGATTCCGGTCGGCAGCATGAAAGGCCGCCGACTTTTTCATGCCCCGGATGTCCTTTTCGCCAAACTTTGCCCTTCCGCCCATACGGCAGAACCATTTCATGGGAGGGATCATCATGGCCTTTTCGTAATACTCCGTAAGGGCATCAGGGTCCGGCCTCTTTTCCATAGCCAGGATAAATGAAGAGAGCATGGCGCAGTTTACGATATTCATCTTAAAACGGTCGCCCTTCTCAAACTCCGGCAGAGAGGCGATGATCTGCCTGTACCTGCGCCCTGCCAGGGCGGCCGTCCTCTGCGCTTCCCTGCGGCTGCATCCCAGGACAGATACCAGTTTCTTCCGGAAGGATCCGGCGAAAAGAATCCACATGCCCGCAGGCATTCCCGCATATCTCATATCCCTGTTCTCCCGTCTGTCATCATATACGGTTAGTATTTGCTAACTTTTGAAGAAAAAAATAAAATCTTCTCCTCCGCGCACCGGCCCGTCTGAAAAAGCATTGTAAATGTCAGCAGAATTATTATTATTAGCACTTGCTAACCTTTCTGTAATTGTAGCCTCCCCTCAGTGAAAAATCAAGGGGCTTCCAAAGCGGCCGCCGGCAGGCTCAGGGCAGGGTTCGGGCTTTGCCTGCCTTCCCCTGCTCTTTTGCGCATATCTGAAAAAAGCGGCAGAGGCCCCTCTTTGGTCTTTTGACAGCACAGGGGCCTTTGCCGCTTTCCCGGGACCGGAGCATCTCTCCCGCCCTTTCCTGATTGTTTTCTCTTCGGGCCGCCAGCATCTTCTGCAGCCGGATCACAATGACCGCCCTGTTTCCGGAGGTGCCTGACAGTTCCTGTTTTCCTCTTATGGCGATCACGGAAGCCCCGTATAATACAGGGTCTTCCCCTGCCCCGGCTCTTTATCCGTCACATTCTCTTCCGGCATCCCGGAGCAGATTTTTAAGTCTGCGCAGGTCAGCGCAGGCCGACGTCGTATTCATGGTCATTTTCCTGCT
>DETN01000145.1 GCA_002362155.1 Lachnospiraceae bacterium UBA3287 | reverse complement strand
CGGTTCCCTTCCAGGTTTCGGCAAATACGCTGGCTATGATGGACGAATCCGTTCGCAATATTAAGGCGGGAAAGGTATCTGACAAGGTCGATCTGTCGGAATTTGAGGACTAAGTATGTACGAAATACACATGGGCGTCCCGGAAATGAAACAGTTTTGGGACAGTCTGAAGGATAAAGTTAAAACCGGTATGGCGGACAGGAAAGAGGAGAAGCTGTATAAGCAGTTTGGTAAAGCCATGTACCTGCTCTCACTGAATCCGCGTCATCCCGGCCTTCATTCTCATGAGATCACTTCTCTGTCTGCCCGTTACGGCATGAAAGTATGGGAGTCTTATCTGGAAAACAAGACCCCTGCTGCCGGGCGGATGTTCTGGGTATACGGCCCGAATCAGGCTGATATAACCATTATCGGTCTGGAGCCTCATCCCAACGACAAAGCCGGTGCTTACAGGAAGATAACACTTTCTCAAATGGGCCAGGAAGTAAAATAGCCGGCAGAAGCGGCGGATCCCTTATCTTATCCGTGCGGTACGAAACGCCGGGAATTCACTTTCATCATTTAAAAAGAAAAGAACAGGCAGCATCCGCAGACAGGCCTTCACAGAGGACGCCGGTCCGGGACCAATCCTGTTCTTTTCTTTTTTCCAAATCTTTTTTAATCTTTGTCTCCTGCAAGAAGGGCCTGGTAGATGTCTCTCCTGCTTACCCCCCTGTCGGAGGCCACCTTCTTCATGGCATCCTTTCTGGAAAGGCCCTGGTCCTCGTAGACCTTCATATGATCCTCCAGAGACATCTCCTCCCAGGTCTTTTTCCTTTCCTCCTCCAGGGCATTTCTGTCCGCTCCCTGGATCACCAGGACATACTCTCCTCTGGGGTCATGCTCCTTATAATAGGCCATGGCGCCCTCCAGGGTCATGGGCAGGGCTTCCTCGTAGATCTTGGTCAGCTCCCTGCACAGAGTGATCTTCCGGTCTCCCAGTACGCTGTGCAGATCCTTTAAGGTCTCCTTCAGGCGGTGGGGGGCTTCATAGAGGATGATGGTCCGCTCCTCCCTCCTCAGCTGGTCCAGGATATGGGCATGCTCCTTTTTGTCCTGGGGCAGAAAGCCCTCGAAGCAGAAGCGCCTGGCGCTCATGCCGGACATGGTCAGGGCCGTGATCAGGGCGCAGGCTCCCGGCAGGGAGGTCACCCGGATCCCCTCCTCGATGCATCTTTTCGCAAGGACTTCTCCCGGATCGGAGATGGCAGGGGTCCCGGCGTCGCTGACGAGGGCTATGTTCTCTCCCTTTCTGAGATGGTCGATCAGGACTTCTGCCTTATCGTATTTATTAAATTCGTGGTAGCTGGTCAGAGGCTTCCTGATCCCGAAGTGGTTGAGGAGCCGCAGGGTGTTGCGGGTATCCTCCGCCGCGATCAGATCAGCGCTCTCCAGGGTATCCAGGACGCGTTTTGTAATGTCCCCCAGGTTGCCGATGGGGGTGGCGCACAGATAAAGGGTTCCGGCCCCGTTCTCCTGCATGGCCTCTCCTCCTCTCAGGTCTGTCTTGAATGCTTTTTTTCTTCCGGATCCATGCCGTAGATCTCATAGATCTCGTCCGTATAGACGCCCCTCTCCCTGTAGACGATCAGAGGCGGCATGACCTTAAGGCGGGGCTTTCCCCCGCGGACACAGTCCAGAAGGACCATGTTGGGCTCCCTGTCCAGGTAGGGATAGACCAGGCGCATGCGCTTGGGCTCCAGTCCGCTGCCGGTAAGGCTGCTTATGATCTCCGCTAGACGGAAGGGCCTGTGGACCAGGTAAAAATGGCCCCCCGGCTTTAAAAGAGTCCGCGCCGCCCTGGATACGTCTTCGAAGGTGCAAAGGACCTCGTGGCGGGCGATGGCTTTGGCGCTCTCCGGATTCTGAAGGCCGTGGGATCCGATCATATATGGGGGATTGCAGGTCACAAAATCAAAAGAAGCAGCTGCAAAAATGCGGTCTGCTTCTCTGATATCGCCCCGGACGATGCAGATCCTCTCCTGAAGAGCGTTGAGGGCGACGCTCCGCCCGGCAAGGTCCGCGGATGCCTCCTGGATCTCCAGACCCGTCAGATGCTCTGCCGGGATCCTGGCGCTCATCAGGATGGGAATGATCCCCGTCCCGGTGCCAAGGTCAAGGCCTCTCAAGTCCTTTTTTCGCTGCAGGATGGGATCTTCCGAGGCAAAGGCCGAAAGGAGGACCGCATCCATGCCGAAGCTGAAGAGGGAAGGGTCCTGGATGATCCGAAGGCCTCCGCGCTGCAGATCGTCCACCCTTTCCCCTTCCCGGACCAGGCCGGCCGGGTCATATCCCGCCTTCTCAGTCACGGTTTCTGCCTTTCCGGGGTTTTCTCTCTTCATGCTCGAGCTTTTCAAGTTCCTTCTGCTCTTTGGGTTCTTTTTCCTTTTTGGGGGTCCTTGCCTGGCCTCTGCGGCGCTTTCTGATCACGGTGATGTCCTCTACGCCGTATTCGTGGATCTCCTTTTCGTCGTCCACTTCCACCAGGATCCTGACCCTCTGTCTGAGGACGTTGACGCTCTCCACCTCGCCGGTGAGGCCGTCGTTTCCCCTGACCTCGTCCCCGGGCTTGGGAAGGGAGCGGTTAAGCTCCTCGTAGGTATCCTCCTCGTACTTGAGGCAGCACATGAGTCTGCCGCAGGATCCGGAGATCTTGGTGGGATTCAGGGACAGGTTCTGTTCCTTGGCCATGCGGATGGAGACGGGCACGAAGTCCGACAGGTAGGCGCGGCAGCACAGGGGCCTCCCGCAGATGCCGTAGCCGCCCATGATCTTGGTCTCGTCCCTGACGCCGATCTGTCTGAGCTCGATCCTGGTGCGGAAGACGCCGGCCAGGTCCCTGACCAGGTCGCGGAAATCCACTCTGCCATCCGCCGTAAAGTAAAAGAGGATCTTGCTGTTGTCAAAGGTATACTCCGCGTCGATCAGCTTCATATCCAGATTATGTCTGCGGATCTTCTCCTGGCAGAGGCGGAAGGCCTCCCGCTCTCTGATCCGGTTGAGGGCTTCCTTTTCGATGTCCTCCGAGGTAGCCAGACGGATGACCTGCTTGAGGGGCTGATTGATCTTTTTGCTTTCCATGACCATGGGATCTCCCACCACGGTGCCGAATTCCACGCCCCGGGAGGTCTCCACGATGACCTTTGCCCCTCTCTTTATTTCCAGCTGGCCGGGATCAAAGTAGTATACCTTGCCCGCCGACCGGAATCTGACACCGACGATGGTCCTTGTGCCGGTGGTTTTCTTTTCTTCTTTTTCCATTTGTTCCTTCCTGCCGCCGCCCCGGTGGGGCCGGCGGTTCCTTCTATATTTTATGGGCGGAGGGCCTTTTCCTCTCCCCCGCTTCTTTTTTCTTTCAGGCCTTTCCGGGCAGACAGGCGTCCCGGATATGGAGCAGCATGCTCTCCAGGGTCATGACCGCGTTCACGTTTCCCCGGATGCGGACGGCCGACAAAGAGACGGCCTCCGTGACCTTCTGGAGCCTTTCGTAGGTAAAGCGGCCCGCTGCCGCCTTTATATCTTCCTTCTGGTCCGAAAAGACCAGGTCTCCCCTGCCTGCCGTACTCTTAAAGACCAGGACGTCCCGGTACCAGGTGGATGTCAGCTCCAGGAAATCCTCCAGCCTCTCCGGAGCTCCGAAGCGCTCTGCGGCGGATGCGATCTCCCAGGCGTCCATGTCGGGGAGGGATGAAAAGAGCCTTACGCTCTCCTTTAAAAAATCGGAAAAGTCGCTGCTGCCCGAAAGCTCCAGGGCTCTTCCTATGTTGCCTCTTGAAAACCGGGCGCAGAGCCTGGCGTTTCCTTCTCCCAGTCCCTTTTCCTTTTCCAGGTAGGCCGCCGTCACTTGCTCGGGGATCTGGCGCAGCTGCAGGGTGATGCAGCGGGACATGACCGTGGGAAGAAAGTTGTCGGTGCCGTTAGCAAGAAGCAGGAACACGGCGTAGGCCGGGGGCTCCTCCAGGGTCTTTAAGAGGGCGTTCTGGGACTGGACATTCAGCTGCTCGGCATCCTCGAAGATATAGATCTTCCAGGGGCTCTGATAGGGCTTTACCTGAACGTCCGGCAGAAAGGGCCGGATATCGTCCCTGACGCTGTATTTTGGCGGTTTCTTTCTGGGCCAGACGATGACGTCCGGCTGGTTAAATGTCATGGACTGGAGGCAGGAGCGGCAGGCCCCGCAGGGCTCCGGCCGCCCCTCCTCCATGCGCAGATCTTCGCACTGGAGGGCGGCGGCATAGGTCCTGGCCAGGAGCTTTTTCCCCGCTCCTCTTTCTCCGTTAATGATATAGGCGTGGGACATGCTGCCGGTCTTTATGGCATTCTGCAGATGCTCTGTGACGGCCTCCTGGCCCACGATCTGGTCAAACCTGTACATGGTCTTTTTCTCTGCTCCCTTTTCAGTCCAGGGAAAGCTTCAGAATGTAATCCCGGATCCGCCCAAGGCAGGCCTCCAGGTCGGTGTTGTCGAACCGGTCCCTGATGCCGGCTTCCTCTATCTTTTCCGGAGAAAAGTCCTTCTCGTCCCCAAGGTAGCGGCGGCAGAGCTCGTCGTAGCGGGGCGTCTTCATGGCCCGCTCTCTGTTAAGGGCCCGAAGGAGCCTTTCTCCGTCATCCAGCTCCACGTAGATGGGGACCACTCTTTCCTTCCCGAAGACCGCCTGCAGGGAAAGCAGGGACTCCAGGGTCCCGATCAGCAGGTAGCTCCCCGCTTCCAGGTCGATCTGGCCGTCGTTCATGGTGTAGTAATACCAGGGGCCCATGACCGTCTGGTAGCAGCGGGATTCGATCACAAGGCCCCTGTCCCTGGCTTCCATATATTCGGGGACGGTGGCAAAGTGATACTCCCTGCCGTCTTTTTCTCCGCTGCGGATGGGCCTTGTGGTATAGGTGACAACGCTCCTCAGGCCCAGGTCCTGCATGTCCATGAGCCTTCTGTAAAGAGTGTCTTTTCCGGATGCGCTTTTTCCCAGGATGCAGAAAATACGGTTCATAATGCCTTAAGCCTGTGCCACTGCTTCTGCGAAAGCGTCCAGGGCTTCCTCATCGGTCAGAGTGGACTTGATGGTGAGTACGGTGTCCAGAACGGTGCACTTCTTCAGGTTCTCCAGCTCTGCTCTCATGAGCTTTGCGGTCACAGGAGCCCATGTGCCGTTCTCGGCCAGGGCGAAGGTGCGGTTCTGCACGCCCAGAGCGGTCAGATCGTGGAGGAAGGTCTCCATCTTGGGATACAGGCCGTTGTTGTAGGTGGGGCAGAAGAGAACGATCTTTCCGCAGCGCCATACAGCGTCGATCAGGTAGGAGACATCGGTCTCGGAAACGTCAAATACATGAACCGCTTTGCCGGTCTTTTCACGGATCCTGGCGGAAGCGGCCATGGCGGCGGAGCCGGTGTTGCCGTAGAGGGTGCCGTAAACGATCATGATATCGTCGGTCTCGGGGGTATAGGTGGACCACTTCTGATACAGATCCAGGAATCTGCCGATGTCCTCTCTCCAGACGGGACCGTGCAGGGGCAGGAGCATCTTAATATCCACCTTTGCGGCCTTTTTCAGGACAGCCTGGACCTGAGGGCCGTACTTGCCCACGATATTGGCGTAGTAGCGTCTGGCGTCGTCCAGATATTCCTTGTCGAAGTCGTGCTGATCCATGAAGACGGAGCCGTCCACGGCGCCCCAGGTGCCGAAGGCGTCTGCGGAGAAGAGCGCGCCGCTCACATCGTCATAAGCAAAGAGGACCTCGGGCCAGTGGACCATGGGAGCCGC
>DETN01000158.1:10399-19065 GCA_002362155.1 Lachnospiraceae bacterium UBA3287 | reverse complement strand
ATCGGCAACAACCTGGTCAACATTGCCTGCTCTTCCCTGGGCACCGTGGCGGTCATTCTGATCGCCGGAAACGATAAACATACCTGGATCGCCACAGCCATCATCACTGTGGCCGTGATCATCTTCGGGGAGACCATTCCCAAGATCACCACCAAAAAGAACGCAACCAGCAAGGCCATCCGCTACGCCTATCCCATCCGGGGCCTTATGATCCTGCTCTGGCCCCTGGTCAGGATCGTGGTGCTGTTGGTCTCTCTTCTGACCCTTCCCCTCAAGGGGGAACAGATCGAGGAAGACGCGGAAGAAAAGGTGGAGGAGCTTTCTTCCATTATAGAAACGGCACAGGAAGAGGACGTGCTGGAGGAGGACCAGAGCGAACTGGTCAGAAACGCCATAGATTTTTCGGACATATCCGCCTCCGAGGCCATGACGGCCAGGGTGGACGTGACCGCCATCGATATAGACGACAGCTGGGAGGAGATCGTCTCCGTTCTGGAGGACGCCCCCTATACCCGCTTCCCCGTCTATGAGGAGAGCATCGACCATGTCATCGGCGTTCTTCATATGAATCATTTCCTCAAGGCTATGACCGAGGACAGGAGGGTGGACATCCGCTCCCTGCTGATGGAGCCCTGCTATGTCTATAAGACCATGAAGCTTCCTGAGGTCCTGGCCGAGTTCAGGAAGGCCAGGCAGCATCTGGCCATCGTGGTGGACGAATACGGCGGCACCCTGGGCATCATTTCCATGGAAGACGTTATGGAACAGGTGGTGGGCGAGATCTGGGACGAGACGGATACCATCACCGGAGAGGATATCGTGGAGAAGGCCGAGGGCGAGTACGAGATCGACGGGGATACCCCCATCGTGGAATTCCTGGACGCCATGGATATCCGGGAGGAGGACTTCGACGCCGACTCCGAGACCGTGGGCGGCTGGACCATCGAATCCTTCGGAAGGTTCCCCAAGACAGGAGAATCCGTCCGGATCGGCTCCATGACGGTGACGGTCCTGGCCATGGATGACCTGCGGGTGGAGCGCGTACTGGTCAGAAAGGACCCCGAAGAGGAAGAGCCTGTCCGCAGAAAGAAAGGAAAGGAAAAGGACGCGGAAAAGTGATGTAATCACGGCCCCGCCGTGTTATAATCCTTAAGTGTAGGCAGTTTCGTGTTTTCAGGAGGTATTATTTATGGATACAGGCGTTGTCATCGCACTGGGTTCTGTCGCTGTCATGGCTCTGGTAGCTGTTTTTGCGGGCATCGTTACGACGGTGGTTACGGCGGCGTCCCTTCATTCCACCAATGATGAGGACAGCGAGGCCTGATGATATATCGGGAAACCGCCTGCCGGGAATAAACGGATCCGTCCGGCACCCGTGTGCATGGGCAGGCACCCTGCCTTAATTAAATATGGACAACAGCAAAAGCCTCCGGTCTCCCGGAGGCTTTTTCAGGATTTGCTTATACGGCTACCACAGGTGGTAGTTGCTGCCGCCGCTGTGCAGGTAGCAGCCGATGGTGAAGGATAAACCGAAAAGTACGATCAGAAACGATGCATATGCGGACATTCCTGCATGGAGGATCAGGCTGCTTGTAAATATCAGTCCAACGATCCCGATGAACAGAAGCAGGATGCCGGAAGTGATCTTGTTCATAAGACTCCTTTCCGCCCTGAAGACGGGCCATCCTATACGGGATACTATCTGATGGAACTATTATAACATAAAAGTGTCTGATAATAAATAAAAGTGTCAGAAAAAATAGTCTGAAGCATGATCAGGGCATGAGGGGAGACCGGTGCCGGAGGATGCCCTCCCTGCAGGGCCCTTCCCGGCTTCCCCCTGTCTTTTCCTCTGTTTAAGGGCAGTTCACATTGATTTTACATGGCGGGGCCTCTTTATAAGGGCGACTTTGCTTCTTTGGTGTGCTATACTGAATCAGACCGCGGCCGGATTCCGGGGACAGTCCCCGATGAGACGGAGGGCGGCCCAAATCAACACCTGTATATGGAGGATCAAAATGTTTTTAGCTGTTATACTATTTGCGGTCGGACTTGTGCTCCTGATCAAGGGCGGCGACTGGTTCGTGGACGGCGCCACCGGCATTGCCCGCAGATACCATGTGCCGGAGCTTCTGATCGGCGCCACAGTAGTCTCCATCGGGACCACCCTGCCCGAGGTCATGGTGTCGGCCCAGTCGGCCCTGACCGGACACGGCGAGATCGCCTACGGCAACGCCATAGGCTCCATCATCTGCAATACGGCCCTGATCGCCGCCATCACCATTACGGTCACGCCCCAGAACGTGGATAAGAAGACCATCCGGACGCCTGTCCTCTTTTTCTTTTCCGCAGCGGCCATCTACTGCGTTACGGCCTATCTGATCGGCTATTTCTACAGGCCCATGGGCCTGATCCTGCTGGCCGTCTTTCTGCTCTATATGTTTACGACAGTCAGGCAGATGACAGGACAGCCCCAGCAGGCGGCGGAAGAAGAGGAAGCCCAGGAAGAGAGCCCTCTGTGGAAGGACCTGCTCCTTCTGGTGGTGGGCGCAGTCCTGATCGCCATCGGCGCCGATCTTCTGGTAGACAACGGCACCCTGATCGCCCAGGGCCTGGGCGTTCCGGAATCCGTCATCGCTCTGACCTTTGTCGCTCTGGGCACGTCCCTTCCCGAACTGGTGACGGCCATCACCTCTCTGGTCAGAGGCCACGGCGCCCTGTCCCTGGGAAATATCATAGGGGCCAACCTCTTCAACCTGGTCCTGGTCTCGGGCGTATCCGTGGCCCTGTCCCCCTTTGCGGTACCGGCCAGCAAGACGGTGGCAGGCTATAACGCCTCCCTTCTGATCGACATTCCGGTCATGCTCTTTGTCATGTCCTTCATGACACTGCCGGCGCTGGTGAGAGGAAAGCTGTCCAGGATCCAGGGCATTGTCCTGCTGGCAGTCTACTTTACCTTCTGCATCTCGCAGTTCGTACTGTAAAAAATTAACAAGTTCAGGAAAAGGAGAATCACGATATGGGATACAATGAGAACGAAGAAATGGAAGAGTTTGATGAAAACGATATCATCACTCTGACGGACGAAGACGGAAACCAGATCCAGGCTCTGTATCTGGACACAGTGGAATTTGAGGGGCAGGACTATGCCGCTCTTATGACCATGCAGAGCGAAGAGGCCGGAGAAATCCTGATCTTCAAGATCGAGGACTCCGAGTACGAGGATATGGATGATTACGTGACTGTGGAGGATGAAAGGATCCTTATGGAGGTCTATCGGATCATAAAGGACAGGTTCGGGGACGAAATGTCTTTTACTGACTGATGCCTTAATGCAGTCACCGGCAGAAGAACAGGAGTATTCATCATTGAGCAGCGCGGAAATTCTGTTGGTGGAAGACGATATGGACATCCGGGAGGGCGTCAGGATCCTTCTGGAAGGAGAAGGCTATCATGTTACGGAAGCAGGGAACGGCCGGGCAGGCCTCGAACTGCTTTCGGAGGCCACAGACCTGGTGATCCTGGACATCATGATGCCGGGCATGTCGGGCCTTCGGACCTGTGAGGAGATCAGAAAGGTCTCCAATGTACCGGTCCTCTTTCTGACAGCCAAATCCAGGGAGTCCGACAAGCTGGTGGGCCTGATGGCCGGGGGCGACGATTATCTTGCCAAGCCCTTTTCCTACGCCGAGCTCCTGGGAAGGGTCAAGGCCCTGCTGCGCCGCTACTGTGTATACAAGGGAAAGGGAAACGAGGTGTCTTCCGGAGACGGGGGATACATCGAACTGTCCGGGATCAGGATCAACAGGAGCTACAACGAGGTCAGCATGAACGGACGGGAGCTGAGCCTTTCCGACATCGAATACAGGATACTGCTGCTTCTGATGGAAAACCCCGGCAGGGTCTTTCCGGCAGAAGAGCTTTATGAAACTGTATGGAACGAAAAATATTTCTACAGCTGCAATTCGACCATCACCGTACACATAAGAAAGCTGCGGGTCAAAATCGAAAAGGATCCCCAGAAGCCCAAGCATGTGGTCACCGTATGGGGAAGAGGCTACCGTTTTGAAACGAGGAGCCCCGTCCCGGATATCTGAGCAGCTGCGGCGATGAAAGAAAAGCCTGCTTCCGGCAGGCTTTTTTATATAGAAGAAAGGAGAAGGGGAAGGAGAAGGCGTCTGCCGCAGGCCCCCCGTGTCCTGCTATGATCAACAAGTGGAACTGGAACTCAATATACTTCAGACTGATCAGGCTCCTGGCCGCCGCCCTTATCTGCTCGGGGACCTTTTTTTTCCTGTCCGACTGGGCGGTGGAGCGCTTTTTCGGGGACGCCGTAAGGGATTCCTTCCAGGAGTCCCAGAACGAACGCAATTACGAGGAATTCCAGAAATACGTCACCGACAACCATCTCTCCTCCAAGGATACCAACGCCCTGACGAGATGGGTCAGGCAGCACCCGGACCTGGAGATCGAGATCTACAAGAACTACGCCCTGATCTACGATTCCATGGATCCGGGCTTTTCCGAACGGCAGGAAGAGGGGGACTTCTACTATACCTGGCAGTCCAACTATGTCATGACCTTCAAGGACGGCAGGGCCCAGCTGGTCCTTTACGGCTTTTACGTGCACAGGATGGAGATCATGCTGATCCTGCTTCGGGTGACGGCTACCTTTGTGATCTTTCTTCTGATCTTCTTTCTGGGGATCCGGTCCGAGATCCGCTATATATCGGAGCTCAGCCGGGAGGTGGCCATCCTGGAGGGGGGAGATCTCAACTATCCCATTACCGTGCGGGGCAAGGACGAGCTGAGCTTTCTGGCTTCCAGCATAGACAGCATGCGCCTGGGCATCAGGGAGGAAATCCGCAAGAACAAAGAGACCACCGGGGCCTTCCGGGAGGTGATCACGGAAATGTCCCACGATCTGAGGACGCCCCTGACCTCCCTTCTTCTTTACGCCGAGATCCTGGAGAACGCCAGATACGAGGACGCCGGCCAGTGGAAGAGGTATGTCCGGGCCATTCACGAAAAAGGAGTCCAGATCAAGGAGATGTCCGACAACATCTTCGAGTATTCCCTGGAACGCGGACAGGAGCAGAGAGGCGGATCGGAAGAGACGGCCTCCTTCAGGGACCTTCTCTACGATCCCGTATCCGAAGCGGCGGAATATCTGGGCAGCCAGGGCTTTACGGTCGCTCTGGAGGGAGATTTCCCTGAGGGCAGCGTCCGGGCCAGAACGGACTATATAAACAGGATCCTGGACAACATCGTCTCCAACGCGGTCAAATATGCGGATCCGGCCGACCCGGTGGTCTTTAAGACGGAAGAAAGCGGAGATATGCTTTCCCTGTCCGTCACCAACACCTGCCGCAGGAACGCGGACAGAGAGGAAAGCACGGGGATCGGTCTTGACAATATCAGGGGAATGATGGAAAAAATGGGGGGAAGCGCCGAGGCTGGACTGGCCGGAAAGGCTTTTACGGTTAAGCTCTTTTTCAAAACGGTTTCATAATTATTAACTTTTTATGAAAATGTTACGTATGGCTTTTGATTGAGTTGACAATAAATAAAGGCTTTGCTATATTTATCCCTGGATAAAAAATGTAACAATTCCGTAATAAAGACCACAAAGTTGTAACGAACGGAATTGCTGCGTGAATTCATGGAGGTAAAATGAAGTCCTTTAAAGTCAGATTAATTACCGGTCTTATGTCAGCGGCTGTCGCCGCAGGGTCCGTGAGCCTTCCGGCCATGGCCGCTGCGGAAATCAGTGAAGCTGCTGCCGAGATGTCTGCGGAAACGGAACAGTCGGGAGACATTGCCGAAGCCGGCAGCAGCCTGCTTCTTTCTTCCGTCGGAACCAACGCAGTCAGTAATGTTCTGGGCCAGGATGTCATTGCTGATACAGGCAAGACCAATTCTGTTGCAGTCGCATCCAGTCCGGAGACAGTCTCCGTCAGGAGCGAAGCTTCCGAAGACGGCGAGATCGTAGGCCGCATGAAGGCCAACGACGTAGCTACCGTCCTGGAGGATGACGGCGGCGATTGGATCCGCATCAAATCCGGCGATGTCGTCGGCTACGTAAACCGCGAAGAACTGGTGGAAGGCAAAGCGGCCGAGAAACTGGCAGAGCTTACCAAGCAGACCACAGCCACAGTCATGACAGCTTCTTCCACTCTGAATGTGCGGTCCGGCCCCGGAACAGACTATGATGTCATCACCGGCCTTCCCGCCGGCACAGAGATCGACGTTTCCGGCGAGGAAGACGGCTGGATCAAAGTAACCCTTCCCGAATACGGAGAAGGATACATTTCGGCAGACTATGCCGAGGTCGGCACAGGCTATCCCACAGCGGAAACGGCCGAAGAAATCGAAGGCAGGGAAGGCGACTACGCCGCAAACCTGCAGAATGCCAAGATCGAAACGGCCAGAGCCGAGAAGATCCTTGAGAGCGCCCAGTCCCTTACAGAGGATTCCTTTGTAGACGAAGAGACAGCGCTGACCGTCATCTGCGCGGCGTCCGACGCCGTCGTGGCGGCAGAGGCTCTCCTTGAGGAAGCCCAGCAGGAATATGACGACAATTACATGTCAGGCCAGGCAGTCGTGGATTACGCCATGCAGTTCCTGGGAAACCCCTATGTATACGGCGGAACCAGCCTGACCCACGGATGCGACTGCTCCGGCTTTACCATGGGCGTCTTCGCTCATTTCGGAATCAGCCTTCCCCACTATGACGCGTCCCAGAGATCCTACGGCACCAACGTGGGCTCCCTTTCAAATGCCCAGCCCGGCGACCTGGTCTGCTTCTACGGCCACGTGGGCATCTATATCGGAAACAATCAGATCGTTCATGCATCCACTCCCAGGAGCGGCATCAAGGTATCCGATCTTTCCTACATGGGCACCATCGCCTGCATCAGAAGGCTTGTATAAATAAAGAGCTGCTGCCGAAGGCAGAAGATCTTTCATATGGTTATTGATGAAGATGCGCACTCCGGTGCGCATCTTTTTTATGAATTTTGCATAAAATAAACTGTGCACGGTCCGGTCTATGTTATAATAATGGTGTCGAAAAGCACTGCCGCGGGCGGTGCTTTGAGGCTCCGGAAAGCGGCTCTGCAGTTTTCCGGCCAATAACATAAGCGGACACAGGTAAAGCTCCGCGGAAAGAGGTGCTTATGGAATTTTTAATTGTTGGCAAGAACATGGAAGTGACACCCAATCTGGACCAGGCCGTGCGCGACAAGCTTGGCAAGCTGGACAAATTCTTCTCCAAGGATACAGTCGCCCATGTCACACTGAGCGTGGACAAGGACCGTCATAAGATCGAGGTGACCATCCCCATCAAGGGCAGCATCATCCGTTCCGAGCAGGTCAGCAACGATATGTATGTATCCATCGATCTGGTGGAGGAAGTCATCGAGAGACAGGTCAAGAAATACAAGGGAAAGATCATCAGGAAGCACCAGGAAGGCGCCAACCTGAAGAGGGAGTTCATTGAAAGAGCCGATTCCTTTGAGGAGACCATCAGGATCGTCCGCCATAAGACCTTCGATTTCAAGCCCATGTATCCGGAAGATGCCTGCGTGCAGATGGAGCTTCTGGGACACAGCTTCTTCGTATTCATCAACGCCGAGACTGAGCAGACCGCCGTCGTCTATAAGAGAAAAGGCGGGACCTACGGCCTGATCGAGCCTGAAGCATAAAACAGCCGGAAATCCCGGAAACACAGCAGTCCCGCCCCTGCCCGGAAGAGCAGGAGCGGGACTGCTGTAAGACTCTGTTAAAATTGTATGAAGAGTACAAAGAGCGCTTATAACTGTGTGAATTCTCATTGCAAAGTGTACATCCAGGTGTTATAATATCCAAAGTGCAATGATAAAATTTTAACAATCAACGTTGCAGCCTGCCTCTTCCGGCAAAACCGGAAGCAGGCGTGTGTCATGAAAGGAAGGAAAACTTATGGCAAAGAAAGTAGTACTCGCCGGCGCTGTCCGTACAGCGATCGGCAAAATGGGCGGCGCTCTCAGCACAACTCCTGCAGCCAATCTTGGTGCCATCGTCATCAAGGAGGCTCTTAACCGCGCAGGCGTTCCTGCAGATCAGGTCAGCGAAGTTCTGATGGGCTGTGTTATCCAGGCAGGCCAGGGCCAGAACGTGGCAAGACAGGCTTCCATCAAGGCCGGTCTTCCGGTGGAAGTCCCTGCTGTTACCATCAATGTCGTATGCGGTTCCGGTCTGAACTGTGTCAACATGGCAGCAGATATGATCATTGCAGGCGATGCGGATATCGTAGTCGCAGGCGGTATGGAAAACATGTCCATGGCTCCCTATGCAGTCATGCAGGGCCGTTATGGTTACAGAATGAACGACGGCAAGCTGGTCGACACCATGATCAAGGATGCCCTCTGGGATGCATTCAATGATTATCACATGATCAGAACAGCCGATAACGTAGCTGCTCAGTGGGGACTGACAAGGCAGGAGCTCGACGAGTTCGCGGCCGCTTCCCAGCAGAAGGCATGTGCGGCCCAGGAAGCCGGCATCTTCAAGGATGAGATCGTTCCCGTAGAAGTCAAGCAGAAGAAGCAGACTATCGTGTTCGATACAGATGAAGGTCCCCGTCCCGGCACCACTGCCGAGAGCATTGCAAGACTTCGTCCCAT
>DETN01000158.1:9976-10290 GCA_002362155.1 Lachnospiraceae bacterium UBA3287 | reverse complement strand
GTTATGAGCGAAGAGAAGGCCATCGAACTGGGCGTCAAGCCTATGGCAACATGGGTAGCCGGCGCTCTGGGCGGCGTAGATCCTTCCATCATGGGCATAGGCCCCGTAGCAGCCACAAAGAAGGTCCTTGCAAAGACCGGTCTTACCATTGACGACTTCGACCTGTACGAAGCAAACGAAGCCTTCGCAGCACAGTCCGTAGCAGTCGGCAGAGAACTGGGCTTCGATCTCAAGAAGCTCAACGTCAACGGCGGCGCCATCGCTCTGGGCCACCCCGTAGGCGCTTCCGGATGCCGTATCCTTGTTACCCTGCT
>DETN01000158.1:0-9879 GCA_002362155.1 Lachnospiraceae bacterium UBA3287 | reverse complement strand
GGCGGCGGCATGGGATGCGCCACCATCGTAGAGAAGTACGAAGCATAAATCATAGTCGGACATAGAATGTTCCCTCGGGGCAGGCCTGCTCCGGGGGTACATCTGTTGAAACAGATATTTTCAGTGAGGTAAAGTTATGGGTTTTGTACAGTATGAAGTAGAAGGCGCTGTAGGCATCATCACTATAGATCGTCCCAGGGCTCTGAACGCTCTGAACTCCGAAGTGCTGGATGATCTGAACGCAGTTCTGGACGGTGTGGATCTGGAAGCTGTCCGCGCTCTGGTCCTGACAGGCGCAGGCGAGAAGTCCTTCGTGGCCGGCGCAGACATCGGCGAGATGAGCACTCTGACCAAGGAGGAAGGCGAGGCATTCGGCAAGAAGGGCAATGACATCTTCCGCAGGATCGAGACATTCCCCATTCCCGTCATCGCGGCAGTCAACGGCTTCGCTCTGGGCGGCGGCAATGAGATCGCCATGAGCTGCGATATCCGCATCTGCTCCGACAACGCTCTGTTCGGACAGCCCGAAGTAGGCCTGGGCATCACCCCCGGCTTCGGCGGCACACAGAGACTGGCCCGTCTGGTCAGCCCCGGCATGGCAAAGCAGATCATCTTCTCCAACAGCAACATCAAGGCTGACGAAGCTTACAGGATCGGACTTGTCAACGCCGTATATCCTCAGGAAGAGCTCCTTCCCGCAGCAAAGAAGCTTGCCGCCAGGATCGCAAAGCAGGCTCCCATCGCAGTCCGCGCCTGCAAGAAGGCCATCAACGAAGGTCTCCAGGTGGACATGGATCAGGCTCTGGTAGTGGAAGAGAAGCTGTTCGGCTCCTGCTTCGAGACCTATGATCAGCAGGAAGGAATGGCCAACTTCCTCCGCAAGAAGGATGACCCCAAGAAGGTCAAGATGGTCGACTTCCAGAACAAGTAAAGTTTATTTATTAATCCGAAAATAATTTAAGGAGGATCACAAAATGAAAGTAGCAGTTATTGGCGCTGGTACAATGGGTTCCGGTATCGCACAGGCATTCGCACAGTGCGCCGAAGTTGAGAAGGTCTATCTCTGCGACATCAAGGAAGAGTTCGCAGCAGGCGGCTACGCAAAGATCAAGAAGGGCTTCGACAAGAGGATCGCCCGCGGCAAGATGGAGCAGGCAGCTGCAGACGCCATCCTTGCAAAGATCGAGACCGGTCTCAACACCATCGCTGTCGATCCTGACCTCGTAGTTGAGGCAGCTCTGGAAGTTATGTCCATCAAGAAGGACTGCTTCAGACAGCTCCAGGATGAAATCGTAAAGAATCCCGACTGCATCTATGCTTCCAATACTTCTTCCCTGTCCATCACAGAGATCGGCTCCGGCCTTTCCAAGCCCGTGATCGGCATGCACTTCTTCAATCCCGCTCCCGTTATGAAGCTGGTCGAGGTCATTGCAGGTCTGAATACCCCCGCCGAGATCGTCGAGAAGGTCAAAGAGATCTCCGTAGCCCTGGGCAAGACTCCTGTTCAGGTCAACGAGGCTGCAGGCTTCGTCGTTAACAGAATCCTTGTTCCCATGATCAACGAAGGCATCTGCGTCTATGAAGCAGGCGTTTCCGATATCGAGGGCATCGATACCGCTATGAAGCTCGGCTGCAACCACCCCATGGGTCCCCTTGAGCTGGGCGACTACATCGGTCTGGATATCGTTCTGGCGATCATGGATGTCATCTATGCCGACACCGGTGATTCCAAGTACCGCGCATGCCCTCTGCTCCGCAAGATGGTCCGCGGCAAGAGACTGGGCGTCAAGACCGGCATCGGCTTCTATGATTACACAAACGGCAAGGTCCCTACCGACAAGTAATCAGCACGGAAAGATTATGACCGGGAGAAGGGCACAGGGTGTCCTTCTCCCGGATCGAATAAATAATAATAAGGAGATTTACAATGGATTTTCAGTTAGACAAACAGCATGAAATGGCGAGAGATCTGTTCAAAGATTTCGCTGAAAAAGAAGTTAAGCCTCGTGCAATTGACGTTGATGAAACTGAGATTTTCCCCAGGGATACCGTTGAAAAGATGCAGAAGTACGGTTTCATGGGCATCGCGGTTCCGAAGGAATACGGCGGACAGGGCTGTGATCCTCTTACATATATCATGTGTGTAGAAGAACTGGCCAAGGTCTGCGGCACGACTTCCGTTATCGTTTCCGCACACAGCTCCCTGTGCTGCGATCCCATTCTCTTCTACGGCAGCGAAGCCCAGAAGCAGAAATATCTGGTTCCCCTTGCAAAGGGCGAGAAGCTGGGCGCTTTCGGTCTGACCGAGCCCGGTGCCGGCACCGATGCCCAGGGCGTACAGACAAAGGCTGTCTTTGATGCCGAGACCAACGAGTACATCCTCAACGGCTCCAAGTGCTTCATTACAAACGGTAAGGAAGCAGATATCTACATCATCATTGCCTATACCGACATCATCGAGAAGCGCGGCCGCAAGCAGAAGGTCTTCTCCGCATTCATCGTCGAGAAGGACACTCCCGGCTTCACATTCGGTACCAAGGAAAACAAGATGGGTATCCGCGGTTCTTCCACATACGAACTGATCTTCCAGGACTGCAGGATCCCTGCAGACAACCTGCTGGGCCAGAAGGGCAAGGGCTTTGCTTATGCAATGCACACTCTGGACGGCGGCCGTATCGGTATCGCTGCGCAGGCTCTGGGCATCGCAGAAGGCGCTCTTGAAAGGACCGTTGAGTACGTCAAGGAAAGAAAGCAGTTCGGCAGAACCATTTCCGCATTCCAGAATACACAGTTCCAGCTTGCTGAGATGTATTCCAAGGTTGAGGCAGCTAAGCTCCTTGTTTATAAAGCAGCTATGGCAAAGGCAACCCAGAAGGTCTATTCCGTAGAAGCAGCTACCGCAAAGCTGTTCGCAGCACAGACCGCTATGGAAGTTACCACGAAGGCTGTTCAGCTCTTTGGCGGTTACGGTTATATCAGAGAGTACGAAGTTGAGCGTATGATGCGTGATGCCAAGATCACCGAGATCTACGAAGGCACATCCGAAGTTCAGCGTATGGTCATCTCCGGCTCCATGCTGAGATAATCCGGATCATTGATCGATTACCGAGTAAAGTTTGATAATAAACAAAGGAGAATGACACATGAAAGTCGTAGTATGCGTTAAGCAGGTTCCCGATACAAAGGGCGGCGTTAAGTTCAAACCCGATGGAACACTGGACAGAGCTGCAATGCTTGCCATCATGAATCCCGATGACAAGGCCGGTCTGGAAGCAGCTCTCAGATTAAAAGATGAGTACGGCGCAGAGGTTACAGTAGTGACCATGGGCCTTCCCAAGGCCGAGGCAGTCCTTCGCGAAGCTTATGCCATGGGCGCTGACAAGGGCATCCTTGTTACCGACAGAGTCCTGGGCGGCGCTGACACCTGGGCAACCTCTTCCACGATCGCAGGCGCTCTGAGAAACCTGGACTATGATCTGGTCATCACCGGCCGTCAGGCCATCGACGGTGATACCGCTCAGGTCGGCCCTCAGATCTCCGAACATCTGGGCATTCCCGTAATTTCCTACGCGGAAGACCTGAAGATTGAAGGCGACAGCGTCATCGTAAAGCGCCAGTTTGAAGACAGATACCACATTGTCAAGGCCAAGATGCCCTGCCTTGTAACTGCACTTTCCGAATTAAATGAGCCCCGTTACATGACTCCCGGCGGAATTTTCGATGCATTCGAAAAAGAGATCACCGTCTGGGGCAGAGCAGATCTGAAGGATGTGGACGACAGCAACCTGGGTCTGAAGGGATCACCTACCCAGATCGCCAAGGCTTCCGACAAGGTGGCCAAGGGCGCTGGCACAAAGTACACTCCCGACAGCGATGAAGAGGGCGCACAGATCATCTTCGATCTGCTGAAAGAGAAGCACTTCATCTGATAATTCAAGAGGCTCAGTTTAATAATTAGAAAGTAAAAGCGCAGAAATAAGCGCGGAACGGAGAAGAAAACATGTCTTTAGAAGAATATAAAGGAGTATTTATCTTCGCTCAGCAGGTAGACAATGAGATCACCCCGGTCGCATTGGAGCTTCTCGGCAAAGCGAAAGAACTGGCATCCAGCCTGGAAACAAAGGAAGTCACAGCAGTACTCATCGGCTCTGAAGTCGGCGGCCTGGTAGACAGACTTGCCCGCTACGGTGCCGACAGAGTCATCGTTGTGGACGATCCCGCTCTCAAGGATTACAGGACAGAGCCTTATACCCAGGCACTGGTAGCTGTCATCAATGAGTTCAAGCCCGAAATCCTTCTGGTAGGCGCAACCGCCATCGGCCGTGACCTTGGCCCCCGCGTATCCTCCAGGATCCATACCGGTCTGACCGCAGACTGCACCAAGCTGGATATCGGCGATTTCCCGCTGACCAATCCTACAAAGTTCAACCTGCTGCTCATGACCCGTCCTGCATTCGGCGGCAACACCATTGCTACCATCGCCTGCCCTGACTTCCGTCCTCAGATGGCTACAGTCCGTCCCGGCGTTATGCAGAAGATCACTCCCATCGAAGGCGCCAAGGCAGAAGTCATCAACTTCGACGCCGGCATCGTTGAGAACGACAAGTACACGCAGATCCTTGAGATCATCAGAGAGAAGAAGTCCGTCGCTGACATTTCCGCTGCCAAGATCCTGGTATCCGGCGGCCGCGGCGTCGGCAGCCCCGAGAACTTCAAGATCCTTGAGGATCTGGCAGAAGTCATCGGCGGTACCGTTTCCTGCTCCCGTGCAGTCGTAGATTCCGGCTGGAAGCCCAAGGATCTCCAGGTCGGTCAGACAGGCCAGACCGTACGTCCTCAGATCTACTTCGCCATCGGCATCTCCGGTGCCATCCAGCACGTGGCCGGCATGGAAGAGTCCGATCTGATCATCGCCATCAACAAGGATGAGAACGCTCCCATCTTTGACGTGGCCGATATCGGCATCGTCGGCGACCTCAACAAGGTCGTGCCCGCTCTGACCAAGAAGATCGCTGCCGATCTTGCTGCAAAGAAGGGCTGATATTTCATAGGAAGCAGGACGCAGGTCCTGTGAAATAAGAAAAAAGAACAGGCGGCCGCGAAAGCGACCGCCTGTTTTACTGTTTTCCGACTTACCCCTCGAGACCTCTGACCCGGTCTGTCAGCCAGGGCAGGGCGGACTCAAAGTTGACCCCGTACCAGGAATGATCGGGATCCTTCATGGTCTCCTTCATGCACTCCAGGGTAAAGTCCACGGCCAGGGCCGCGGCCTCCTCCGCGCTGCAGCCAAGGGCCAGGGCTCCGGTCACGCAGCTGGCAAAGATATCGCCGGTGCCGTGGAAGCTGACAGGGAGCTTTTCGTTGTCATAGAAGGAAAAGCTGCCGTCGGACCGTCTGTAGGTCATGGCGCCCAGCCTTCCCTCCTGCAGGCCGACCCCGGTCATGACCACCGTGCCGGCGCCCAGATCCCCCAGTTTCCTCAGAAGATCCTTATAATAGGCCTCGCCGCCGCCTTCCCTGTAGGGATGGCCTGTCATAAGGCAGCCCTCCGTCAGGTTGGGAAGGATCAGATCCGCCTGTCCGCACAGAGAAGCCATTTCCGAAACAAACCTTTCCGAAAAACCTGTATAGAGCTTTCCGTGGTCCGCCATGGCTGGATCCACGATCTTTAAGGCATCTTTTCCGCCGAATTCCTGCCAGGCCCGGCGGACCAGGCCGATCTGCTCCGCAGATCCCAGGTAGCCGCTGTAGACGGCGCCGAAGCGGAAGCCTTCCTTTTTCCATACCTCATAGATCCCGGGGATGTCCTCGGTCAGATCCCGGAAGGTGAAGGAAGAGAAAGCGGTATGGTTGGACAGGACCGCGGTGGGAATGACACAGGTCTCGATCCCCATGGCGGATATGACGGGCAGGGCCGTTGTCAGAGAGCACTTGCCCACGCAGGATATATCCTGGATCGTAAGTATTTTCTTCATGACGTTTTCCTCCTCAGATACATCTGATGGCTCTATCATAAGGGATGCGTGGCCTTATATCAAATGCCAGAATCGACAATTTTTACAGGGCCAGATTCAGGAGTCCTGTTCCATAAGGAAGAGGCGGCCAGCGCATGCGGGCCGCCTCTTTGTAGCTTTAATGTTTTTGCAGCTTATGTCCCGGCGTCATGCACTCCCTCCCGGGGGCTTCCTTCGGGCACCGGCAGCATGATGTCCAGGTTGAAGATCTCTCCCTCCGTGTGGGCGTTCATGACGCCGCCGAAATCGTCCACGATCCTCTGCATGCTCTTCATGCCGAAGCCGTGGGATTCTCCTTCCTTGCTGGTAAGGGGAAGGCCGGAGGAGAAGACGATGGGACCGGTGAAATAGTTCCAGATCCGGATGGAAGCCGTATCTCCGAAGGCCCGGATGCTGATATCGATGAGCTTTTTTTCCGGATCCTCCAGGCCCGATACGCTTTCCATGGCGTTGTCGATGGCGTTGGCAAAGAGGAAATACAGCTTCATGCCGTCGAAGTACTTGAGACAGTCGGCGTAGGCCACGCACTGGAGGGCTATGCCGCTCCTGCGGCAGAGATCGTCCATGTTCTGAAGGAGCAGGTCCAGGGCGTCGTTGCCGGTCCTGGCGGCGGGAGAGAGCCGGTCCACGGCCGCCCTGATCTCGGAAATATCCGGGATCTCCACATGCTTCTGGGAGGCCAGCCTTTCCACCCGGTTCATCAGATGGCGCAGGTCGTGGATCCAGTGCCGGATCATGCCTGCGTTGACGGACCACTGCTCGTACTGCTTGCGGGATTCCGAGAAGAGCTGGGCAGTCAGGAGCCTTTCGGTGTCGGCCCTCTGCCACTGGGCCACAGTGAACTGGATGAGCAGGGCAAAGACGCAGCAGAGGATGGCATAGAGGCAGGCGGCCAGTTCAAAGTAAACGTTGCCTGCGGCCTGGTCCACCACCAGGCGGTTCACACCAATGCAGGTGAGAATGATGGTGACGGAAAGGGCCTGGAGCTGGAGAGAGGCCGGCGCTCTGGTCTGCCGCCTTCCGAAGATCAGATAGATAAAGAGATAGACATAACTGAAAGTCAGGATCTCGAAGAGAGCATGGAGAAAAAGGCTCTGCTCCGCCATCCAGGCGGCATCCGGGATCATGCGCAGGATCAGGGTGCATTTGTTGGCGATGTGCTGGGTGGCAAATCCCGCCACGCAGGCGCTGGTCAGTGTAAAGGGGGATTCCAGGTAGCAGAAGCAGACCGCTCCGATGGCGGCCAGCATGGCCAGAAAGAACCAGACAAAGCGGGGAAAGCCGGCCCGCACGGGGATGCCTGTGACGATGCCCAGGATCAGCAGGGCCAGGTGGGACAGGGCGGCTCTGACCGGAAAGGCGTCTCTTTTTTTATAGGGGCCAAGGAAGAGGAATTCCGCAATGATGATCTCAAGTAAATAGGCTGCGGCCGTAAGATCCGGCCGCGGCGCGAATTCGGACAGTAACATTCAGCCTCCCAGATATTTGTTCAGACTTGCCATGAATTCCTTCTTCCGGGTGCGGCCGATCCGGATCCTTTCAGATCCCACGCTCACCTCATCTCCGAAGAGCCCGTTCACAAAGCGGAGATTGACCAGGACGGAAGCGCTGCACCTGGCAAAGCCCTTATCCTTCAGTTCCTCCTCCCTTTCCTTCAGGCCGCCGTAGGCGGTGATCACTTCGCCCTCCGTATGGAACATCAGATCATGCCCCATGACTTCTATATAGCGGATGTCCGCCGAGGAGACGACCCTGAGGCCGTCTCTGACCCGGATCCTGACCGGGACTCCGTCTCTGTTCTTCAGGATGCGGAGGGCCTTGTCCAGCTTTACGGAAAGGGACCGGTAGCTTATGGGCTTGATACAGTAGTCGATGGCGTCCACGTCGTAGCCGCTGGGGGCGTACTGGGGCATGTTGGTGATAAAAAAGAGCATGGCCATGGAGCCCGCGGCCCTGAGGGCCCGGGCCGCTTCGATGCCGTTCATCCATCCTTTGCCCAGTTCCACGTCCATAAAGACCAGGTCATAGAGCCCCTGGACGCTGTCCAGGAAGGCTTCCGCCCTTCCGAAGCTTCTGACCTGAAACGCACAGTCATGTTCTGTGCCGTAGCGGTCCAGGCATTCTTTCAGATACGCTGCATAGGAGGGATCATCCTCGATGATCGCTGTAAGATACTGCTTCATTTTTGTTTTCCTGTTCCTGCCCGGTCTCCGGGCTTTTTTATTTCCATGCTATTTTATCACAAATGCGGATTATGTTGTGAGATTTGCCGATTATGCCGTACAGGTTGAAGGTAACTATACGGTTTTGCTACTGTTCTTACAAAGGGCAGGCTGGGCTTTTGTGACATGCCTGCCGGGTATTATCAGCATTGGGGAGGTGCGTATGAGAAAGATCGTACAAATCAACCGGGACTGGCGCTTTACCGGACCTGACGGGACATGTGCCGCCCTGGATCTGCCGCATACCTGGAACGCTCTCGACGGCCAGGACGGCGGCAACGACTACTGGAGAGGGACCTGCCTCTACGAGAAGGACTTTGCGGAGCCGGAGCATGCGGATGACGAAAGGATCTATCTGGAGTTCCGCGGCGTCAACGCCTCGGCCAGAGTCGAACTGAACGGACAGGAGATCGGCACCCATGACGGAGGCTATTCCACCTTCCGTTTCGACATCACGGACCGTCTGGAGGAAGACAACCGCCTGAAGGTATATGCCGACAACAGCAGGAACGACCGGGTATATCCCCAGAAGGCCGACTTCACCTTCTACGGAGGCATCTACAGGGACGTATACCTGATCACGGTAAACGAAAAGCATTTCGACATGGACTATTTCGGAGGCAGCGGCATCAAGGTAACGGCCAGGCCTTCCGAAGGATACCGGAGAGGCGACGTAGAGGTTGAGACCTTTACCAACTGCAGGGAAGGCCAGGTCACTGTCAGGATCCTGGACGCAGAGGGCAGGCCCGTCTCCTTTACCGACGAGAACGGAAAGGAAGGCACGCAGGCTGCCGGCAGGGACGTGCATCTTCGCATCGACGGGATCCACCTCTGGAAGGGCCTCAAAGACCCCTATCTCTACACGGCCCAGGCAGTCCTTGCCGTGGACGGGGAAGAGAAGGACATGGTTGAGACCCGTTTCGGCGTCAGGGATTTTAGCTGCGATCCGAAGAGGGGATTTTACCTGAACGGGAAAAAGTATCCCCTTCACGGCGTATCCAGACACCAGGACCGCAAAGGCATCGGCAACGCCCTGACCAGGGAGATGCATCTCGAAGACATGGACCTGATCTGCGAGATGGGCGTCAACACCATCCGTCTTGCCCACTACCAGCACGATCAGTACTTCTACGATCTGTGCGACGAGCGGGGCATGGTGGTATGGGCGGAGATCCCCTACATTTCCGAACATATGCCGGCAGGCAGGGAGAATACCATCTCCCAGATGAAGGAACTGATCGTCCAGAACTATAATCATCCCTCCATCGTCTGCTGGGGCGTATCCAACGAGATCACCATTTCCACAAAGGACAATGGGGACATGCTGGACAACCACCGGGTTCTCAACGATCTGTGCCACCGGATGGACAGGACCCGCTTCACCACGCTGGCCTGCTACGCCATGTGCGGCCCCTTCAATAAGGTGGCCCACATCACGGACGTGGTCAGCTGGAACCTCTATCTTGGCTGGTATGTGCCGGGCTTTAAGCTCAACGATCTGTGGATCGATTTCTTCCATAAGGTCTATCCTGACCGGTGCCTTGGCTATTCCGAATACGGCGCCGAGGGAATGACCAACCTGCATTCCGAAAAGCCCCGCCGGGGCGACCAGACGGAGGAGTATCAGGCCCGCTACCACGAAT
>DETN01000005.1 GCA_002362155.1 Lachnospiraceae bacterium UBA3287 | reverse complement strand
TAGGATTCCTCTTTCCGTTTTTTGTATCTTCCGTCTCTTTCCGCCTTTTTACTTCTCCGGTCTTCTGCTTATTTCCATATCCAGTATACCGCTTAGACAAAATCCATTCAATGTCATAAAACCATACATATCTGATTTTTGTCCAGTGAACAGCTTCCGCCTGCCTGTTACGATGATATCGTAACAGGCAGGCAGTGACGCCCTCTTATCCCCGGCCCTTCATGCTCCTCATCCGGAGCTGAAACTCTGCAGGGGCGTATATAGAGGACCCCTGGCCCGCCGGAAGATGCCGCATGCGGCATAAGAAAGCAGAAGCAGAATCAAGGCCGGCCCCGCCGGCATGTTTACAGAAGCACGCTTAAAAAAGTACAGCAGATGAAGGAGGAATCAGCAGTGTGGTATTTGAATGAGGAGCGCAGGCTCCTGCAGAAAACTTTCCGGTCCTATGCCCAGAAGAGAGTCCGTCCCCTGGCACTGGAGATGGAAGACAATGACGCCAGCTCCCGCGAGGCGCTTCTGGAAATGGGGAAACTTGGCATGTTCACCATGCCCGTAGCCGAAAGCTGCGGCGGTACAGGCCCCGATTACATCAGCTGGGGACTGCTTCTGGAGGAACTGGGCAAGGAAAGCGCCACCTTCGGCTTCCTGGCTCTTCTCCGCCAGGTCTTCAACGGCCCCATGTCCGCAGCCTGCTCCGAAGAGCAGATCAGAAAGTATGTCATCCCTGCCGTCAACGGCGAGATCTTGATGGGTCTTGCAGGCAATGAGCCCGCAGGCGGCAACGACCTTATGGAATACCAGACAAAGGCAGTCCGGGACGGCGACGACTGGATCATCAACGGCGGCAAGGTCCTGGTCACCCAGGCCGATGAAGTGGACGTATTCATGGTCATCGCCCTCACAAGAGACCAGATCGACTTTACCACCATGCAGGGACTGGATATCTTCTTCGTTCCCACCTCCGATCCCGGCTTCTCCGTAGGCCACATCGAGCATAAGGTAGGTCTCAACGGCAGCCGCACCGGCAGCGTATACTTCGACAACTGCCGTGTCAGTGAAAGCGACCGCATCCCCAATCCCTGGGGCATCCTCATGGGCTTTGGTCCCGAACTGAGCGGCTACGCAGCCCTGGCCCTGGGCGGTGCAGAGACCATGATCGCCAAGACGGCCGATTATCTCAAGAACCGCATCCAGATGGGAAGATCTCTCTGGGATACCCATCAGGCAGCCCGCCACGACCTGGCAAAGCTGCAGATGGAGGTCTACAACTTCCGCAACGCCCTCTACGGACACCTGGCCAACCGCAACTGCGGGATCCATGACAGTCTGGAAGCCGGCGCCCTCAAAGCTGCCACCGGTCCTCTGATGGAGAAGGTGGCCAGCGAGTGTATGCTTCTCATGGGCGGAACAGGCGTTATCCACGAGACCGGCATCGAGCGCTACTACCGCGATGCCAAGGCTCTGCAGATCGCCTGCTTCAGCGACAAGACCTTCGTTGACACCGTTGCAGGCTCCCTGTAAGAAAGGAGAAAGAGATGAATATCGCAGTATGCATCAAATCCGTTCCCGATCCGGAATTTTATGAAAAGATCACCCTGGACCCTCAGACCAAGCGTCTTGTCAGAGACGGCATCCCCGCTGTCATAGGCGAAGCCGATACCCACGCCCTGGAAGCAGCCCTCCGTCTGAAGGAAGAACTGGGGGGCGAAATCACTGTCGTCTCCATGGGACCTCCCGCCGCCAGGGATCAGCTCATGGAAGCCCTTGCCATGGGCGCCGACAGAGCCTTCCTCATCAGCGACCGCAAGGTAGGCGGCGCAGACTCTCTGGCCACCTCCTATACCTTAAGCATGCTCCTGAAAAAGACCGGGACCTACGATGTGGTCCTGGCCGGCAACGAGAGCGCGGACGGTTCCACAGCCCATGTGCCCTCTCAGCTGGGCGTATGGATGGGCGCATCCCATGCAGCCAACGCAGTGGATGTGACCTGGGATCAGGGCGTCGTGGTGACCAGACAGTTTGAAAACGGCCGCGGCAGGTACCGCCTGAAGACCCCCTGCGTCATCGGCGTCACAAACGCAGCCAACGAAGTCCGCTTTGCCAATGTACGCACCATCCTGGCAGCAAAGAACAAGCCCCTTGTGATCTACAGCGCAGCTGATCTGGAAGACCTGGATGAGAATTATCTGGGCCTGAAGGGCTCTCCTTCCCAGAACGGCGAGGTAGAGACCATGGAAAGCAGCAAGGAATGCGTCATGCTCACAGGCACCGAAAACGAAATCGCACAGAAGCTCTCTGACATTCTCCGCCAGAGCGCAGTCAGGAAGGAGGAAGCATAAATGGCAAAGGAAATCTGGGTATTTGCTGAAAGAAACGGAAACGAACCCGCCGGCGTAGTATATGAACTCCTCTCCAAATCCCGCGCTCTCGCAAAGGAAATGGGCGGATATAAGGTTGCGGCCATTGTCCTGGGCAGTGGCAACCTCCTGACCTTTGATAAGCTGATGGAAGGAGGCGCCGAGATCATCTACAGTGCCGACCATCCCGCACTTGGGGACTACCGCTGCGACCTCTACGGCCTGACCCTGGAAAAGCTGGTCAGGGAGCACGCTCCCGAGTACCTCTTCATGGGCGCCACCGGAATCGGTTCCGAACTGGCTCCCACCACTGCCGGCCTTTTAAAGACCGGTCTTGCGGCCCACTGCATAGACCTCCGCTGGAACGGCCAGAGGCTGAACTGCATGGTGCCAGCCTTCGGCGGCAAGGTGGTCAGTGAGATCTATATCCCGAATGCCCGCCCCGTCATGGCATCCGTAAGGCCCGGCATCCTGGACGCAGAAGTTCCGGCTCCTGCAGACGTTCAGATCATGAGCACTGATACCGCATTCCTTGGCACCGCCGAATCCGGTGAAGAGTTCCTTGGCTTTGAGACCGCAGGAAAGCCCGAAAACGATATCACCGAAGCCCAGGTAGTTGTGGCCGCAGGAAGAGGCGCCGCCTCCGACGCCGCCTGGAAGGGTGTCACCGACCTGACAGAAAAGCTTGGCGCTGCCCTTGCCTGGTCCAGAGCCCTGATCGATACCGGGAGGGTCTCCGATGAGTCCGCCATGATCGGCACCAGCGGAAAGTCCGTTAAGCCTCGGGTCCTTATCAACGTGGGCGTATCCGGCGCCGCCCAGTATATCTGCGGCATCGGTAAGAGCAGGACCATCATCAGCATCAACAAGGATAAGTCCGCCAAGATCTTCGAGCACTCCGACTACGGCGTGGTAGGCGACGCGGCAAAGATCCTTCCCGCCCTGATCGAGAAGCTCTGATTGCATACAGAAACAGGCGTAAAACTCTTTCATGCGGTACAGCACAGACTGGTAAAGCATGCATCCGCCGGATTCAAAATACGATATCTGATACCTGCCAAAACAGAGGAGGAAAGTGCCCGGCACTTTCCTCCTTGTTTGCTGATTAATCCGTTCTGCAGAGTGTCTTTTACCTGCCCCTGGAATCTTTTTATCCGGCAAATTATCCTTATGCTTCCTGCTCATCAGTAATCTTATCCCGGGTAATATTGTAGAGTGTTCCCCCTTATGCCAAATGAAAACACCCAGGAGTACTCCTCCTGAGTGTTCATCCGACCTTTGCAGGCTGATCAATCTTCGACAGCAGCTTCCGCACTTTTACCTCTGAACGCTATGCCATATTTAATGATTTTTCCGACACCTCGTTTTCTCATTTCTGTTTCGTATTTCTTACGATTGATCTGCCTGATCGCTTCTTCCGCAATGGCTTTAAGATCTGAAGCGTTATCCTTCTCGGCCTTAAACTCGATAATGAAGCCCGGCATGGATTTCTTCAGAGGGAAAAGCTGCACATCATATCTTCCTTCACCAGCTTCCCTGTTCGAATCGATCTGATATCTGGACTGCATGATTGATGTCATTCCCAATACCAGACCATGGTAAAAACTCTCATATCTCATGTCGAAGCTGCTCACACATGAAAGCAGGAACTCTTCCAGTATTTTTTTTATCAAATCCGGTTTTTCTGCAAACAGTGCATTCTGCAGGCGCCTGGCTGCAGGAATCTGCACGTCATTTGAGATCCAGTTAACGATCTCATTACTGTATACGCGCTGTACTTCTGTATTAGGAATAACGAGTTTTCCAATTTTGCCGACCGGTTCGCTTCGCACGGCATCTACAACAGTTAAGTACCCGGCCAGCAGCAGAAAACTTAATACAGCATTAGATCCATCATTCAGATTTGGATAAATCGTATCCATCTGCAGTAAGGTCTGAACAGGCTTTCCCTGCAGAACATCCAGAAGCAGTCCCTGTTCTTCTGCTCCCAGACCCGCAATTACATCGTGAATGATACTATTATCACTGGTGTTCACCCAATATGCATCAGGAACACAGTCTTCATTGAAATATTTAGTGACTGACCATGGATTATATATTTTTGACGTGCCAAAATTATACCCGTCATACCACTGCGTTATCTCGTCCATTTTGTTTTCATGTCCGAAGTAAGCCGCCATCTCTCTTACTTCATTTTCCGTGAAGCCAAAATACTGACTATACTTATTATCTATGCAGGTATTAACCTCCAGATTGTTCAGCCCGCTGAACAGGTTTTCTTTTGATACACGCAAAATCCCGGTCAGCACACCAAACTCAAGCGATGGATTATCCTTCAGCCCGGCCGCGAAGAAGTTTCTCATGAAATCAATAGCTTCATTATAAAATCCCCGCATATACCCCTGCTGAATGGGCGTATCATATTCATCTATCAGGATAATCGCCTTCTGATTATAGTATTTCTTAAGAAGCCTGCTCAAATCAAGAAGCGCGGATTCCAGTCTCTCATCTGTAACTGTTTCGTCAAGAAAGCTATTTATTTTTCTAAGATCCCGTTCATCAAAAATCGTTTTATCCAGACCTGAAAACAGCCGCTGCGCTTCATCACCGATCAGTTCTTTGATCTTATTGAGACTTGCGTTCCAAGTGCCTGCCTTAACATCCTTAAAAGTCAGATGAATAACCGGAAAAACACCCTGGAGTCTGGTATACTGTTTCCCGCATCTCCATATTTTTCGATTCTGGAACAAGGCAGCCGTATCCCCGCTATGATCAAGCTCAAAAAATGTTTTAATCATATCAAGGGCCACGGTTTTACCAAATCTTCTGGGACGTAAAAACAGTGTTACGGCATCCCTGCTGTCAATCAGTTCTTTAATCAGAAGGGTTTTGTCAATGTAATAGCTGTTTGCCGCAAGTTCAGAATAGCTGAAAGAGCCAATCGAGAGAGGAAGAAGTTTACTGTTTGCCTTCCTGTCTGACAGCTTTTTCCGGCCGTATTCCTGAACAGATTCAAAAGGAATGAGCCAGGATTTACCCGATTTAACAGCTCCCGGCAATGACCCGCTGTTACACAGATTGGTTACACTTTTTGCAGACATTCCAAGATATTCCTGTGCGTCTTTCACTTTCATCATTTTCCTGTTCTCTGTCATACCCTCCTCCTTTCTTTCTCTCTTATTATACATTATTTCGGTATTCTTTGCTATGCTCAGCGTAAATTTACGGTAAATTTCAATTACTCAATTATATTTTACCGCATTCATTTTCAACAGACAGGAGGACAGGGGGAGCCGGCCGGCTCCGCACCTCCCATTGCACCGGACGTATGGTTCGCGTATCCGGCGCTGCATGCGCTGTAAATCAATATCGGTTTTCTGAGACAGTATGCATGGGGCCGGCAAATCCCGGATAAACCGTGGCTTTCCCCCTGCATTTCAGCTTCGTTCCAGGTGCATTCGGACTTAAGGATGCAGTGAATGACATCACCATTGCACTGACTGTACAGTCCTTTTCGGGAATTCTTCCTCCGTAACAGCCCCTATTACATACGATTGCACTGGCTGAACTGCTGAAAGGTAAGTTCATCCTGACCGGACTTTCACCGGCAGGAACTGTGCCATGCCCGGCACACAAGGAAGAGGAGGAAGGTGCCGTGCACCTTCCTCCTCTTCCTTTTCTTTCCGCAACATCCTTCAAATGTCTTCTTTCTTCAGACGACTGTCAGAAGGAGCTCTTTTTCCCCGGCACGATTACGGATGACTTAAGGTCCCCGGATGTCATCCCTGGCAGATGAGGCCTTTTTCCCCCGCAGGGAATCTGCGGATATCCTGGCCTCCTGCTGATCTTCAGATTCCCACAGTTCGCGAAGGCTTTCCTTTCAATCTCTGAAAGACTGTCCGGAATATGCATCAGGCCCAGGCTTTGGCAGTTTTAAAGGCCTCTGCCCCTATCTTTGCAAGTCTGTCCGGCAGGATGACCTTTTAAAGCCCCCTGCAGCCATCGAAGGTATTGTTCCTTATGACCTTAAGATCCGACCTGAGCTCGATCTTCGCAAGGCCCTCACAGCCGCTGAAAGCATACTCCCCAAGTTCCATGAGGCTCCGGGGCAGGGAGATGGATCTGAGCTTCCTGCAGGTGGCAAATGCGGTCGCTCTGATTTCCCTTACTCCTTCCGGTCTCACGATCTCCTCCAGATTTTTACTGCCTTCAAAGGCCCGGTTTCCGATCACAGTGATTTCCTCCGGAAGGGTCACACTCTTCTTATTTCCGCTGTATCTGATCAATACTCCGTTCTCGATATTGAATGCTTTCATACTGTTCCCCTCAGCTGTCCCCTTCAGCCGACAGTCTTCTGAAATCTCCCTGGGACTGCATATCTAAAGTGTCTCATAGGGGCGGCTTCCTTGTCCACAGTTCTGGCAGGAATCCCCAAGGCTACAGGACCGGTGCGCCCCCCTCTTCCCCGAACCATGGTGCCAGCCGGGCATCTTTCCTTCAGTCCAAAAAACTGTCCGTGAGGAAGACTATTCTGTCCCGGACCTTCCCGTTCCCAGCAAATAAGAAATTAGAAGGGACTCTGCAGCCCGCCATCTCCCGGACGGATTCGCAAAGTCCCTGCATTATATCAGTTTCCGCACTTCCATGATACAGACCTTACTGTCATACCGGAAGCCTCTCATGGCACTGCTGCAGGCAACACACCTGCCTGGGCCGCCGCTTCTGCATGAATGTTATCTCATTCTGAAAGAATGTCCTGTAATTATTCTTCAGTTCTTTACAAACGGACAGGGGATCGTTTGAAAGAGGGACGCTTTTTCCTTCTCTTGATTTCTCCTGCTTTCCCTGCGGCCGGTCTGCCGACCCTGGTCTCTCTGCTCCAGCTTCCTTTAGGGGTCGTTCTTTTTGCTTTTCTTTCCTTCCCCTTCAGCTCCAGTTCTTCAAGGATCCTTTCGAATTCCTCTTCAAACTTCTGGATGGCCTCCGGTCCAGGGGCAACGTCCGGGGAAAGCATATCGAAGGCATGCATGTCCGTATGATAGACATCCACTCTGGCCGAAACGCCTGCCTTCTTCAGATTTTCCACGTAGGCCAGGGTCTCCGCATAGAAGGGCTCTCCGTCTCCCACAAAGGTATAGCAGGGAGGAAGCCTCCTGTAGTCCTTCTGGAAGGAAGGGGATGCATAGGGAGAGACCTTCTTCCCGGCCTTTTCCCTCAGGTAGAATTTCCAGCCCAGATGGTTCAGCCTGGTGTTCCAGACCCTTCCGTGATTGTCTTTTGAAGATTCGGTATCCACACTGCTCATCATGGGATAGAGAGGCAGCTGGTAAGCCACTTTGACTTCCTTTCTGTCCCTGGCCAGCATACAGACCGCAGCGGTCAGTCCTCCTCCCGAACTCTCTCCTCCAACAATCAGCTTCCTTTCGTCAATGCCCAGTTCTTCTGCGTGGGACTGCATATATAAAAGGGCTCTGTAGCAGTCTTTGACCGCAGCCGGGTAAGGCTTTTGAAAGGCCAGGGTATAACCCGGAGATACCACTACCGCTTTATACCATCTCACCAGACGCAGGGCCCTGGACATATAGACCATCTCCTTCATACCCAGGAAGTAGCCGCCTCCGTGGATCCACAGAATTCCGGGAGCATTGGCCGCCCCTTCTTTGGGAGAAAGGACCAGTGCCTTCATCTTTCCGATCCGGACCGTTCTTACGTCTATGTCTTCCGGGGGCGTAAGTTTGATATTTCCGAATAATCCTGCCATCTTCTCCTCCTTCCAGAAACGCCTTTAAATATCCTGAGCAGATATGAGAAAAGGCTGCTCATCCGCCTGCCTCTGTCTTTCACGCCACTCCTTTCGCAGATCTCACCTCCCTGCATCTTCAGGGCGGCCGGGAAAGGCTCTTTCGTCTGTTTCTTTACTGAATAACATTTTACCATTGACCGGTGGGGCTTTGGAAGAAAAAGAAAAGCGCGGCAGATATAAATCATCCGCCGCACTTTCCTTTCCAGAGTATTCAGAGTTTATGCAGGTCTCTTTCCTGGTAAATCCGCGTCCGCAGCCTGTTCGGGCCCTCCCTTTAAGTCATGCTGCAGAGCCGGTCACTTAACAAGTCTCTTCCTTCCAGACAGGACCAGGGCTGCGCCCGCAAGAGATGCCGTAAGAAGGATAAGCCATACGCCGGCACTCGATCCGTCGTTCGTCCTGGCGCCGCGTTTTGCCTTGGTCGTTCCGGAGGACCCAGTCTGAGACTTCTTACTGGTCCTACCGCTTCCGGAAGATCCGCTGCCGCTCTTCTTTAAGGTATACTTCTTGGTTTCCTTATGTTCGGGATCGTTCTTACAGGTGCGTTCCTTGATCCCTGCCTTGGAAGATGTGGCCTCTTTGACCACTTCCCACTTGCCCCAGTCATGGCCGGTAGCGGGAATGACTTTGGTCCTTGTCTTCTGGCAGCGTCTGCAGACATAGAGGACAGAGCCGTCTTCTTCACAGGTTGCCTCTTTCTGGACTGTGCCTTCGTCCCAGTCATGGCCCAGGGCATCCACTTCTTCTGTCTTTGTATGACTGGGATCATTGGTGCAGGTAAAGGTCATGATCCCCTTTTCCTTGCAGGAAGGTTCCTTTGTAAGAACGCCTTCATCCCAGCTGTGCCCTGTCATGGGAATGACCTTCGGAGCCTTGATCCGCTCTTTTCCCTCTGCATCGGCAAAAAGTCTGCCGCAGGATGTGCATTCCCAGTATTCTTCCGTTCCGTCTTCCTCACAGGAGGCGTTCACTTTGTCCCTGTGCTGCAGGCTGTGGACATGGGAGCTTACAAATACAGCCTTTACCTCTACGTCCGCGGCGGGCATGGTAAAGGAAGCCGTGGAAGATGCGGCATCGGGAATCACCGCTCCTCCGGAAATGACCTGCCATTCCTTAAAGTCATAACCCTCATCCGGCTCGGCTGTCAGAGTGACGGTTTCTCCTTCAAGAGAGGCCGTAAGATCTGCCCGGCCCTTTCCGTTTCCGTCGTCCGTGACGACAATGTCATAGCCGTTGACCTCGCCCACCATCCTCACGTCGTAGAAAGTCTCTTTTCCGTAATCGCCGGAAGCCAGATGGGTCCTGCTGATCTCGTAATTATCCGGTGTATAGATATGTCCTGCCGCATCCTTATAGGCGTCTCCGGAAAAATATGTGACCGGTATGGGGGCAGTAATTCCTGGGCCGTCCGTTACCTGTTCATTGACTGTTTCATATTTCCGGTTGTCCCATACCTTACCGGGGCTTTCGACAGTAGACAGGCGATCGTATACGGGTTTGCCTGCTTTAATGCAGGGTTTTGCCCGGTCACTGGCAATTTTCCATGCTCTTCTGATGTGCTCCTTGACTGCTTCCGTTTCCGGTTCGGAAAATGTCACCTTCTCCTGACCGCTGTAGACTTCCACTTCCGGATCCAGGCCTGCCTGGACTCCGCCGGTGCCCTTGATATTCACATAGCCGTGTATATAGGAAACACTGTTATCGACCGTATTATCGATCCATACTTCTTTAAAGCCTGTCTTATAGTCCTGCTTCTCGATGGTGAAGGAGATAAAGCCGCCGGCAATCTGGCCGCCGGAGCCGTCCGCGCTGGTGTAATTCTTGACCCAGAGGTACTGATTGGCGGGTTCTGCTCCGTTTACGGCAAGATGTGTCGGATCCGAATGGTATCCGTGTTCTCCTCCCTGCAGGAGCCTGTAATAGTCTTCCGGCACCAGATCGATCTCTGCATAGTAGGTCTTCCCGCCTTCAAAGGTCCCCGTAAAGGGAGCGGCCTCCTGGTAGTCAACGCTCCAGGAAGGCATCCGGTCAAACCACTTTCCGCCTGTAACAGTGCAGTGGGAATCCGAAGAAAGGGCTGCACGGGAGGCCGCACTTATATCCGAAGCCTTCTGCCCTTCCAGGGGAGGCGTAAAGTTCACAGTGACCTTCTCTATATCCTCCCATGTCCGGCCCTCCTCTGCCTTAACGGAAAGCCATACGATCAGGGGCTTTTCACTGCCCTCATGTCTGACAGCACTCCTCAGCTCTGCTTTTTCTCCCGACAGACTGCAGGTCCCGTCAAAATCGTAGCCATAGTCGATCCCGTTGTTGAACGCTCCTGTTTTGAAGGCATAGCCGTCCTCGGCTTCTATGGAGATATGAATTAAGTAAGTCTCTCCTCCTTCAAAGACAAAATCCATTACTCCGGCGGAATTGTACCCTTTATGTTTGTCATAATATGCCGACCAGCTCTTTATTCCTTCTCCCGTAATGGTCAGATCCGGTTTCAGCCTGTTGTTCTGGCCGCTCTGGGGCAGGCTGTTCACCTTAATATTAAGGCTGGAGATCTCGGAAGGGCCTTTCCTGAAGGAAACCTTTTCCGCAGGACCTGCGGGCTCTGCGGCAACTTCTTCCTCCGGCAGAGTATTGACTTCTTCGGTCAAAGCCGGCGCAGGGCTCTGGTCCTCCCCGCCGCTTTCTGCAGGTGCCCCCTGAACAGGTTCGGAAGGGCCTTCCTCCTCTGCAGGGGCTTCCTCTGCAGGGGCCTCTTCCACGGGCTTTTCCTGAATCTCCTGAGCAGGTTCCTGCTCCTCTGCGGGAGCCTCCTTAGCAGCTTCCTCCAGAGGCTTTGCTTCTCCCCCTTCTGCCTGCAGCTGGGGCTTTGCGGGAGCGGGCTCCTCAGCTGCCTTCTCCTTGGAGGCCGTACTTTCCTTTGTGCCCTGGGCTTCGGCTTTCTTTTCCGGAGCCGGCGCCTTTACGGTTTCTTCCTCTGCTGCTTCCTGCCTTTCGGTCCCCGCTTCCTCTTCAGCGAAGGCAGCCGTTCCCGGCAGTCCGGAGACCGCAAGTGCCAGGACCAGCAGCATGACCCACAGTTTCTTTTTCATGATCTGTCCACCCTTTCTGCTTGGTATTTATGCCCCGGGGGCATAGCTTTACATATTCACATTAAGAAAAACCCCGGAAGCTATCAAGTCAGTTTCCGGGGTGGTCTGGCCAGAAAGGCGGGTAGTTTTTCGGGTAGGTACGTTTTTTCGTCAGTTTACAGACTTTTTTATCCTCTTCCTTTTGTCCCTCCTTCTCTGTAGGAATCGATCAGGATCTTTCTGGTCCTGCAGCCTGTTTTCTGCAGGATGTTTTTCACATGGTACTTGACCGTGTTGTCGGAGATGGTAAGCTCGTCCGCGATCTCGTGGACGGTCTTGTCCAGAAGGATCAGACGCAGCATATCCTTCTCTCTGGCAGAGAGATCGTGCTCTCTGGCAAAGCGGTCGAACTTTTCTTTCTCTGTCTCCTCCTTTACGGTCTCCGGTATATAGAGACGGGCGTAGGCCTTAAAGAATACCGCAGAGGCCGCCGCAAAGAGGACGGCCGTCAGGACCACCATGGCCACGGGATGTTCTGCCAGGACCAGGCAGAGGACCTCTCCCAGGGCGTCTCCCACCCGTCCCAGCATAAGTCCCGCGGCGGACAGGTAGAGGAGTCCTGTGGAAAGGGCCAGGTCGGAAAAGAGAATGATCCTGTATACGGAATAAAAGCCGAAGGTAAAATAGCTCAGGGCCCAGAAGATTACGACAGGCAGGGCCTCTCCCTTCAGGGAAAGGATCATAAAGGGCATGATCAGGGCCGTCAGGGCACAGACCGCCCCGTACTTTCGGGATCTGTCGGTGATATAGCCGGCTGCCAGAAGGCCCACCGCATAGATCAGGCGGGAGAACTCCACGTTCACGCTGCCTGCAAGGTCCGCAGAGGAAAAGGCAAAGCCGGTGTTGTTGACGAGGCTGAATAATAGCACCAGGGCCGAAAGCAGAAGGAAAAACTTCAGGTCTCCGGGCTTTATGCTTTCCGAAGGCGCTTTGGTATCCGCCTCAGCAGGGAGGGCCTTTCCCTTCCATACGATCAGAGCGGTCAGGACCGTCAGAAGGACCACGATGCCTGTCACCTTTCCGGAATAATAGATCCTTCCTCCTCTGATCAGGGAAAGGAGCCAGGAGGCCAGAATGGACAGGGCGTAGCCCGCGGCAAAGACTCTGGCCCTGGAGCCGGCGTCCGCCAGTAGGGTCAGTTCGTGAAGATAGCCGCCCGCTATAAAGCCGCAGGCCAGGTTCATCAGAAAACCGAAGGCAAGGGCCGCTGCGGCAAAGGGGCTCAGTACGGCCGGCAGCATGCACAGGGTATGGACCGCCATGGCCAGAAGGAAGAGCCTCCCTGCCCTTTCCTCCTTATGACGGATCAGAAAGATAAAGAGGCCGGTCCCTGCCGCCTGCAGCAGGTATCCGATGCCCATGGTGCTCAGATCCGTAGCCCTGGCCGGCATAAAAGTCAGAAGATGGTACTCCCAGGCAAGCCAGGAGGTGGATGTCAGAAGAAAGCAGAGGAAAATAAGAAGGGCGGTCCTGATCTGAGGCCTTCCCACCTTTTCCAGGACCAGGGCCAGACCCTTTCCGGCTTCTCCGGAAGAGAGAGCCTTTCTTTCTTCTGTCAGATCCATGGAAGCGGCATGCGGAGCCGCGAAGGCCCTCACGGGTGGACCTCCTTCCCGGCCCTGTCAAAGCCCTCAAGGATGGCGAGAGAGCTGCTGGTCCCTATGCGCTCCGCACCCGCGTCGATCATGGCGGCGCAGGTCTCCCAGTCCCGGATCCCGCCTGCCGCTTTGACCTTTACAAGATCTCCCACAGTTTCCTTCATAAGCCTAACATCCTCCGCCCTGGCCCCGGAGGTACCAAAGCCGGTACTGGTCTTGATAAAGTCGGGCCCGACCTCCCTGGCGATGAGAGCCGCCGCGCGGATCTCATCCTTCGTCAGGTAGCAGTTTTCGAAGATGACCTTGGAAAGGACGCCCTTTTCGCGGCAGATGGAGACGATGGTCTCCATTTCTTTCCTGATGTAGGCAAGGTCTCCCTCCTTCAGTTTTCCCACGTTGAGGACATAGTCGATCTCATCGGCCCCGTCCTCTATGGCCTGGAGGGTCTCATCCGCCTTTTCTTCTATGGTAGTCTGGCCCAAAGGGAAGGATATGGCCGCCCCCACATGGACGCCGGTCCCTTTCAGGAATTCCCTGCACATCCTGACCGGATAGGGATTGATTGCCACCATAGCACATCCCATGGACACTGCTTCCTCACAGAGCTTTTTAAAGTCACTTTCAGTGGCAAAGGCCTTCAGATTGGTATGGTCGAACATGCCGGCAAGCTGTTCTCTGGTTATGGTACTGCTCTTCATAAATATAATCCTCTTCCTTTCAGGGACATCTATGTCACCGGGCCTGCAGGGCCCGTATCTTCCACGTAAAGTATTTTAACACGTATGCGCAGCTTATGAAAATCCGTTTAGAATCAGGACTGCTTCCCTTTCTGACAGTATCCCGCCATCTTCCCGAGCGCTTTGGGAAAAGTTTTTCAGATCATAAAACAGTCCGCCGCAGGCAGGACCGAAAGCACTTTTTTATGTTGCACCAATCCCCCAAATGCTGTATTGTTGGTATATGCCAACAAAAGTGCAGAAGGAGGCCCACCGCCATGACGATCAGCGAAAGACTGTTTTCCATTATGGAAGAAAAAAACATATCAATGCCCGAACTGGCCAGAGAGACAGGTATATCAAGGCATACCATCTTTGACTGGCAAAGACGGAAAACAAACCCGGGATCCGATAAGATCATGATCCTTTGCGAAGTACTTCAGGTCACTCCCGAAGAGCTTCTGACAGGAAGGCCGGATCCCCGTCCGAAGGATCCGGATACTTCTTATGCCCCCGGCAGTTTTGAGCTGCAGCTGCTCAGGGAATGTCAGGGTTTTTCCGATCAGAAGAAAAGGCGGCTCCTGGCCTATGTCTCCATGCTTCAGAATATAAAGGAGTGAAAAACAATAAAGGCCGGTGGCTGTCCGCACATAGGCAAAACAGTCTCCCCCCCCCGGATACATCTCTTTCCCCTGCCGTTTACCAAAAAACATTCCGTTTCCTTTCAAAGCAGAACAAAACAGACCTGCCTATGAGAATACGAAAGGAGGAACCGCTGCTGTGAAATGCCTTTCACTTAATATTGTCATGACTTATCCCGTACACTGGTCCAGGTATCAGGTCAGTCTTGCCCTGACCTTTACCCTGGAGCTGATGATGTCAAATCAGGACAAGGTGCTGGCCGGTAAAAAAGAATGGGATCGGATATTTTCGCTGCAGAAGCTCGGGCAATTGACTCTGCCAGGCGCATTAAAGCCTGGCACAGCCTTCCGGGCAGCCGGACCCGTCCATAACCTTCGGCCATCCTAATTTCATAAAAAACACGGCAGGACGGGAAAATACCGCCCTGCCTGTCTCTTTTCGATTCTTATCTGCTTCTTCCGTGGCACTTCTTGTATTTGAGGCCGGAGCCGCAGGGACAGGGATCGTTCCTGCCTACCTTGACAACTCTTCTCTCTCCGTATCTGCCTGTGACAGGCATCCGGTCAATGCTGCTGTAATCCACTCTGGCCCCAAGGGCTCTCAATTTGTCCTCCGTCTGCTTCAGAAGTCCCGCCGCTTTGACAGAGCCCGGCACGATGGTGGGCATAAATCCTCCCCTGGGGCGGGTCTTTTCGAACAATTCATGGGGCCTCCAGCCCCTTCTGGCTCTCAGATTCACGCTGTTCAGGAAGGCGTTGGCAAAGGACACGAAATAATTCAGTTCCTCCAGGCTTCCCACATATCCCTTCTTTTCCTTCTGTCCATCTTCTGATGCAGGGGACAAAAGCTCCACGATCTTATGGATGGACTCCATAGTATCCAGCTTATCGGTGGAGACCTCTGCCCAGATGGCAGTCAGCGGGGCGGGATCTCCATTACGCCTGCGGATCTCCTCTTCCAGCTTTGTCATCTCCGGCGTTCTGATATAGCCCTCCTGCACCAGCTGCTCCGTTTCCTGCCAGGAAGGTATGTAATAATCCACATCATCCGGACAGTCTGCCACCAGTTCCTGTCTTTCCCTTTCATCCAGATGCAGAGAAGCATAGGGGTTCCCCATCCTGTCCGCTTCCTTCATGACCTTTTCCAGGGGCGTTCCTTCACACTCTCTGGGAATATAGAAGCCAAAATCATCATCTCCTTCATTCAGCCTGCCGGAGAGATAGTCCATCATGACCGCTCCCGATTCCGACAGTTCCTTCATTCCGGAGATCACTTCCTCCTGAGAGATCGTAAAGCCCGGCTTTGCCTCATACACCTTTTTCAGGGCCGTCACGGAATAATATCCGTACAGAAGCTCTCCCGCCGTGGCGCAGGTCTCCAGCCATTTCAGATCCATACAGTTCTTCCTCCTTTTAAAAACACTTCTATCCTTACAGAAGATTCCAGTCACTGGCGTCGTTCCACTTCCAGTGAACCACCTTCGACCAGTCCAGCATCTCCTTCTTTGCGGCCCTGGCCTCTTTCCTATCTTCCGGGTCCATGGATTCAAGTTCGGGATTGATCGTCTTTAAAAATTCCACGAAGCCCGGCATTCCTCCCACGTCGTCCATGACCATCTCTCCGTCCCGGGCGATCAGCACGGGCCGGTAGGTCTCCCGGCACCGGATATTGGCCCGGTCCAGAAGGTCCTGGTCGATATCCAGATCCATGCAGTTGCAGGAGGCTGTGATCTTCAGTTGCCATCTGTCTCCGTAGTCATATTCATAAAGAAGCTCTGCGGCAAAGGGCGCCGGGATCACCTGGTTGAGGGGAGAGTCCTCGTTCCTGCGGATCACCTCGTTGATCTCTTCTCCTATGCAGGAAAGTTCTTCCGTCACCGTATGGCATAGATTTTTGCCGATAAACAACTGGGACAGATCTTCCAGATCTGAAGCATCTTCCGGAGATTCCGGGAAGCCTTCGTCCTCCTGAGGCAGGAAATCCAGTCCCGGGCAGAGCACCGAATCCAGAGACAGCCTCTCCAGTAGTTCGAAGGGGTCATAGTCAAAGGCAGCAAAGAGTACCTCCATGGGAGCATCAGCAAATCTCACGATCTCTACACGCTCTTCTTTACCGAAGGACCTGCTTTTTTTCTCCTCTCCCTCTTTTTCTGCCCAGCCTCTGAAGCGGGGATATTCGATGTACCGGCCGGGAATGGCCTTCCCGTCTTCTCCCCGTACCGGATACCTTTCATAGCCGACATACAACAGGGTATCCTCATGGACATCCTTCAGATCCTTCCTGCAGCTGTAAAGACCCTCCTCCCCGCAGCGGGACAGATAGGGGCCGGTATACTTTTTCCTGAGCCAGTTCCTGAAGCTCCCTCCCCTGTAATCATCCGCCCAGAAGGGGGCCTCTTCCGACATACGGGGGCTTCGGAAAATGACGCCCACCATCTGCCTCCACTTCCCGGGGCTGTTTTCGCACAGTTCCTTTACCCTATCCCTGTCCAGGAAAAAGTGATGCAGATGGGAGTTCTCCCAGCCGAAGGCCCTCTGAATGGCATAGTGGAGGGCATAGAGAGGAATGTCCGAAGGGACCACCAGATCCCGGCTGATGGCTTTCCCTTTCAGGTTCCCGAATCTGTGCAGGATGTCCAGTTCCTCCTCCTCCGCTTCATAATCCATCTCCAGATGGAGCCGCCATACTGTCATGGGCTCCAGGGGAAGCCTTTCCCCGGAAAGCTTTTCCAGTTCAGAAGTGTTCCGGGTGGCCAGAGCTCCCTGGCAGAGTCCCGCAAGGTATTCCAGAAGGTGGACCTCTTCCATCTGGTCAGACGTCATAAAGGGGTGATTCTGGATGGTCTTTAATTCCTTCACATTCTTTTCCTGCCGCTCTCTTTTCTCCCGGTCCGCCTCCTCGATCTGCAGGGCCGCCTCCTCCGGCAGCATCTCACGCAGGTTTTCCCAGGTGACACGGGCCGGTCTGGCATAATCCTCTTTATAGGACATGGCCGTTTCCTTCTTCCAGGATTCCTTCCAGTCCTTATCCTCCCGGCCCGCTCTCCCGGGGGGCCTCTCCTTTTTCAGGTTTTCCTGTCCGGATTTTCTTGCCTTTTCATAGGCCCGATACTCCCGGACCTCCCGGGCATGCTTAGAGGGCTCTGCGGACCCGTGGAACTCTGTGGTATAGGGTATGTAAGAGGATACGGTCGCAACGGACAGACTGGTCTCCTTGGCGATCTCCTTCACCGTCATTCCCTGGCTTCGCAGTTCCTGGACCTGCCTGACAGCATCAGATGTATAGAGGCCCTTGGTCACCAGCATCTTTATGACCTTGGTCCTGGTCAGCCCGAAATGCCTTGCGGTCTCACTGATGGAATACTTTCCATCCGTCAGTCTCCCGTCCCCTTTTTTTTCCGAAGATTCCCCGGTCTGCAGATAATAGACCGCCACATCCTCTATAAGCTTTAAATCAGCTTCCGATATAGCCATATGCGTTCCTCCCGATCATAATAATCAATCATATGGAGCCTCTGATCACTGCCCCAGGCCCCGGACGCCGGTGCAGGCTCCGGCCGGAAAGGCCGGCTGGAAAAGTCCCTCTGTGCAGAGCAAAATCCTTTTGTAAATCACGTTTCAGCGGTTATACTATTATTGTAGGCAGGCCCAGACGCAAAGTCAACAGATTCTGCATATTTTCACGTTTCAGCAGTATTTTAAAAAAAGAGCAGGGAATCCGAATCAATTCCCTGTTTCTGTTCATGACTATGGCTATGGCGCAGCTGGTATCGGCAGACAGCCCTCTCCCTCTTTCCTTTCAAAGCCTTCCGAGGAGATGCTCCTGCCTTTTTTGATTGATCTGCCGTCTTCCTTTTTTCAGCCGGTCATTCTTCTGATTTTCCGGCAGTGTCCGCAATGCCGTTTTTCTGGTCCAGGAGCCGGTTCCAGCGGTCCCATTTCTCCTGCTCTTCCAGCATCTCCTCTTTTGTAGTATGGAGATACTGCCTGCTGACATACTGCGTACAGGCCTTGATTTCCACAGCCCGCATCAGTGCAGCCCTGGCTTCCCTATATCCAGTCTTTTTCCCATTCTTCCACTTTTCCACGGCTCTTTCGATGCTCCGCCTGTAGGTCTGCACATAGGAAAGACACATTGACATTCTTACAGCGATCGGCATAGTCGGGATTGGATAAAGATCCTCTTCGATCTCATTACTGAATTCTTCCCCGCCAATGCCCGTAAGCAGGGGATACTTGGGCGCGAATTTCAGGAGCTGCTCGTCCGTGAGCGTTTCAGCATCAAAGCTGTCATAAATGGCAAGAAAATCCACGCCCTCCGTCTCTTCTCTGGGCGGCACAAGGCCGGGAATAATTTTATCGGTTGATGCTGCCATCCTGATCCATCCTTTCTTTTAAAAAAATCAATCCGTCTGCGGCAGGTATCTGATCCTACCTGCCGGCGGCTCTGCAGTAAAGGGCTATCGTCTCTTCCAAAACTTACAGATATCCGTCCCTTACTCTGTCCCTGGGCATCCATCTGTCTTCAGGAAACGAAATAAGTTACCGTATGTCAACTATATTATAACCCGATATCGTTGATTCCGCTATCATTCCCATTTCCGGTTTTCTCCGGATCCCACAACAGATTCCACAGGGGCAGACAGCCCCGCGGCAAGACGGCTTTCTTCTGTATACACCGGATTCTTTTGTTGCTCCGATGCCCAAAATGAGCTATTGCTGGTATATACCAACAGCCGTGCAGACAGGATGGCTTTACGTCATCCCTGCGGACAGGGAAGCTTCAGGCATTATCAAGATCCTGGGGAAACGGAAGCTCTTCATCATCCGGCATATCATCCGCAGGATTCTCCTCCATGATGCTTTCCAGGTATTCCAGATAGCCCGGATCGTACATAGGATCAGATTCTCTCGCCTTCTCCTCTTCTTCCATCCGCTCTGCCTCTTCCCAGGTAATGCCGTAGGGAAAGCCCCAGGAAGTATATCCCGCAATGAAAAAGAAGTTTTCGTCCTGCCAGTCTTCCATGAAGTCCGAAGACCTTTTTCCGGCCTTTCTCTCTGCCGCTCTCCGGGCTCTTCTCTCCCGCTTCATGGCATTTCTTTCTTCCCGTTCCCGGACCTCATTTCTGAATTCCTTTTTTGTTTCCGCATCCAGGACGCCCATTTTCAGAAGGTCCCGCATGGCGCAGATCCTTTCCACGCCAAAGCGTTTTCTGTAGGCCTTTATGATCTGGTCTCCATCAGAAAAGGTCTGCTCCTTCCACCAGAGCCTTGCCTGCCTGAGGCGTTCTTTCTGAGCTTTTGACATTTCTTTATTCCTCTGGGCAGAGCTTCAGATATTCTATATCCTGAAGGATCCCTTCTGCCTGCTTTTCTGAAAGCATGTGGAGACTTGGAAACAGACGGTCTCCGGCCAGCAGGTAATTAAGGCTCACGTCGTAAGCCTCCGAAATGGCCATCAGTTCCTTCAGCGTTGGCTTTCCTTTGCCTGACTGGAGGGAATTCATCCTCGTATAAGAAGATACCGGTACAGGAGGAACTTCCTGGTATTCATCATAATATTCTCTGCAGAGCTCCCGCAGGCGTTTTGCAAAAGACTGGTCTGTTTCCATAGTATCCCCTTTTCGGCTGCCCCTCCTGCAGTCTGCGTTTTCTGTCCGGAGCAGCCTTTTTTTTGTCAGGACTCTTTGCGGTCCATCCTCTGTTTTGCCATGTGATAATATTCCACGGCCTTATAGGGCGCGGCTCCGGGCATCTGATTGAAACGGCAGGCGATGGCAAAGGACCGGTCCAGCATTTCCTCCCACAGACCCTTATCCCTTTCCAGGATCTCCAGAGCTTTTCCGAAGGAAGCGGAAGCAAAGCTGATAAAACGGAAATCCAGGGTATCTTTTTTGTCCAGGACCCTTTCGATGAAGGTAAAATAGCATTCCACCTTCTCCTTCCTGCCCTTTATGGTCTTCAGATACCGGGACAGAGCTGTCTTGCATTCCCCGGCCGTAAACATCTCCGGGCGGTCAAGGACCCCGCCCGCATTGTCTTTTGTGATCACAGCCTGATGGATCAGACTGCGGGCCGCCGGGCACTGATAGTAGATCTCTGTCACAAGTCCGATCACATCTTCCCCTGGCAGGGCTTCCAGCATGCTTTTCAGTTCCCCGCTATGATAGTACATGGCATTTCCTCCTCAATAAATAAAGCTTCCAATTCAGCTCATACAGAATGATCCGGGCTGTCAGGACAGAAGGGCCATCAGGTCCTCCGCGGACATGCTCATAAGAGATGTACCCTCCGCTCCCAGGACCGCGTCTGCCAGCTCCCGCTTTGCCTCCTGCAGTTCGATGATCCTCTCCTCAATGGAATGGGCCGCGATCAGGCGGATCTCCGTTACCTGCCTGGTCTGGCCGATCCGGTGGGCCCTGTCGGTGGCCTGGTTCTGTACGGCCAGATTCCACCAGGGATCGTAATGAATGACCAGGTCCGCTCCTGTCAGGTTGAGGCCTGTCCCTCCGGCCCGGAGGGAGATCAGGAAGACCGGCGTATCCCCGTTATTGAA
>DETN01000202.1:9109-10362 GCA_002362155.1 Lachnospiraceae bacterium UBA3287 | reverse complement strand
CCCGAGCACTTTGCCAGGGTCCGTCAGGTGGATACCATGAAGCGGGACCAGTTCGTCAAGGGCATCACCCAGATCGCCCAGGAGGGCGCCATCCAGATCTTCCAGGAGTTCAACACCGGTATGGAAGAGATCATCACCGGCGTGGTGGGCATGCTGCAGTTCGACGTCCTGAAATTCCGCTTAAAGAGCGAGTACAACGTGGACATCATTCTGGAGACCCTTCCCTACGAGCATATCCGCTGGATCGTCAACAAGGACATCGATCCCATGAAGATCACCGGCACCACAGACATGAAGCGGATCCGGGATCTGAAGGGAAATCCCCTTCTGCTCTTTATCAATCCCTGGTCCGTGGGCATGGTCCTGGACCGCAACAAGGGGCTGGAGCTGGCGGAATTCTCCCGCAACTGATGCGGCGGGACTGGTCAATATCTTTCAAAGATGGTATGATGATACAGTATAGGATTTGCAGAGATCCCGGTCCGGGCCTGCATGAGGGCCGCATATGTACGCGGCAGGAAGGAACAGGATGGAACAGGAAAAGAATATTAAAAAAGAAGCAGAGACAGCAGGAATCGGTACTGTAAAGATCGCAGACGATGTAGTCACTCTGATCGTTGCATATGCCGCACTGGATGTGGACGGCGTGGCTTATATCGCAGGCAATGTGGACCGTGCAGGTCTTTCCAAGGGCGGCATCCGCAGGCTGGGCAGAAATGTCAAATGCGAAGTCAGCAAGGACGGCGTCAAGGCCGAGATCAGCATCATCATCAGCTACGGCAGCAACATTCCCGAGACCAGCAGCAAGGTCCAGAAGAGGATCAAATCCGCCGTAGAGTCCATGACAGGCCTCTCTGTCCTGGATGTCAACATCAGGATCAGCGGCATCGCTATGGCGGAATAAGCATAAGGCAGGATTATTATGAACAGACGCAGTCTGCGGGAACAGGTCTTCAAGCTCCTGTTCCGCGCTGAATTCAATACTCCGGAGGAAATGCCGGAACAGGAAAAGTTCTTTTTTGAGAGCGGCGATTTCGTGGCCACGCCCGAAGATCAGGCAAAGATCAGCGAGAAATGCACGAAGATCCTTGCCCTGATCCCCGAGCTGGATCAGGAGATCTCCGAAAAGCTGGAGGGCTGGAAGATCGGCCGCCTGGGCAAGGTGGAGCTGGCCATTCTCCGGCTGGCTCTCTATGAGATCCGCTATGATGACGACGTTCCCACCGGAGCCGCCATCAACGAGGCGGTGGAGC
>DETN01000202.1:0-8940 GCA_002362155.1 Lachnospiraceae bacterium UBA3287 | reverse complement strand
AAAAGGATGTTCACGGAGGACTATCTTCTCCAGTCCGTCCTGGTAAGAGGCGAGGTCAGCAACTGCAAATACCATTCATCGGGTCATATTTATTTTACATTGAAGGATGCCTCGGGGACGCTGTCCTGTGTTATGTTCGCAGGCCGTCGCAGAGGCCTTTCTTTTTCTATGAAGGAAGGAGACCAGGTGGTCTGTTCCGGAAATGTGGACGTTTATGCCCGCACCGGCAGCTATCAGCTCTACGTGGACCGGATCATCCAGGACGGCGTGGGTCTCCTCAATGAGAAATACGAGCTTCTCAAAAAGAAGCTGGAAGAAGAGGGCATGTTTGATGAGATCTACAAACAGCCCATACCCAGGTACGCCCGGACTCTGGGCGTCGTGACGGCGCCCACGGGAGCGGCCGTACGGGACATCATCACCATTGCGCTCAGGCGCAATCCATATCTGAAAATCATTCTTTACCCGGCAATCGTGCAGGGGGACCAGGCTCCGGAGAGCATTGTAAAGGGCATACAGGCCCTGGACAGGGCCGGGGTGGATACCATAATCATCGGCAGAGGGGGAGGTTCCCTGGAGGATCTTTGGGCCTTCAATGAAGAAATCGTTGCCCAGGCCGTTTTTGAGTGCACGACACCCATCATTTCTGCCGTGGGCCATGAAACAGATACAGTTATAACCGATTATGTGGCCGACCTGCGGGCACCGACTCCCTCTGCGGGAGCGGAGCTGGCTGTTTTTGACTATGGTCAGTTCCGGGCGGACCTGAACACTTATTACAATGCATTCAATCAGACCATGCAGAGGCGCCTGGACATCTGCCGGGAGAGGACCGAAAGCTGCCGCAGGCAACTGATCTATCTGTCCCCGGCGTCAAGGATCCGCCAGCAGAGGCTCTCTCTGCAGGGCATGTCGGAGCGCTTAAGGAGCCTGATGGACAGAAGGATGGCAGAAAGCCGCCACAAACTGGAGCTTTCCGCCGCCAGGCTGGAGAGCCTTTCGCCCTTAAAGCGCCTTACCGGCGGCTACGGCTATGTGACGGATATGGAAGGAAAGCCTGTGACCGGCGTATCCGGCAGGCAGGAGAATGAGCTTTTGAGGATCAGACTGCGGGACGGCGCCCTGGAGACACGGATCACGCAGGTATTTACAGATCAGCCCGGAGAAGAGAAGGAGACAGACTGATGCCCAGAAAAAAGAAAACGGACGAACAGGTCCCCGAAGAAAAGCAGATGTCCATAGAGGAATCCTTTGCAAAGCTCCAGGAGATCCTGGAGAAGATGGAGGCGGAGGACGTTACTCTGGAGCAGTCTTTTACCTGCTACGAAGAGGGCATGAAGCTGGTCCGATACTGCAGTGAAAAGATCGAACAGGTCGAGCACAAGGTCATGCAGCTGAACGAGGATGGGGGTCTGGATGAGTTTTAAGGAAGAAACGGCCGCAAGAACGGCCGAATGTGAAAGCATTATCAGTGAGTTTCTGCCCCGCAGGGAGGACTTCCCCTACATGGAGAGGGTCATCGAGGCCATGAATTACAGCGTTCTGGCGGGCGGAAAGCGTCTGCGGCCCATGTTCATTCTGGAAACATGCCGCATGTACGGAGGCAGAGTGGAGCTGGCGGCCCCCTTTATGGCCGCTCTGGAAATGATCCATACCTATTCCCTGGTCCACGACGACCTGCCGGCCATGGACAACGACCTCTACCGCAGGGGCATGCTGACCACCCACGCAAGATTCGGGGAGGGCATGGCGGTCCTGGCGGGAGACGGCCTCCTGAACCTGGCCTACGAAACAGCGGCCCTGGCCTTTGACAGAGCCCGGACCCCCGAAGAAACCAAGGCCGTTATAAGAGCCCTGAAGGTCCTTTCACGCAACGCCGGCATATACGGCATGGTGGGCGGCCAGTGCGCCGACCTGACGGCCGAAAAGCATCCGGAAAGAACGGACCGGGAGACCCTGCTCTTTATTCACAGGAATAAGACCAGTGCCCTGATCGATTCCGGCTTTGCCATCGGGGCCATCCTGGCGGGAGCGCCCGAAGAGGATATAAAGAGCCTTGATAAGATCGCGGAAAATACCGGCGTCGCCTTCCAGATCCAGGACGATATCCTGGACGTGACGGGGGACAGCGCCGTCCTTGGCAAGCAGGTAGGGTCCGATGAAAAGGACGGAAAGGTCACCTGGGTGACCATGTACGGGCTGGAGAAGGCGGCCGCGGACGTCAGGGCCCTGACAGAAGAGGCTCTGACATTGTTCGACGGCCTCTCTGCCGGGAATGATTTCCTCCGGCAGCTGATCCTGAGCCTTGTAAACAGAAACAGTTGAGAATGGCAGACAGACTATGAAGAGCAGCAAAGTAAGACTGGACGTTTTAATGACAGAGCGGGGCCTGGCACCTTCCAGAGAGAAGGCCAAGGCCCTGATCATGGCCGGCATCGTCTATGTCAACGATCAGAAAGAAGATAAGGCAGGGGCCTCCTTCGATCCCGCAGATGCCCGGATCGAGGTCAGGGGCCAGACCCTTCCCTATGTCAGCAGAGGAGGCCTCAAGCTGGAGAAGGCCTTAAAGTCCTTTCCCATCGATCTGAAAGGCCGGATCTGCATGGATATCGGCGCCTCCACGGGAGGCTTTACCGACTGCATGCTGCAGAATGGCGCATCCAGGGTCTTTTCCATCGACGTGGGCTACGGCCAGCTGGACTGGAAGCTGAGGAGCGACGAAAGAGTGGTCTGCATGGAAAAGACCAACTTCCGCTACGTGAAAAAGGAAGACCTGGAAGCGGCCTGCCCGGGCACGCCCATGCCGGACTTTGCCTCCGTGGACGTTTCCTTTATCTCCCTGTCCAGGATCCTGCCGCCGGCTTTCGAGATCCTGGAAAGCGGCGGAGAGATGGTGTGCCTGATCAAGCCCCAGTTCGAGGCAGGCCGGGAAAAGGTGGGCAAAAAAGGAGTGGTCCGGGACAGAAAGGTCCATGAGGAGGTCATAGAGACGGTCACGGCCATGACTGTGCAGACCGGCTTTTCCATCCTTGGCCTGGACTATTCTCCCATCCGGGGACCGGAAGGCAATATAGAATATCTCATGTACATCAGAAAACCCGCGGAAGGGGAAGAAGCCTCTCCGGGACCTGTCAGCACAGAGACGATCCAAAGGCTGGTGGCAGCCTCCCACGAGAGTCTGGACAGGCAGCAGGCATAGAAACAGAGGTAGAGCTTGGACAGATTTTTTATTTTGACGAACAGGACCAAGGATCCGGAACATACCTTTACGGACCAGGTCATCACTTATCTGAAGGACGCCGGAAAGGCCTGCGAGGAGGTCCATCCCTGGCAGGAGCAGATCGCCGACCAGGTGGGAGAGAGCCTTGAAGGGGCCTGTCTTCTGGTCCTGGGTGGAGACGGAACGGTGCTGGATGCGGCCGCCAGGCTCAAGGGCCTGCCTCTGCCCGTCTTTGCCATCAATCTGGGCACCCTGGGCTATCTGGCCGAGGTGGACAGAAGCGGATGGAAGGAAGCCCTGGACCTGCTCATTAAGGATGAATATGAGCTGGAAGACCGCATGATGCTGGAAGGGACCCTGGAGGGCAGGGACAGCACGGCCTACGCCCTCAACGACGTGGTCTTTTCCAGGAGCGGGTCCCTGAGACTGATCTCCATCAACGTATATGTAGACGGACAGTTCCTCAATACGCTCAACGCCGACGGCGTGATCGTATCCACGCCCACAGGCTCCACCGCCTATAACCTGTCGGCGGGAGGGCCCATTGTGGAGCCCACGGGCAGCATCATCCTCATGACGCCCATCTGTCCCCAGTCCATGTATGCCAGGAGCCTGGTCTTCTCGGCAAAGGACCTGATCACCCTGGAACTGGCCCATTCTCCCCACGGGGACGAGAACGAGGCGGAGGCCAGCTTTGACGGAAGAAGAAAGATGATCCTCAGGGAGGGCGACAGGATCGGGGTCCGGAAATCCGAAAGGATCCTGCGGCTGGTCAGGATCAGCCGGCAGAGTTTCCTGCAGACCCTTCACAAAAAGCTCAGCCGCGCGGAAGTGTTTTCATAAATCGGTATCAGGTATACAAGTGCATCCAGCATGCATTTTTGATCAATCAATTCGGTTGTCAGAGCAGCTTTGGGACAGCCAGTGCAAACTCACTAGGGGGACAACATGAAAAGAAACAGACACGATAAGATCCTGGAAATCATCAGAGAGAAAGACATCGAAACACAGGAAGAGCTCGCGGCGGCCCTGAAGGAATGCGGTTATACCGTGACCCAGGCCACTGTTTCGAGAGACATCCGGCAGCTGGGCCTGAGCAAGTCGCCTTCGCCTTCCGGAAAGCTCCGTTATGTACTGATCCGGAAAGAGGAGAACCAGCCCTCTGACAAGTATGCGAGAGTCCTGAAGGACAGCTTTGTGTCCGCGGAGAACGCCCAGAACCTTCTGGTCATCCGGACCGTGTCCGGCATGGCCATGGCTGCGGCGGCAGCCCTGGATGCCATGGACCACACCAGGATCGTCGGCTGCATCGCCGGAGACGATACCATCTTTGCAGCCATGCGGACCACCGAAGATGCGGCGGCCATGGCGGAGGATCTGAGAAACCAGCTTCAGTAACCGCCGGAAGAGGAACACATGCTTTTAAGTCTTCATGTAAAGAATCTTGCTCTGATCGAAGAGGAAGAAGTAACATTTACGGACGGTCTCAATATCCTGACGGGTGAGACCGGCGCCGGCAAATCCATCATCCTGGGATCCGTCAACCTGGCCCTGGGGGGCAAGGCCGACAAATCCATCATCCGGACCGGCAAGGACTATGCTCTGATCGAGCTGGCCTTTAAGGCGGACAGCGAAAGGCAGCTTTCCATGCTGGAAGAGATGGATCTGCCTGTGGACGAGGACGGGACCATCCTGATCAAGCGGAAGATCCTGCCGGGGCGCAATATCTGCACCATCTGCGGGGAGAGCGTCACGCTCCGTCAGCTCCGGGAGATCGCCGGAGCCCTGATCGATATCTACGGGCAGAGAGAAAACCAGAAGCTCCTCCGGAAGGAAGCCCAGCTTCAGACCCTGGACGAATACGCCGGGGCTCCGGTGCTGGAGTTAAAGGAGAAGGTGTCAGGGATCTACCATACCTGGAAAAAGCTCCGGGATGAGTGGGACCGGGACGACATGGACGTTTCCGCCAGAAAAAGGGAAATGGACCTGATCTCCTATGAGATCCGCGAGATCGAGGAAGCGGGCCTTAAGGAAGGAGAGGACGAGGAACTGGAAAGGCAATACCGCCTGATGGGGAGCTTCAGAAAGATCAGCGAAGCCGCAGGCACTGCCTCCTACCTGATCTCCGAGGCAGACGGAAACGCCCAGTCCCTGATCGGAAGAGCCTGCAGAGAGCTCTCCTCTGTCAGCGGGATCGACGAAGATCTGGACCAGGCGGCCTCCCAGCTTTCCGAGATCGACTCCCTTCTGTCGGACTTCTCCAGGACCCTTTCGGACTATATATCCGGCCTGACTTTTGATCCCAGAGAGTTCGAGGAGATCCAGGACCGTCTCAATCTGATCAATCATCTGAAGGACAAATACGGCCCTTCCATTGAAGCAATCAGAAAGGCCTGCGATACCAGGCAGGAGCGCCTGGACTTCCTTTCCGACTACGAGGCCGGACGGGACAGACTGAAAAAAGAGCTTTCCCTGCAGGAAAAGCGCCTTCTGGAGGCCTGCGCCCTCCTGTCCGGAAAGAGGCAGGCGGCCGCCCATGCCTTCGCGGCGGCCATGAAGGAAGCCCTGCTGGATCTGAACTTCAACCAGGTGGAATTTCAGGTGGATCTGACCCCGGACCCTGCCCATGCGGGGGAGGGCGGCTATGACCAGGTCCGCTACAACATATCCATGAACCCCGGAGAAGCCTTAAGGCCCCTGGACCAGATCGCCAGCGGCGGCGAACTCTCCAGGATCATGCTGGCCCTGAAGACCGTCTTTGCGGGCAAGGACGAGCTTTACAGCTTTATTTTCGACGAGATCGACACCGGTATCAGCGGCCATACGGCCTGGAAGGTATCGGAGAAGCTGGGAAGGCTTTCGGCAGGCCACCAGATCCTCTGCATCACCCACCTGCCCCAGATCGCGGCCATGGAAAACAGCCACTATCTGATCGCCAAGGAAAGCAGCGGCGGCAGGACCATGACCCATATCACCAGGCTTTCGGAAGAGGAAAGTGACAGGGAACTGGCAAGGCTCCTGGGAGGCGCCTCCATTTCCGAAGCGGCTCTGGACAACGCCAGAGAAATGAAACGACAGGCCAGAGCGGCCAGGCAGGCCAAAGGGACGGGAGAAAGCGCCTGACCCGGGGCCTGCACCAGACAGGAGGAGATTCTATGGGCGGACAGGAAAAGGCCGGGGAAGAGCTCCGGAAGATCTTTGAAGCGATGGAATTCATAAGTCCCGACGACATTCCCGGGATCGATCTGTATATGGACCAGGTCACCACCTTTATGGACGAGCGTATGCGCCATCTGACCCGGGATCCGGAGACGGACAAGATCCTGACCAAGACCATGATCAACAATTATGTCAAGAATAAGGTCCTGATCCCTCCCGTCAGAAAGAAATACGGGAGAGATCATATCCTCCTGCTGATCTTTATTTATTACCTCAAGAATATCCTGTCCCTGGAGGACATTAAGACCATCCTGGATCCTGTCAGCCAGAATTATGCCTTCCCCACCACCAATCCCGAGGACAGCCCCGAGCGTCAGGCCGAGATCGCCAGCGCCAGAAAGAAAAAGCTGCCCATTCCCGAGATGAAGGAGCCCGACCTGACGGTCACGGAGATCTATCAGAAGATCTTTGCCAATGCGGCGGAGCGGGTGGAAAAGGTCATGGAAGACTGCGGCGAACAGATCGACCTGGCTTTCCGGTCCTTTCCCGACCTTCCGGAAGAGGAAGCGGAGCCTCTCCGGTATTTTGATCTGATCTGCATGGTGAGCGCCGAGATCTATATGAAAAAGCTTTTTGTGGAAAGGCTGATCGATTCCCTGATCCGGGAGGAAAACGACAAGAAATGATTTTGCTACGGGAGTATACATGAGCATTTACGATACCCTGAACCGGGAGCAGCAGCAGGCCGTCTATCAGACGGAAGGCCCGGTTCTGATCCTGGCCGGAGCCGGCAGCGGCAAGACCCGTGTCATTACCCACAGAATCGCTTACCTGATGGAGGAATGCGAGGTCAGTCCCTGGAATATCCTGGCCATCACCTTTACCAACAAGGCCGCGGGAGAGATGCGGCAGCGTGTTGACAATATGATCGGATCCGGAGCGGGAAGCGTCTGGATCTCCACCTTCCACTCCCTCTGCGTCAGGATCCTCAGAAGGCACATCGACCTTCTGGGCTATGATAATTCCTTTACGATTTATGATACCGACGACCAGAAGACCATGATGAAGGACATCTGCAAGAACCTGGCCGTCAACACCAAGGAGCTGAGGGAACGGGAAATTCTCTCAGCCATTTCGTCTGCAAAGAACGAGCTGATCGGGCCCGTCCGCTTCCGGGAGGAAGAGGCGGGATCCTATGACTACAGGTACAGGAAGATCGCGGACTGCTACGAAGCCTACCAGAAGGCCATGAAAAAGAACAACGCCCTGGATTTCGACGATCTTCTCATGCTGGCGGTGGAGCTCTTTAAAAAGCACCCCGAGGTGCTGGAATATTACCAGAAGCGATTCGTCTACATCATGGTGGATGAATACCAGGACACCAACACGGCCCAGTTCGAACTGGTCAGGCTCCTGGCGGACCGCTACAGGAACCTGTGCGTTGTGGGCGACGACGACCAGTCCATCTATAAGTTCCGCGGGGCGAATATCCGCAACATCCTGGACTTCGAGAAGAACTATCCCGACGCCCTGGTGATCCGGCTGGAACAGAACTACCGGTCTACCCAGAACGTGCTGGACGCCGCCAATGCGGTCATCGCCAACAATACCAGGCGCAAGGTCAAAAATCTCTGGACCGACCACGGAGCAGGCGCCCCCATCCATTACAGAAGACTCAGCACCGCCTATGAGGAGGCGGGCTTTATCGCCGACGATATCCTGCGCAAGATGCGGGCCGACCGTTCCCTGCACTATAAGGACTTTGCCGTCCTCTACAGGACCAACGCCCAGTCCCGTATGCTGGAGGACCGCTTTGTCATGGGCTCCATCCCCTACAACGTGGTGGGCGGGACCAACTTCTATGACAGGCGGGAGGTCAAAGACCTGCTGGCCTACCTGAAGACCGTGGACAATGCCAGCGACGATCTGGCCGTCCGCAGGATCCTGAACGTGCCAAGGCGGGGCATAGGCCAGACCACCATCAGCCGGGTCATGGACTTTGCCAGGGACAGGGACATCACCTTCTACCAGGCCCTGGAAAGGGCGGGAGAGATCCCTTCCATAGGCAAGGCAAAGACAAAGCTGACGGACTTTACGGACCTGATCCAGGGCTTTCGCAGAGTCCTGGAAGAGGGAAGCATCCGGGCCCTTGCGGAGACTATCCTGAAAAAGACGGATTATATCGAATATCTCCGGGACCTGGACGACGAAGACTCCGACGACAGAGAGGGGAACCTGGACGAACTGATCTCCAAGATCGTGGACTACGAAGAGCATGCCAGGGAAGAGAACGCCTCCGAAGAGGGACCCACCCTTTCGGGCTTTCTGGAAGAAGTGGCCCTGGTGGCCGATATCGACAGCGTGGAGGAGTCTGACGACAGGGTCCTTCTCATGACCCTGCACAGCGCCAAGGGACTGGAGTTCCCCCACGTCTATATCGCAGGCATGGAGGAAAATGTCTTTCCTTCCGCCATGGCATTAAAGGACCCGGACGAGGACGGGATCGAGGAGGAGCGCCGCCTGGCCTATGTGGGCATCACCCGGGCCAAGGAGGACCTGAC
>DETN01000153.1 GCA_002362155.1 Lachnospiraceae bacterium UBA3287 | reverse complement strand
AGACAGTTCTTCGTCCGCGTGGACAGTTCCGAGAAGGAACTGGCCATGGCTCTTTTCCGCGGCGCCCAGGAGGTGCTGGCGGAAGGCATGGAAGGCGAATTCGCCTTCGTGACGGAAGAGCAGACCGAGGCGGAATTCGAAAGAAAGACCAGGAGTCTTAAAACTCTGAAAAACAGGATCCGTTTACTGGACCTTGGCAAATAATCAGTCATAAAGAGGTTAGGAGATTTGAAAAAGGTAGTGAAATTCGGCGGCAGCTCTCTGGCGGACGCCGTACAGTTTAAAAAGGTCGGCGACATCATCCGGGCGGACGCATCCCGCGTCTATGTAGTGCCCTCTGCCCCCGGCAAGCGTTTCAAAAAGGATACAAAGGTCACGGACCTTCTTTACAGGATGTTCCACCAGGCGGAGGAAGGAAAGGACTTTTCCGATACCCTGGCGGAAATAAAGAGCAGATACGACGACATCATCACAGGCCTGGGCCTTGACGATTTCTCCCTGGATCAGGAATTTGCCCTGATCGAGGAAAACATGAAGGGGTCTCCCACGGCAGATTATGCCGCTTCCAGGGGCGAGTATCTGAACGGCAGGGTCATGGCCAGATATCTGGGCTATGAGTTCATCGACGCCGCAGAGGTGATCTTCTTCGACGAGCACGGCGTACTTCTTGCGGACAAGACCAAGAAGGTCATGAGAGAGCGCCTGGACCAGGTGCCCAGAGCCGTCATCCCCGGCTTCTACGGCCAGGGCTTCGACGGAAAGGTAAAGACCTTCTCCAGAGGCGGCTCCGACATCACCGGTTCCATCGTGGCCGGCGCCTGCAGGGCCGACGTCTACGAGAACTGGACGGACGTATCCGGCTTCATGGTGGCCGATCCCCGTATCATCAACAATCCCGTCAGGATCGAGACCATCACCTACAGAGAGCTGAGAGAGCTCTCCTACATGGGCGCTTCCGTTCTGCACGAGGATGCCATCTTCCCTGTCAGGAGCGAGGGCATTCCCATCAACATCCGCAATACCAACGAGCCCGAGGCGGACGGCACCTGGATCGTGGAAAGCACCTGCCAGAAGTCCGGCTATGTCATCACCGGCATCGCGGGCAAGACGGGCTTCTGCACCGTCCTGATCAACAAGGCCATGATGAACTCCGAGGTGGGCTTCGGCAGAAAGGTCCTGCAGGCCTTTGAAGAGAACGACATCTCCTTCGAGCACATGCCCTCCGGCATCGATACCATGACCATCGTGGTCCATGAGGATGAATTCATCCACAAGGAACAGAGAGTCGTTTCCACCATCCACCGCTACGCCCAGCCCGATTCCATCGAGATTGAGTCCGACCTGGCCCTGATCGCCGTGGTAGGCAGGGGCATGAAGTCCATGCGGGGTACCGCCGGCCGTATCTTCTCGGCCCTGGCCCACGCTCATGTCAACGTCCGTATGATCGACCAGGGCTCCTCCGAGCTGAACATCATCATCGGCGTGGAGAACCACGACTTCGAGACAGCCGTCAAGGCCATCTACGACATGTTCGTGCTGACCCAGATCTGAGACCGGACATTTGCTGGGTAAAATGTGACAAAAAACCACTTTCATTTTGGGAAATTTTTTATGCAGGCGCCCAAAGCGGCGCTTGCATTTGTTTTATTTCTGAGATAATATATTAAAAATATTCAGACAATAAAAATCACATATGACAGGATCTGAAAACGGGAGGATAAAACGTTGGATATCGGAGTACTGGAAATTGTTGTGAATAAGAAGACTGACACGCTGCTGAAGATTATGAGGGTTCTCACAATCGTTCTTGCAGTGTGTTTTGTTATATTAGGGACTCTGATGGGCGCCGCGATCATCGGCATGATCCTGGGCGTCGCCTGCGGCGTGGCCGCCTATTTCGTGTGGCTCAACTGTGTCGTTGACTATGAATATGATTACGTGGAAAAGGAGCTGCGGATCGCCAAGATCCTGCAGAAGCAGAAGCGCAAGGAACTGATCTCCTATCCCCTGGATAAGATCGAGATCCTGGCTCCCTCCTCTTCCTGGCATCTGGATTCCTACAAGAACCGCCAGATGGAGACAGCAGACTACTCCTCGGGCTACGAGGACAGGCTGCAGTACCAGTACACACTGGTGGTAAATAATAAGAAGATTCTTCTGGAACTGGAAGGAGAGGACGCGGACAGGCTTCTGACCACCATCCGCACCTTTGCTCCCCGCAGTGTCTACAGAGACTGATGAAGGAGATCTGAACCCTGAAAACACCCTTAAAGGAAGGGCAGGCACATGTCGTAAAGGCACGCCGCGTCAGGCAGGGCTTTATATACAGGCAAAATTAAAATGGCAGCGCGCGGAAAGCCGCGCAGAGGAAAAGGAGGTAACATGGCAACTATTATCGGTGAAAGCTTTACTTTTGATGACGTACTTCTGGTTCCGGCATACTCAACAGTTATTCCCAATGAGGTTGATCTCAGCACAGATCTGACCAAGAAGATCCATCTGAATATCCCCATGATGAGCGCCTGCATGGATACAGTCACTGAATACAGAATGGCCATCGCCATGGCAAGGCAGGGCGGCATCGGCATGATCCACAAGAACATGTCCATCCAGGCCCAGGCAGAAGAAGTCGATAAGGTAAAAAGATCCGAGAACGGCGTAATCACAGATCCCTTCTCCCTGTCCCCCAACGATCTTCTGCAGGATGCAGAGAACCTGATGAGAAAGTTCCACATCTCCGGCGTTCCGATCACAGAGGGAAAAAAGCTGGTAGGCATCATCACCAACCGTGATCTGAAGTTCGAGACAGACTACAGCAAGAAGATTAGTGAAGTCATGACCAGCGAGAACCTGGTCACAGCCCCCGAAGGCATCGGTCTGGAGGAAGCAAAGCACATCCTGGCTGTTTCCAAGAAGGAAAAGCTCCCCATCGTGGACGCAAACTACAACCTTAAGGGACTGATCACCATCAAGGACATTGAAAAGACCATCAAGTATCCCAATGCAGCCAAGGATTCCCAGGGAAGACTGCTGTGCGGCGCAGGCGTAGGCATCACAGCCAACGTTCTGGAGCGTGTACAGGAGCTGATCAACTCCCACGTTGACATCATCGCTCTGGATTCCTCCCACGGTCATTCCGAGAACGTGCTTCGTTGCCTGCGCATGATCAAGGAGAAGTATCCGGATCTGCAGGTCATCGCCGGCAACATCGCCACGGGCGAAGGCGCAAGAGCTCTTATCGAGGCAGGCGCTGATGCTGTCAAGGTCGGTATCGGTCCCGGCTCCATCTGCACCACCCGCGTGGTCACCGGCATCGGCGTTCCCCAGATCTCCGCGATCATGGACGCCTATGAAGTGGCTTACAAGTACGGTATCCCGGTCATTGCCGACGGCGGCATCAAGTATTCCGGAGATATGACCAAGGCCCTGGCAGCAGGCGCCAGCGTCTGCATGATGGGCTCCCTGTTCGCAGGCTGCGAGGAAAGCCCCGGAGCAACCGAGCTCTATCAGGGCAGAAAGTACAAGGTCTACCGCGGCATGGGCTCCATCTCCGCCATGGAAAGCGGCAGCAAGGATAGATATTTCCAGGAGAACGCCAAGAAGTTGGTTCCCGAAGGCGTCGAAGGCCGCGTAGCCTATAAGGGCAGCGTAGAGGATACTGTCTTCCAGATGCTGGGCGGCATCCGTTCCGGTATGGGGCTGACAGGCTCCCACAACATCAAGGAGCTCCAGAAGAACGGCAAGTTCGTCAAGATCACAGCCGCTTCCCTCAAGGAGTCCCATCCTCATGACATCCAGATCACCAAGGAAGCTCCCAACTATTCCGTGGCTGACTGATCGGGAACTGTCTTATAACCTGAACTTTCATAAACGATTTTTATCTGAAATGACCAGGCACTTCCGTCCCCGGAGGGGCGGAAGTGCTGATTTTTCAATTAAAGAGTGACATCAGACGGGTTTGATGATAGAATAATCTGCGACCGTCTCAAGAATTCTGCCCGAAAGAGCGCAGGACCAACTGCGGCATTTCGGGCATTTTCGGATTTTTATAACAATGCTGAATGGCGCCACGTCTGCCCCCGGGCAGAAGAGGACGCACAGGACATCATAAGTGAGGAACTTAAAATGAGCGAGGAAATCAGAAGCGGAGCACCCGTGTCCGCAGAAGAAACAGTAAAAGAGAGCAGGAATTTCATTGAGAACGCCATCGACAAGGATCTGGCGGAAGGTGTCTATGATACCGTTCATACCCGTTTCCCTCCCGAGCCAAACGGCTACCTGCACATCGGCCATGCCAAGAGCATCCTGCTCAACTATGGTCTTGCCCAGGAGTACGGCGGAAAGTTCAATCTGCGTTTCGATGATACCAACCCTACCAAGGAAAAATCCGAGTTCGTCGAATCCATCAAGAGGGATGTCCAGTGGCTTGGCGCCGACTATGAGGACCGCCTTTACTTCGCTTCCGACTACTTCGAGGAAATGTACGAAGTGGCCGTCAAGCTGATCAAAAAAGGCAAGGCCTATGTATCTTCCCTGAAGGCGGAGCAGATGCGTGAATACCGCGGCACTCTGACAGAGCCCGGCATCAACGATCCCAACCGCGACAGAAGCATAGAGGAGAACCTGGATCTGTTCGAGCGCATGAAGAACGGCGAATTCGCCGACGGCGAGCTGACTCTCCGTGCCAAGATCGACATGGCTTCCTCCAACATCAACATGCGCGATCCTATCATCTACCGTGTGGCGCATATGTCCCATCAGAACACCGGTGACAAGTGGTGCATCTATCCCATGTATGACTTCGCCCATCCCATCGAGGATGCCATCGAAGGCATTACCCACTCCATCTGCACTCTGGAGTTCGAGGACCACAGGCCCCTTTATGACTGGGTCGTAAAGGAAGCGGAATATCCTCATCCCCCTAGACAGATCGAGTTCGCCAAGATGTATGTTACCAACCAGGTGACCGGCAAGCGCTATATCAAGAAGCTGGTGGAAGAAGGCATCGTGGACGGTTGGGACGATCCGCGTCTGGTCTCCATTTCCGGTCTCAGAAGAAGAGGCTTCACTCCCGAGTCCATCAGGAAGTTCGTGGACCTGTGCGGCGTCTCCAAGGCCAACTCCTCTGTGGACTATGCCATGCTGGAGTACTGCATCCGCGACGACTTAAAGATCGGCTGCAAGAGGATGCTGACAGTCCTGGATCCCGTTAAGGTCGTGATCGACAACTACCCCGAGAACCAGGTGGAGTATCTGGATGCAGAGAACAACCTGGAGAACGAGGCTCTCGGCAAGCGCAAGATCCCCTTCGGAAGAGAGCTCTACATCGAGCGCGCAGACTTCATGGAGAATCCTCCCAAGAAGTATTACAGACTCTTCCCCGGCAATGAGGTCCGCCTCATGTACGGCTACTTCGTTAAGTGCGTCGGCATCGAGAAGGACGAGAACGGCAACGTCACCCTGATCCATGTGACCTATGATCCCGAGACAAAGAGCGGTAGCGGATTCGAAGGCCGCAAGGTCAAGGGCACCATCCACTGGGTCTATGCCGGTGAAGCGGTCCCTGTTACCGTCCGTCTCTACGAGAACATCATCGACGAGGAGAAGGGCGTCTACAACGAAGAAGACGGTTCCCTGAATCTCAATCCTCATTCCCTGGTGGTCTGCAATGCTCTGGCAGAGCCCGCTCTGAAGAATGCAGAGGTCTTTGACCGCTTCCAGTTCGTCAGAAACGGATACTTCTGCGTAGACTGTAAGGACTCCAAGCCCGGCGCCCCTGTCTTCAACAGGATCGTAGGTCTCAAGAGTTCCTTCAAGCTGCCCAAGGCATAAGAAGCAGAAGAGAAGACTAATAAGGACTAAACAGGGAAAGACAGAGTTCCGTAAGGATACTCAGGTCATGTATGTAAACAAAAGATCATCCGGCTGCACAGGCAGCCATCGGAATACCGCTGGCCTCAGGGCACAGCGGTATTTTTTTGAGAGAATTGATGAAGTAAACCAGAAAGCGGAGAGTACGGGAAAATTTGAAGCAGACAGGTTGAAGGCGAAGAAGCCGGAAAGGCATGAGGGCCAGGAAGAGAGGGCCTGACAGGCTGTTAAGATCAGGCATACCCTAGAGGAAGAAGAGCGGAAAGAGACGAAACGTCAGAGAAGAATAGGGAATAATATGGAGGATCTTCAACTTCTGGTGAGTTGAAAGAGGGGGAGAGTCGGTGTAGAATAGACTTCATAAGGGATGATTTTGATCATCTGTCTGTGTGGATGCCCGCGGAGCGCATGTGAGTAGTTTCGGCAGTTGGCAGACGGGAGCTGCTTTTATCAGGGTGTTTCGGAGCTGAAATACAGGCTATATCGTGGATTGGACCGGGATTCGGAATGAATGCAGGCTTGTTAAGGTTAGGGTATTTTGAAAAATATGAACATGCCCGAAATAGTATTCCTAAACAACATTTATCAGAATATTCTGAAAAATACCTGCATAACCACCCCTGAAAAATGGCGGAAATATGCCATTTCTGAAGGGGTAGGGTAGAAATGATATGTAGCCCGCTTAGGGCATTGACACACCAAGTTGCCATTTTTCCTCTTTTCTCTGCAATTGCGTAGAAATGATATGTAGCCCGCTTAGGGCATTGACACATATTTTTAGAATATTCATCATATGTCCATTTTCTGTAGTAGAAATGATATGTAGCCCGCTTAGGGCATTGACACACTCCTTATTGCTGACCGGCCAAATTACGATCAGTGCCGCGTAGAAATGATATGTAGCCCGCTTAGGGCATTGACACAAGGCAATGAAGCTCCGCATAAACATTGAATCAGGCAGTAGAAATGATATGTAGCCAGCTTAGGGCATTGACACAAGCCGTGCTGGTATGCCAGCTTGCGGATGTACCAATCCGTAGAAATAATATGTAGCCCGCTTAGGGCATTGATACACCTCTTTCAATGTAAAGTCCTCAACAAATACGCCAAGTAGAAATGATATGTAGCCCGCTTAGGGCATTGACACACCTCTGTGGAATGGAACAGGGATGTTCGAATTGGCGGGTAGAAATGATATGTAGCCCGCTTAGGGCATTGACACTGATAGAACCCCGTATCATTCTCGATTTTTGCGGTTTCGAAGAAATGATATATGGCCTACTTAGGGCATTGGACTAGCTCATTGGATTTGAACTCACAAAAAGAAGACCAGAGCACGATAATGGTTCGTGTTCCGGTCTTCGATTGATTTCTGGCCTGTAACAGTATTCTGTTTTTCTTTGTTTCGGCTTTTCAGGTACTTTGCAGTTTTAATGTCTGTTCAACTGTTCCTGTTTTTTGCTTTCTTATCTGAATTCTGTCTGTTATATATTTGTTGCCTGTATGCTTTATGCCTGCAATCCGGAGCCTGCCCGGATTCTGTTGAAGCGTCCTGATTTCCGGCTTTGTCTGGTTTTGGCTTGTGCTTGTGTTTGAACTGACAGGTTTTGTTTTCTATCATGGTAAAGTGCAGTGTCAGCGCTGCTTTATCTGCGGTTCCTTCGTTTCCCGCCTGTCCAGGGTAGTCAGGAAGGAGCCTAAAGCGTCCCTGTACTGGTCCTCCGGGATCTTTCCGAACTGCATATAGCCGCGCATGAGGCCGCTCTTACAGAAGGCCAGCATCAGATTCAGCTGGTCCACATCCTCTTTTCTGTAGCCCTGGGGGATCTTTGTCTGCTCATACAGGCCCTGGTAGGCCACCATGGTCTTGCCGTGCAGGGTCAGAAGGGCCTCGGTTACCTTGGGATCCCTTTCCAGATCGGCCTCCTGGATAAAGAGGAGCATGCAGGGATAGATCTTCAGGATCTCTGCTTCCATGGCTGCAAGACGCCTGTGGAGGGAGAAAAAGTCTGTTTCCCTGCCCCTGAATTCGTTTTTGACGGCCAGGAGCACATAGCGGGTGCTGTACTCGTAGAGAAAGGCATAGGTGCCCAGCTTGCTGCCGAAATAGTGGAAGAGGAGTCCTTTGCTGATGCCGGCTCTTCCTACGATCTCATCGGTGCTTGCGTGAGCGTAGCCGTTCTCTGTAAAAACGGACAGGGCACTGTTGATGATGCGGTCCTGTTTGGATTTATTCAGGTCAAAAAATCGTTCATTCATAGTGCTTTAAATATAGCACCGGCCATAGTGATTTTCAACAAAGCTTCAGGGGGATATCCGCATAAATACACAGAATATCATCCCCATAAGGGCAGGTTTTATTAAAATATAACTTTAATTTTGTCACGAAGTAGAGTATTATTTTGACTAAAGTATAAGTAGTGTTTTCATACATTTACTGTCAATTCAGAAACCGGAGGATTATTAATCATGGGAAAATTAGGTAAGATCTTATTCAGCGCAACTCTTGCAGGCGTGGCAGCAGCTACGGCTTATTATCTGATGGAAGAAAAGTCCAAGGGCGAGCCTGCTGAAGCACCCGAAAAGGAAGGCGAAGCTGCAGAAGACAGGAAGCAGACCATTAAGGAAGCTGCTACCAGGACCTATACCACCATCGTATCCAGCACCACCGAAGCAGTCAGCAAGGCAAAGGATGTTCTGGCCGATTCCGCAGAGAAGGTCAAGGATATGCTCAAGGACGCGGAAGAAGAGATCACAGATGCTGTTGAAGCCGTTGAAGACAAGGTAGAAGAGCTTGCTGCAAAGGCTGACGAAGCAGATCCTGCCGAGGCCGTTCAGGAAGCAGTCGAAGCCACAGCCGAGAAGGCTGAAGAGGCCGCTGAAGCCGTAGAAGAGAAGGCAGCAGAGGCAGTGGAAGCTGTCTGCGAAGCATGCGAAGAAGCAGCTCCCGCCGAGGCAGAAGCAGCTCCCGCTGAGGCAGCCGAAGAAGTAGCCGAGGCAGCAGAGGAAGAAAAGAAGGAAGAAGAAGCCTGATTCCATAAAAGTTAACGGAAACACAACCTTTCCGTACATAAATTTCGATGAATTATATGTCAGCTTTCCCTTGACGACTGAGGGACTCATATATAGAATAGATGGGAACTGAAAAAGACATCTGGAATGGAACGGGTATATGTTTGCGATTCAATGTATTCGAATTGAATAGATGACTATATGGGCACGCAAGGGGGAGTTTTTCCTCTGAGCGTGCCTTATCTATGGAATCAAAAGCCATCCCTTTCCCTTCTGACTGTAAATTTCATAATTGAGGAGGATGAGACTATGAACAATGAAAAGATCCAGATCGGTGAACAGGGCATTTACAATGCTTCTGAGCTGGGTGCAGGCAAAGTCCTGATCCTTGGCTTCCAGCATATGTTTGCCATGTTCGGCTCCACAGTCCTGGTCCCTGTTCTGACCGGCCTGAGTGTAGCCAACACTCTGCTGTTTGCGGGTCTCGGCACACTTCTGTTCCACTTTATCACCAAGAAGAAGGTTCCCGCTTTCCTGGGTTCTTCCTTTGCTTTCCTGGCAGGCTACTTTGCCATTGCCCCCAACGGTGAAAAAGAACTTCTTCCCTATGCCTGCTTCGGCGTAGCCATCGCCGGCCTGGTATACCTGCTCCTGGCAGCAGCCTTCAAGGTATTCGGCGCCAGAAAGGTCATGAAGTTCTTCCCCCCTGTAGTGACAGGCCCCATCATCATCGCCATCGGTCTGAACCTGTCCGCAACCGCTATTTCCAGCTGCCAGTCCAACTGGCCTGTAGCCCTGGTGGCCATTGCCATCGTCATCATCTGCAACATCTGGGGTAAGGGAATGATCAAGATCGTCCCCATCCTTCTGGGTGTGGTAGGCTCCTACCTCTTTGCAGCTCTGACCGGCGCCATCGACTTTACAGCCGTTGCCCAGGCTCCCATTTTCGGCTTCCCGATCGAATACAGCGGCACCGTATTCTCCATCTTCACCGGCGGAAATACCAACACCGGCCTTCTGATCACTGCCGTTATGACCATCGTTCCCATTTCCCTGGCTACCATGATGGAGCACGTGGGCGATATCTCCGCCATCTCCTCCACCGTAGACAGGAACTTCATCAAGGATCCCGGCCTGCACCGCACTCTGACAGGTGACGGTCTTGCCACCACCCTTGCTTCCCTGTTCGGCGCACCTGCCAACACCACCTACGGTGAGAACACCGGTGTCCTGACCCTGACCAGAGTTTATGATCCCATGGTCATCCGCCTGGCAGCCGTCCTGGCCATCCTGTTCTCCTTCTTCCCCAAGTTCGCGGCCATCATCGAAGTCATGCCTTCCGCAACCGTCGGCGGCATCTCCCTGATCCTCTACGGTATGATCTCCGCAGTCGGTGTCAGAAACGTGGTCGAGACCAATGTTGACTTTTCCAAGAGCCGCAACGTTCTGATCGCAGCCCTGATCCTGGTACTGTCCATCGGTATCAACTACAACGGTGCCATCGCCTTTAACGTAGGCAGTGTCAGCATCAGCCTTTCCGGTCTGGCCATCGGTTCCCTGGTAGGTATCGTCATGAACGCCATCCTGCCCGGCAAGGACTTTGAATTCGACGAAGAAGAGCCTTCCAAGACAGGCGTCAACTTCGAGATGATCAACGGCGAGACTCTGGCAGAGCAGCTCTCCAAAAAGAAAAAGTAAATAAAGATCCTGGATACAGGTACGAAGGATGAGGAATGCTGCCGGCTCTGGCAGCATTCCTTTTTTTGATTTCAGGTTTGACCTTTTGGGGCTTTTTTTCCTTTCCTTTATCCGTTCTGTCTCTTTTCCCTGTTTCCTTCCTGCAGCCCTTTTCTCCTTGGAGGCTGGGGGATTTTTCTCTGAAAACAGAACGAATGTTTATTTTTCTACGGCCCGGTGGTATACTGGTGGAGACCGGTCATACCGGGCAGAGAAAGCCTGGGGCTTTCTCTGCAGGCATAGTGTGTTTTGGAGAAGTATTTATGGGTTACAGATTTGTATTCGGAGCCTCCGGCTCCGGCAAGAGCACAGCCATACATAAAAGAATCATAGAAGAGGCTGCCGCCTCCATGAAGGACCTCAGGGACCGGACCCGCTACCTGGTCATCGTTCCCGAGCAGTACAGCATGCGGACCCAGATGGAGCTGGTCACGGAAAGTCCGGACCTGGGCATCATGAACATCGATATCCTGAGCTTCGGCCGTCTGTCCTACCGGATCTTTGAAGAGACCGGGGCTTCCCGGGGGACGGTCCTGGGAGAGATCGGCAAGAGCCTTCTGATCCGCAGGGCCGCCACTGCCTGCAGAAAGGATCTGAAGATCCTGGGCAGGAATATAGGCCGCCTTGGCATGATCTCGGAGGTCAAGTCTGTCCTTTCCGAATTCATGCAGTACGGGGTAGGAGAGGCAGAGATCGACGACCTGATCGCCTTTGCAGGCAGCAGGGGCCAGAAGGCCCTGCGTCTTCGCCTGGAGGACTTAAAGACCCTTTACCGGGGCTTTCAGGCGGAAAAGAAGAACGTATTCTATACGGCCGAGGAATCCATGGACCTTTTGGCCAGGGTCATCCCCAGGTCGGAGAGCCTGAAGGACAGCGTTCTGGTATTTGACGGCTTTACCGGCTTTACCCCTATCCAGTACAAGGTCATAGAAGCTCTGATGAAGCAGGCCAGGGAGTGCATCTTTGTTCTGACCATAGGGCCGGACGGAGGGCCCCATCCTTCCCAGCTGGGCCTTGGAGGCCCTTCCTTCAGCGACCAGGATCTTTTCTATCTGACCAGGAAGACGGTCATGGAGCTGACAAGGCGGGGAGCCTCTGCGGGGATCCCCAGGCTGGAGGACCTTTACCTGCCGGAAAGGGAGGATTCGCCCAGAAGGTATCTGAACAATCCGCCCCTGGACCACCTGGAAAAGAGCCTTTCCCGCCATCCCAGAAGGGCCTTTGAGGGAGACATTGAGGGCCGGGTCCGGATCCTGGAAGCGGCATCCCCCGAAGAGGAGGTCCGTCAGACCTGCATACAGATGAAAAAGCTGATTGCGGAAAAGGGCTACAGCTACAGAGACTTTGCCCTGATCTGCGGTGATCTGGAGACCTACGGGGACCTGATCAGCAGAGCCGCCGAGGTCTACGGCATTCCCGTCTACGTGGACCAGACCCGCAGGGTCATTCACAATCCCCTGACGGAAGCCATCCGCAGCCTTCTGCAGATCGGGATCCGGGGCTTTGATTATGAAACGGTCTTCCGTTATCTCAGGAGCGGCATCAGCTCCCTGACCAGGGAGGAGACGGATCTTCTGGAGAACTACTGCCTGGAGCACGGGATCCGGGGCCGCAGGAAGTGGCGCATGCCCTTCGACGCCGAAACGGAGCCCATGCGTCTGCGCTTCCTTAATGAGATCGCCCCTATGGAGATGATCCTTCTGGAGAATGAAGCGGAAGAGGACAGTCCGGCAGAAGGTGAAGAGGGCATACCGGTCCCGGAAGAGAATGAAGAAGCCCTGCCGGCTGAGATCCGGACAGGAGATCAGAAAAGACATGTCCTTACGGTAGGAGAAAGGACCAGGCAGCTCTACGCCTTTCTGACAGGGGTACAGGCCGCCGAAAAGATGGATCGGATGGCAGAGGAGTTCGGGGCCGCGGGAGACGTGGTCCGGGAGAAGGAATACAGCCAGCTCTACGGGAGCTTCATTGAGCTCCTGGACCAGCTCTATCAGCTTCTTTCCCAGGAGCCCATTTCCGCATCCGACTACCTGGAGCTGCTGGAAGCCGGCATCTCCGAGATCCGCCTGGGGACCCTGCCCCAGAGGGTGGACCGGGTCCTGTGCGGAGACATGGAAAGGACCAGGCCAGGCCGCATCCGCGTCCTCTTTTTCCTGGGGGTCAATGACGGCAGCATCCCCAGAAGCGCCTCAAGGGGCGGCATTCTGTCCGACCTGGACAGGGAGCTTTTAACAGAGCAGGACATTGCCCTGGCCCCTGCCCCCAGAGAGCAGATCAATATCCAGAGGTTCTACCTCTATCTTAACCTGACAAGGCCGGCAGATATGCTGATCCTGTCCTATTCCAGGATCTCCAGGGACGGCAAGAGCCTGAGGCCTTCCTACCTGATCAGTGAGATCCGGGCCCTTTTCCCGGCCCTTGTACCGGAAGATCCCTCCCTGGATCCTCCCCTGGACCAGCTGACCGGCGTAGGGGACGGCCTGACCATGCTTTCGGAAGGACTCCGCCTCTATGCGGAGGGAAGCCTGGAAGAGGGAAATCAGGAAGAGGACTTCCTGGACCTTTACAGGAGCTTTGAAAGGATCCCAGAGGCGGCAGCCAAGCTGGAGCAGCTGAGGATTTCTGCCTTCAGCCATTACGACCCTGTGTGGCTTTCCAGAGAGACGGCCAGGGCCCTCTACAGCGATACCGTAAGAGGCAGCATCTCCCGCATGGAAAGGAGCGCCCAGTGCCTGATGTTCCAGTTCCTCAAATACGGACTGGGCCTTTCCGAGCGGAAGGAATATACCTATAAAGCTAATGATACGGGGACCATTCTCCATGACAGTTTAAAGCTCTTTGGCCGCAAGCTCAGAAAGAGCGGCCTGGACTGGGAGACCTTTACAAAAGAGCAGGGCCGGGACCTTATGACCCAGGCCCTTACGGAAACGGCGGCCGCCTACCACGACCAGCTCCTTTATTCCTCGGAGCGGTCCAGGGCGGAGCTGGGCAGGCTCTGGAAGATCCTGGACAGGACGGTGGAGACGCTGCAGTACCAGCTTCTGCAGGGCAGCTTTACTCCCTGGGACTATGAAAAGGCCTTCGGCATGGGAGAAGGCAGCGAGCCCATCACCTTTGAACTGGAGGGCGGAAGAAGCCTGGAGATGACAGGCATCATAGACAGGGTGGACCTGTGCAGGGACGGGGACAGGATCTATGTCAAGATCCTGGACTATAAGTCCGGCAGCAGGGATCTGGACCGGGAACAGATGGAAAAGGGCTACCAGCTCCAGCTCCTGGTCTACATGAACGCGGTGCTGGACCAGCTGCGAAAGGACAACCAGGGACAGGAGATCATTCCCTCCGCCATGCTCTATTACAGGCTGGACAATCCCATGACCGATGCGGATCCCGAAAACGCGGACTTTGAGGACGGGGGCTTTGTCGTTACCGAAGAGGACAGAAAGAAGCTGCGCAAAAAGCTCCGCCCCACCGGCATGGTCCTTGGTGAAGAAGACAGCATGCGGCGCCTGGACAAAAATCTGTCGGGAAGCTCCGATGTCATTCCGGTCCAGCTGAAGAAGGACCGGAGCCCGGACGCCAGATCCAGGGTCTATTCGGGAGAGGATTTCGAGGCCATGACAGAGGCGGCCAGGAAAGCCGTCTGCAGAGTGGCGGTGGATATCCTGGACGGAGCCACCGACGCATCTCCCGTCCGGCTGGATAAGACCAGAACAGCCTGCGACTACTGTGAATATAAAAACGTATGCGGCTTCGACATCCGGATCCCGGGCTATGACTACAGAAGCTGAGACAAGCATATCCCTTCATACCCCTTAGGAGATACAAATGGCAATCAATTTTACTGACAGGCAGAAAGAAGTCCTGGATGCCAGAAATCATAACATTCTTGTGTCGGCGGCGGCCGGCAGCGGCAAGACGGCGGTCCTGGTGGAAAGGATCGTGCGCATGATCAGTGAGGGAGACCATCCCCTGGACATAGACAGGCTGCTGGTAGTGACCTTTACCAGAGCGGCGGCCGCCCAGATGCGGGAGAGGATCGGAAAGGCCATTTCCGACAGGCTGAAAGCAGATCCGCAGAACGGCCACCTGCAGAGGCAGGAGATGCTTCTCCACAACGCCCAGATCACTACCATAGACAGTTTCTGCACCTTCCTGCTGCGCAACAACTTTTCCGAGATCGAGCTGGATCCGGGCTTTCGTCAGATGGACGAAACGGAAAGGGCCCTTCTGGAGGGAGAGGTCATGCAGGACTTCCTGGAGAAGAAATACGCGGAAAATGACAGGGATTTCCTTGCCTGTGCCGAGTATTTCTGTCCAAGAGGGTCCGACAAGGGACTGGAGGAACTGATCCACGCCCTTTACGCCAGGTCCACCAGCCATCCCCAGCCGGAGAAATGGCTGAGGGAAAGGGCCCTGGACTATGAGATTCAGGATATAGAGGACCTCTTTGGCCAGATCTGGATGCAGGCGGGCCTTCTGCAGGCCCTGCAGAGGCTTCTGGAGTCCGAAAAGCAGTACGATGCCATGATCCGTATGAGCCTGCAGCCGGACGGCCCCACTCCCTACGCGGACTTCCTGGAAACGGAGCAGAGTCAGATCTTCGAGCCCCTGCATAAGGGCAGGGCGGGAGAAGTGCTGGATTCCATGGCAGGAGGGACAGGGTCTCTCATGCCCTATGCAGGGACCCTCTCTTCCGAAGACGCCAGGATCCTCTGGGACGCTGTCTGCAGGACCTGCGTCCATAACTTTGCCAGGATCCCCACCTGCGGCAAAAAGGCCTACCCTCTTGTGGACGAGGAGGTCCAGAAGACCGTCAAGAGCATGCGGGACGCCCAGAAGGATATGATCCAGAAGCTGAATAAGCATTATTCCCACAACACACCCGAGGTCATCGCCGCCATGATGAACCGGGTCTCCCCCTTCCTGAAGACCCTGGCGGAGCTGACGCTGGAATTCACAGAGGCCTTTGCCCAGGCCAAGAAGGAGAAGAATGCCATAGACTTTTCGGATCTGGAGCACTATGCCCTGCAGATCCTGGTGGAACCCCATGAGGACGGGACCTACAGCGCCAGGCCATGCGCCGTGGAATACAGGCAGCACTTCGATGAGATCCTGATCGACGAATACCAGGACTCCAACGACGTGCAGGAGCTGCTCCTGTCCGTGATCTCCAGGGAGGCTCAGGGCCGCTACAACCGCTTCATGGTGGGCGACGTCAAGCAGAGCATCTATAAGTTCCGTCTGGCCAGGCCCGAGATCTTCATGGAGAAGTTCGGCACCTACCGCCATAAGGATCCCCGGACGGAGCGGATCGATCTGGACCAGAACTTCCGCAGCCGGACAGAGGTCCTGGACTTCGTCAATCAGATCTTTTACAGGATCATGCGCCGGGAGATCGGCGGCGTGGAGTATGACGAAGAAGTATCCTTAAAGCCCGGCATGCTCTATCCGGAAGCCGGAGAGGATACCTACAGGGCAGAGCTGATGCTTGTGGACGGCGCCTTCGAACCGGAAGAGGAAGAAGGGCAGGAGGCTCCCGGGGAGGGCCTGACCGAGGAGGAAGAGGAGCTCTCTTCCAGAAGGCGGGAGGCCCTTGCCATAGCCGGCAGGATCAGAGAGATGGTGGGGAGCTTCCCCTTAAAGGATGAGGAGACCGGGGGCCTGCGCCCTGCAACCTACGGGGACATGGTGGTCCTTTTAAGGTCCAGCGCCGGCTGGAACGAGGAGTTCAGGGACGTATTCGAAAAGGAGGGCATTCCCTCCTACGTGGACTCCAGGGCCGGATATTTCTCCGCCCAGGAGATCCGGACTATCCTGCAGCTTCTCCGGGTCCTGGACAATCCCAGACAGGACATTCCCCTGTACGGGGTCATGCACAGCTACTTCGGCGGCTTTACGGAGGAGGACCTGGCCAGGATCCGCCTGGACAGACAGGACAGGATCCTTTACGAAAGCGTTCTGGAATATCTGGGCAGAGAAGAGAAAGACGAACTGTCCAAACGGCTTGGGGATTTTATGGCCTTTCTGGAGACCTGGCGGAAAAAGAGCCTTTACATGCCGGTCCATGAGCTGCTCTCCGGCCTTCTGGACCAGACGGGCTATGCGGACTACTGCAGGACCCTGCCCGGAGGACGGCAGAGGGTGGCCAATCTCCGCATGCTGGAGACCCAGGCCTCGAATTTCGAGCAGACGGCCTTTACAGGCCTCTTCCAGTTCATCCGCTACATTGACCAGATGCAACGCTACGAGGTGGACTACGGGGAAGCCAATATCCTGGACGAGCACGCGGACGTGGTGCGGATCATGACCATCCACAAGAGCAAGGGCCTGGAATTCCCCATCTGCTTTGTGGCTGGGCTTTCCAAGGGCTACAGCTTTAAGCGCCACGACGCCTCCGGCAGCCTGGTCTGTGATACGGACTGGGGCATCGGCATCGACTACGTGGACCCGGAGGGCAGGCTGAAGGCCTCCACCCTGCGCAAGGATATGATCGCGGATAAGATCAGAAGGGACAGCCTGGGCGAGGAGCTCCGCGTCCTTTACGTGGCCATGACCAGGGCCAAGGAGAAGCTGATCCTGACGGCCCACAGCAAAGATATGGCCAAGACAGTGGAAAAATGCGGCCAGAAGCTCAAGGGTCTGGAACGGTCCTTCCATCTGCCGGATTCGGTGATCATGGACTCCTCCAGCTTCCTGGATCTGATCCTGGAAGCCATGATGGTCACGGACGATAGAGGGGATCTTCTGGAGACGGGAAGCTCTCTGGCCGGGGTGCGCCGGATCGGGACTGCCTCCATGCGACTTTCCGGTCTGGGAGAACAGACCAGGCTGGCGGAAAGAGAGATGGCCCTTCTGGCAGCCGCCGGGGAGGAGCGGGGAGAAATGGACCCCGCAGAGGAAGAGATCAAAAGGCGGCTTTCCGCCTCCTATCCCCATCCCGAGCTGGAGGGGCTCTATACCAAGGTCAGCGTTTCCGAGCTGAAGATGGCTGCCATACACGGGGCCCATGCCGGAGCCGGCGAAGAGGAAGCGGGAGAGGGAGAAAAAGTCCTCTTCCCGGATCCTCCCAGGGCCACAGTTCCCTCCTTTGCAAAGGCCGGGGATGCGGAAGAGGAGAAGAGCTCCGGCACGGGCTACGGCACTGCCGTGCACAGGCTGATGGAGCTCTGGGACTATAAACGCTTCCCGGATCCGGACGCCCTGACGGAGGAAAGGGTCCTTGCCTGGAGGCAGGAGACGGCCGGGGCCGGCCTGATCCCCGAGGAGGATGCTTCTCTTGTCAGTCCCCGCCTGATTCTGGGCTTTTTACAATCCCCTCTGGGACGGAGAATGGCCCGGGCGGCCGGGAAAGGCCTCCTTTTCCGGGAGCAGCCCTTTGTCCTGGGCCTTCCCGCCTCCAGGATGGCCGCCTCCTATCCCGATACGGAAACGGTCCTGATCCAGGGGATCATCGACGCCTTCTTCGAAGAGGAGGGGCAGATCGTCCTGGTGGACTATAAGACCGACCGGGTAGAAAAGGGAGAGGAACTCTCAGACCGCTATAAAGTCCAGATGGATTATTACAGCACCGCCATTGAGCGGATGACCCACAGAAAGGTCTCGGAAAGGATCCTTTACTCCTTCCGTCTCAGATGCGAAGTGCACGTATGAGGAAAGATCATTATCCTGCATAAGAAAGAAAAGCAGAAGGCACAGGAAGCTGCGCGGCATGCCGCGAAGCTCCCTGTGTCTTTTTTGTTCACAGACGCTTCACAAAAAAAGATCTGTTTTTAAGTTTCGGCTAAGTTTGAGGCCGTATCATGCCTTCAGACAGAGGAAAACAAAAGGGAAAATAAAGACCGCAGAGGGACCTGACAGAAAAGCCCCTGCGGGAAAGGAGTAAGACATGAGCGGTTTTCAGGATGTATTCGAAAGAGTAGAAGTCAAATATCTCCTCAGCAGAGACCAGTATCTGGAGCTGAGAAAGCGCCTTGAGGGCTATGCGGAGGTGGATCAGTACGGACTCACCAACATCCTCAACATCTATTATGATACACAGGACTACAGCCTGGTCCGGTCTTCCCTGGAAAAGCCGGTCTATAAGGAAAAGCTCAGGCTCCGCTGCTACAACAGGCCGGGAGAGGAAAGCCTTTCCTTTATAGAGATCAAGAAGAAATATAAGGGCGTGGTCTATAAGAGAAGGACCGACATGCCCTACAGAAAGGCAAAAAACTACCTGGACGGCAGGGGCATGGAGCAGCCGCAGGGCCAGATCGGGGCCGAGATCGAATTCTTCCGCACCCACTATAGGGGTCTTGCACCGGCCATGGTCATTTCCTATGACAGGATCGCCATGGCGGGCATCGAGGATCCGGAGCTTCGGATCACCTTCGATACCAACATCCGCTGGCGGACAAAGGATATGGACCTGACTCTGGGCGGCCGGGGACGGGATATCCTGGAGCCCGGCCAGGTCCTGATGGAGCTGAAGATCGCCGGATCGGTCCCCTTGGAGCTTTCCAGGATCTTTTCGGAGCTGAAGATCTATCAGACCTCTTTTTCCAAGTACGGAAGGGGCTTCGAAATACTTTGCGCGGAGGAGCCGCAGATCCTGATGCCGGCTCCCCTTCCTGCGGCCTGTGGGGCCGAACCCGGGAAGATCAGAGAGCGAAGGAGCTTCAGAGGACTTCTGGGATGGCGTGCCCCTCTGGGGAGCGGCCGTCCTCTTATAAGCAGTCATCGTCAGAGAGCAGCCCAGCTGCATTAATATATAAGGAATTGATCCGAGGAGGAAATCAGAAATGACAGATACATTGTTCGCATCCATTATCACAGCCGGAAGCCTGACAGGCACCAGCTTTTTCATCTGCACAGCATGTTCGCTGCTGATCGGCCTGTTTATCGGCTGGGCCTATACAAGGCAGAATCCCTGCACAAAGAGCTTTTTCATGACCCTGGTCCTTCTGCCCGCCATCGTGCAGATGGTCATCATGCTGGTCAACGGCAATATCGGAGCCGGCGTGGCAGTGGCCGG
>DETN01000053.1:8424-9101 GCA_002362155.1 Lachnospiraceae bacterium UBA3287 | reverse complement strand
TTTTTATTGTATTTATGCGGTGATATAGCTTGTATGCATATAGAAATATACTACACCATCCGTAATTCTTTGTCCACAAGAGGGGCACCGGCAGCTCCGCGGCAGGATCCGGGAGACTTAAAAAGCGGGGCGCCATGAGCCTGAAAGGCTTTTTCCATAACAAAGGCTGCCATGCCGGGACATGGGTCCCGGCATGACAGCCCTTTCCGGAAAAGTCCTGATTACATGATCCTGACGATCCAGCCTTCGGGTGCTTCGATCCTGCCCATCTGGATGCCTGTCAGAGTATCGTAGAGCTTCTGCATGGTGGGGCCCATCTTCTCCATGCCGCTGGGGAATGCGATGTCCTCGCCGTGGTCGTTGATCATGCCCACGGGAGAAATGACGGCTGCGGTGCCGCACAGGCCGCACTCCTTGAAGTTGCCTTCCCTGACTTCCTGAAGGGTGACTTCCCTCTCCGTGACCTTGAGGCCCAGATAGTTCTCTGCCACATAGTGGATGGAACGGCGGGTGATGGAAGGAAGGATGGATGTGGATGCGGGGATGACCAGGTTGCCGTCAGCGTCCACGAAGATGATGTTGGCGCCGCCGGTCTCTTCGATCCTGGTCCTGGTGCCGGGATCCAGATAGATGTTCTCGGCAAAGCCCTTCTTGTGGGCGTCCACGATGGCGTGCAG
>DETN01000053.1:0-8380 GCA_002362155.1 Lachnospiraceae bacterium UBA3287 | reverse complement strand
CTCATGGCATAGTTGAGGCCGGCCTTGATGTGGCCTGTTCCTCTGGGGGCCGCACGGTCGAAATCGGAAACACGGACGTAGATGGGCTTTGCGCCGCCCTTGAAGTAAGGGCCTACGGGGGTAACGAAGATACGGAACATGTAGTCGTCAGCGGGCTTGACGCCGATGACGGGGCTGATGCCGAACATCATGGGCCTGACATATAAAGTAGCGCCGGAGCCGTAAGGGGGGACCCATGCGGCGTTGGCCTTGACGGTCTCTACCACAGCATCCACGAAACGGTCTTCGGGGAAGGCGGGCATTTCAAGACGGGCTGCGGAATCAGCCATTCTGGATGCGTTCAGGTCGGGGCGGAAGCATACGATGTGGCCGTCCTCGGTCTCATACGCCTTCAGTCCTTCAAATACAGACTGGGAATAGTGAAGTACGCCTGCGTCTTCGCTCATGACGATCTTATCGTCTGTAATCAGAGCACCGTCGTCCCATGCGCCGTTCTGGAACATGGAAACATAGCGGTAATCTGTCACATGATAGGCAAATCCAAGGTTGCCCCAGTCAAGATTCTTCTTTTCCATTTGTCAATGTCCTCCTGATACTTGAAACATAATTATAATCGGTCCGATTCATCGGACTAATCCTTTACAGCGATAAAACTTTAGCTATTATAAATCGGCCTTTCGTATTTTTCCAGTATTTTTAGGAGGCAGATTGAAAAATCCGCTTCTTTTTTGGCAGGAACAGGGCCTTTTCAGCCCTTTTCCCCGCTTTCGGCATGCTCCAGGCGGTACTGACGGCAGCCTTTCCGGAGGAAACACTCGCTGCACCTTGCCTTGGGCGCTTTGCAGATCTCCCTTCCCAGGGCTATGCCCTGGAGGTTTATGAGGATCCAGTGGTCCTCGGGCAGGACCTCCATAAGATCATATTCCACCTTCACGGGATCGGTCTGGTCCGTAAGGCCGAGGCGCTTTGCAACCCGCTTCACATGGGTGTCCACCACGATGGAGCTTTGCCCGAAGACGTTGCCCCGGACCACGTTTGCGGTCTTTCTGCCCACGCCCGGAAGGCTGGTCAGATCCTCTATGGAGGAGGGCAGGACCCCGCCGTAGTCGGAAAGGAGCTTTTCTGCCGCCCCGATCAGGCTCTTTGCCTTATGGTGGTAAAAGCCTGTGGAATGGATGTCCTCTTCCATCTCCTTAAGGTCCGCCTCCGCAAATGCCTGGAGGTCCGGATATTTGACAAAGAGGTCTTTTGTGACCATGTTGACCCGGGCGTCGGTGCACTGGGCCGAAAGGATGGTGGAAAAAAGGAGCTGCCAGGGCTTTTCCCTGTTGAACTCCAGATAGGTATGAAGGTCCGTGCCGTAGCGCGCATCCAGCTCCGGCAGGATGATCCGGAGCCTCTCCCGGATGGTCATGCCGTCTTCCTGTACCCTGTCAAGTTTTTCCTGATTCTGCATGAAGCACCTCCCCTGGCAGATATAAATGACAAAACGTTAAAAACAATAAAACAAACGCGGCATGCATCAGTCTGCAGCATGCCGCGCTCATTATAAATCAGTTGCACTGTGTCCCCGGCGGATCCTCCGCCCGGGAAGTTATCTTTACAGTTCGCAGGGGCCGTTGCCGATGCCCAGCAGATAGAAGCTGGCGTCGTAGCCTACCTTCTCCCTGTAGACGGGGCCGATCCTGTCGATGAACTCCTGCACTTCCTCGTTCTTTACGATGGAAACGGTGCAGCCGCCGAAGCCGCCGCCGGTGATCCTGCTGCCCAGAACGCCGGGAAGTTTCCAGGCTTCCTCGGCCAGGATGTCCGCCTCGGGGCAGGAGGTCTCATAGTCGTCCCTGAGGGAAACGTGGGACTGGTTCATGAGCTTGCCGAACTTTTCGATGTCCCCGTCCTTGAGGGCCTGTACGGCCTGGATGGTCCTCTGGTTCTCATAGACCGCGTGCTTTGCTCTTCTCCTGCAGACGGGATCCGTGATCAGGTCCTTGCCTTCTTCGAACTCTTCGATGGACAGTTCGCCGAGAGCCTTGATGTCATATCTGGCCTGCATGTCCTTCAGGGCCTGGGCGCACTGGGCTCTTCTGGCGTTGTATTCGGAATCCACCAGGGAGTGCTTCTTGTTGGTGTTGGTGATCACCAGCTTCATGCCGTCCAGCTTTACGGGGGCGTACTCGAAGACCATGGTGTTGGTATCCAGGAAGATGGCGTTGTTCTCTTTTCCCATGGCGGATGCGAACTGGTCCATGATGCCGCAGTTCATGCCGTTGTAGTTGTTCTCGGAATACTGGCCGATGAAAGCCAGATCCTGGTTGGTCACCTGGTCGAAGCCGTAGAGGGCCCTGAGGGCATAGCCCGTGACCACTTCAAGGGCTGCGGAGGAAGAAAGGCCCGCCCCGTTGGGGATGTCGCCGTAGATGGCCATGTCAAAGCCCCTGTCCAGTTTGAAGCCTCTGCCTTCGAAGGCCCAGACCACTCCCTTGGGATAGTCGGCCCACTTGCCGGTCCTGGCGCTGTCCAGGTCGTCGATCTCCACTTCCGTGATGCCGGCCCTGGGGATGTTGACGGATGCAAAGCGGAGGGTCCTGTCCTCTCTCTTTCTGACTGCGGCGTAGCAGCCGATGTCCAGGGCGCAGGGGAAGACGTGTCCTCCGTTATAGTCTGTGTGCTCGCCGATCAGGTTGACTCTGCCGGGGGCAAAAAAGACTCTGACGCCTTCGGTGTCACCGAAGCTCTCAGCAAAACCGGCCAGTACCTTTTCTTTTCCTTCTGATGCCATAATACCCTCCTGAATAATGCAGGAAACCCTGCGGAACATTTATCTTTCTTACAGATAAAAGTGTACCGCAGGGCTATTTGCGTGTCAAAGCATTCGTGTTGCACGATTATGTAAAAATGTTGCAGAGCCTTACGGGTTCTTAAAGGCCAGGACGCCGATCAGACCAGGCCCCGTATTGACGGCCATGGTGGCCGTGATCTGCTTGATATAGAGGATCCTCTTGCTTTTGACCCTCTCCATGATCATCTTTTCCATCTCCCTGGCTTCCGCTTCCGCGTCGCCGTGGCCGATGATGATCCAGACCGGGTCGTCGCCGATGAATTTCACCACTTCGTCCAGAAGCTTTTTCTTGGCCATCTTGGCTCCCCGGATGGTGGCCACCGTATAATAGATGCCGTCGGTGTTGCAGGAAATGATGGGCTTGAGGCGCAGGGCCGTGCCCACGATGCTGGTCACCTTGCCGATCCTTCCGCCCCTCTGCAGATAGGCCAGGGTATCCATGTAGAACATGACCTTGGAATCCCAGATCTTGTCCTTAAGGCCCTGGCAGACCTCTTCATAGGTGGCTCCGTTGCGGAGCTTGTAGGCCGCCCAGATGACAAAGATGCCCGTTCCCACGGAAACATTCTTGGTGTCGAAGGTGAAGATCTCCATGTCCTCGATCTCCTCGGCGCCCAGACGGATGGCGTTATAGGTGCCGGAAAGGCCGGAGGAGATGCTGATGGCAATGATCTTCTCATAGCCCTCCTGCCGGATCCTTTCGATCATTTCCTGGACCTCGCCGATGTTGGGAGTGGAGGTGGAGGGAAATTCCGCAGGGAAGCGGCGGTAGGTCATCAGGGGATCGATGTCTACGCCGTCCAGGTAGTCTTTTTCGGGATACATGATGTGCATGGGCAGGACGTGGATCTCGGGATACTTCTGAAGGAACTCCGGCGCTACGTCGCAGGAGGAATCCGTCAGGACCGCTGTCTTCTGTTCGTTCATTACAGCCTCCAAACTGATGCCTGCCGGCCGGGGCCGGCACATGGTCTTTAAAACGACTTTCATTTAGAATACTATCTTTGCCGGTACCCGTCAAGAATCACAGCTTTCCTCCACACAGGCCGCGAAAAATGCTATAATACATGAATTAAGGTTAATCGGGAGCTCTTTCATGACATATACATCCTTTTATTATTACCTGACCTGCGCGGCCATGCTGCCGGTCTACTATATTCTTCCCAGGCGCTTCAGATGGATCCTCCTCCTGTGCGGGAGCCTCTTTCTCTACTACCACTTCTGCCTGGGAAATCCCGCCATGCTTCTTACCTTCGCCTTTTCCGTCCTTATAAGCTACGGGGCGGGCCTTCTTCTGGAAAAGAGCGAAAACGACGCCGCGCGGAAAAAGATTCTGGCGGCAGGCATCGCCCTGTCCGTCCTGCCTCTTCTGCCGGTCAAATTTCTGGAGTTCACAAGGGGCCTGGGCCTTGCCCTCCCCCTGACCGTCCTGGCCCCCGTGGGCCTCTCCTTCTATTCCCTGCAGATTGCCGCCTATCTGGCGGACATATATAATAGAAAGATCAGGGCCGGTAAGAATCCCCTGCGCTATGCTCTCTTCGTCTCCTGGTTCCCCCAGGTCATCCAGGGGCCCATCCCCAGGTACGCCCAGCTGGGAAGCCAGTTCGACAAAGGCCCCTCCTACGACGATGACCTTTTTCACCAGGGGATCTGCCTGATCATCTGGGGCTTTTTCCTGAAATTCATGATCGCCGACAAGGCAGGGCTTCTGGTGAATACCATCTTCGGAAAGCCGGACATCTATCCCGGTGCCTACGTCTTCCTTGGGGGCGTCCTCTACAGCATCCAGCTCTATACGGACTTCATGTCCTGCGTCTGCATGGCCAAGGGAGTATCCGGCCTCTTCGGGGTCCGGATTGCCGACAACTTCCGCCATCCCTATTTCGCCTCTTCCATAAAGGATTTCTGGCGGAGATGGCACATGTCCCTCTCCCAGTGGCTCAGGGACTATATCTACTTTCCCCTGGGCGGCAGCAGAAAGGGAATAAAAAGGACTTATCTCAACATCGTGATCGTCTTTGCCGTCTCCGGTCTCTGGCACGGAGGAAGCCCCAAGTTCCTCTGCTGGGGCATGCTCCACGCCTTCTATCAGATCGCCGGAAGTCTGACCCTGGAAAAGAGAAACGCCCTTCTTGAAAAGCTCCGTCTGGATCCCCGGAGCCTTTCCGTCCGCATCTTCCGCGCCATAGCCACCTCCTTCCTGGTCATGCTGGCCTGGATCATCTTCCGGGCGGCCACTCTGACGGAGGGCCTTGCCATGATCTCTTCCATGTTTTCCGTCCGCAACCTCTGGGTCCTCTTCGACGGATCCGTCTTCGAGATGGGCCTGGACGCCAAGGACTGCGTGGTCCTTTTCCTGTCCGTCCTGACCCTCCTGGCCTCCTCCCTTATAGGGGCAAAGAGAAAGATCAGCGCCTGGATCTGCAGCCAGCAGCTGCCCGTGCGCTGGGCCATTCTCCTTTGCGCAGTGGTCATCATCGCCCTGACGGGCACCTACGGCTACGGATATGTGGCTCAGGATTTCATTTACGGAGGTTTCTGATTTGAAGACTTATCTGAAGACCGGAGGCAGTTTCCTTGCCTTCCTTCTGGTCATGGCCATGCTCCTCTCCGGACTGGGAAACCGCATGTCCAGGCCCGATTTCGTATCCAACTATTACACGGCCGGTTCTGTTTTTGACGGCATGTACGGACTGCAGAAAGATACCCTGGATGTCCTCTTTCTGGGCTCCAGCCACGGCTACAACTCCTATAACCCCCAGCATCTCTACGATGTCTACAGGCTCAGGAGCTACAATCTCTCCACCAGCCGCCAGGGCCCCATCGCCAGCTACTACTGGCTGAAGGAGGTCCTGAAGACCCAGTCTCCCAGGGCCGTGGTCTTTGAAGTCTGCTTTCTCTTCCACGACACAGACGAGCCCAGCCTCCGCATTGCCCTGAACCCCATGCACCTGTCGGGCAACAAGCTGGATGCCATCCGGGATCTTTCCGCCCAGGATCCGGAACTCTATGATCCCTTAAGCTTTTTATTTCCCCTGATCCGCTACCACGAACGCTGGAAAGAGCCCAGTGCCGCCTTTTTCCAGAAAAAGATAGCCGGCGGCCAGAACTGGCTCAAGGGCTTTTTCCCGGGCTTCCATGTCTTTAATGAAGCAGAGGACTATGTCCCCTTCGACCAGGCCTCCATGGAAAAGATCCCGGACGCCGGAACGGAAGTCCCCGATGAATTCCGCCTCCGCTATCTGGACAAAATGGCTGACCTGTGCAGGGAAGAGGGCATCGCCCTGATCCTTTCCTCCTCTCCTTCCACCCAATGGTCGGCGGAGCAGCACAATTACATGGCAGACTACGCCTCTGCCCGCGGCCTCTCTTTCTATGACTTCAACTGCCGGGAGATCTACGATGCCGTAAACTATGACATCAATACGGAAAACCTGGATAAAGGCCATCCCAACGTCTACGGTGCCGCCAAGATCACTTCCTTTTTCGGAAAACTGCTGACAGGGGAATACGGCCTGACCGGCACCGACGATGCCCAGTGGGTAAAAAGCAAGCCCTACGTAGATATGGTCTACGAGGACTTCGCCGTCTTCAACGCCCATACACTGGCAGACTACCTCATGACCGCCCGGAAGGACCGTTATACCATCTTTCTGACCATCGACAGTGAATACCAGGCCAGCCCCGAATCCATGGCAGAACTGGAAAAAGCGGGCGTCAGATGGGCTCCCGGCCAGAGCGTCTGCGCCTGCATCGACTATCCTTCGGGAACGGTCCTGCAGGAAGAGACCCTTCTGGAAGGCACCTATAACAGAGGTCTTTTCAAGTACTCTCTGAGCCTGGAAAATCCCAGGGCCTCCATCATTTTAAACCGCCGGCAGAAGGTCACCAACGACAAGCATCTGCATATCTGCGTATTTGACAACGTTTTCGGGAACCTTGTGGATTCCTCCTCCTATTAAAACGCACTAAAAGGAAACATCATGCTGATCGGAAATAAAAGTTTTGACACATCATCCCAAAAGGACCTGGCCGTATCCGCAAAAGCCGTCCTTAAGAAAAGGGAAGGGCGGACCCTCAAGGCCGGGGGCCTCTGGGTCTATGACAACGAAATAGACCGCATCGAGGGGGATTTCGAAAACGGCGATATCCTGACCGTGGAAGACTTCGACGGTTACTTCATGGGCTACGGTTTTATCAGCCTCTCCTCGAAGATCCGCATCCGGGTCCTGGCCCGCAGGAAAGAGGACCTGATCACCCCCGCCTTTTTAAAGGAGAGGGTCCGCTCCTCCTGGGAATACAGAAAGCACGTGATCGACACCTCCTCCTGCCGGGTCATCTTCGGGGAAGCCGACTTCCTGCCCGGCCTGACCGTGGACAAGTATGAGGACGTCCTGGTAGTGGAATCCCTGGCCCTGGGGAGCGAAAGGATCAAGGGCTATGTCCTTACGGCCCTTGAGGAAGTCCTTGCCGAAGACGGCATAAAGGTCAGGGGCATCTATGAAAGGAGCGACGCCAGGGTACGGGAAAAGGAAGGACTGGAGCGCTTCAAGGGATTTCTGACAGAGCCCTTTGAAACAAAGGTCCCCATCACGGAAAACGGCATCCGCTACATAGTAGACGTAGAGAACGGCCAGAAGACCGGCTTTTTCCTGGACCAGAAGGACAACCGCAGGGCCATCCATAAGATCTGCCGGGGAGCGGACGTTCTGGACTGCTTTACCCATACCGGATCCTTCGGCCTCAACGCCGCCATAGCGGGGGCCTCCCATGTCCTTTCCGTGGATGCATCGGACCTGGCCATCGAACAGGCCAGGGAGAACGCAGCTCTCAACGGCCTGGACCATCTCGTGGACTATCAGGTGGCGGACGTTTTCGAGCTCCTGCCCGCTCTTGCGGCCCGGAAGAAGCTCTACGACGTGGTCATCCTGGATCCTCCCGCCTTTACCAAGTCCCGCAATTCTGTAAAGGCCGCCGCCAGGGGCTACAGGGAGATCAACCTCAGGGGCATGAAGCTTATAAAGGACGGGGGCTTCCTTGTCACCTGCTCCTGCTCTCACTTCATGGATCCGGACCTGTTCGCAAAGACCATAGCGGAAGCAGCAAGAGACGCCAGAAAGCGCCTCCGCCAGGTGGAATTCCGCACCCAGGCCCCGGACCATCCCATCCTCTGGGCGTCCGACGAATCCTACTATCTCAAGTTCTATATCTTCCAGGTGACGGACGAAAAATAAAAAGGTAAATAAATGTACGAAGATCTGATTCTGGAGGGGAAAGACATTCTCCTTAAGAAAGCCTCCTTTGGCGACTGGGAGGATATATACCAAAACCTGTGGTGCCATCCCGAAAGCGCAAGGTACATGCTCTGGGATCCCACGTTTACAGAAGAAGAGGCCAGAGCCCGCACGGAGCGGACCCTGGCCTTTCAGCAAAGGGAAAAATATGCCTTTTTTGTTTATGAGAAGCAGCGCGGAAAAGCCATAGGCTTTGCCGCCATGAAAGAGATCGAAAAAGGCGTTTTCGACGTCATGGGCATTGCCC
>DETN01000008.1 GCA_002362155.1 Lachnospiraceae bacterium UBA3287 | reverse complement strand
GTGCAGTGAACTTTTTCAATTGTCAGAACTCCTGAATGATATAAAAATATCTGCTTATGGGAAACAGAACTGTATCCTGAATCGTCATGAGAGGGCCGGGAAGGCATTGCAGTCCTGACCGGCCTGTTCCGGAAATGCTCCTTCCGGACACCTGTATAATGCATACTTTTCCAAAACTCATTTTTTTTCTGCGTTTTGGAAAAGTATATCATTTCTTCTGCAGATTCAACAGGGACCCCTTACCGGAAAATTAACCTTTCTCCGGAAGGAAGTCCTCTGCGCCTTGTAGCTGTGATGACTTTAATACGCCCTTTGTCTTTTTTTCGCAGCCATGATCTCCGTAAAATTTTCGGGGCGATTCGCAATTATTTCATCCGGATAAATGTGCCGGAATAACTGTCCGCCTGGAGTCACTGAAGCTGTGCGGCACCAGGGCAGGTACCTCACGGCTTATTCAGGACCGGCCTGCTCCAGTTGTTAAATCCCTGAATGAGCGGAAGGTTCCGGAGCTGTCTGGGTCCGGCAGTTGATTTATCCTTTCGGGAACATGCGGCGCAGCACTTCCGCACTCTGTGCAGGTTTTGGAGCTGGCGCAGGAATTGTTTGCAGTTTGCCTCATAACATGTTAACATCATTTGATGGACCTCTCTGCGCGGCAGAGAGCTCTTGTTGACCGTTCCTTTCGGGGAGCGGTATGGGGAAGCAGGAGGGTTACATGAAGATTTCCACAAAGGGCAGATACGCCTTAAGACTCATGCTGGATCTGGCCCAGCACAATACAGGAGAATATATTTCCTTAAAGGATATTTCGGGACGGCAGGACATCACTGTCAAATATCTGGAGCAGATCGTGACCAGTCTGACCCGGGCCGGGTTCCTCCGGAGCCAGAGAGGCAACAACGGAGGCTACCGCCTGGCTAAAAATCCCGCCGAATATAAGGTGGGTGACATCCTCCGTGCCATGGAAGGAAGTCTGGATCCGGTGAACTGCGACGCCTCCGTGGAAGATATCCGCAACGAGGACTTTGCGGTCCTGCCCTTCTGGAGAGGGCTCTCCGAAGTCATCAACAAATATGTAGATTCATATACTCTGGAAGATCTGGTGGACATGGCAGCGGAAATGGCCATCAATACATATATGATCTGAGAAACAACGATTCAATCAGGAAGGAAGTACACATATGTCAGACGCTTTACTGCAGGTAAAGAACCTGTCCGCATCCATTGAAGAAGGAGAGATCCTTCATCATATAGACCTGGAGATCGCCGCCGGCGAGACCCATGTCCTCCTCGGCCCCAACGGCGCGGGCAAATCCACCCTGGGCCATACCATCATGGGCAATCCCGTATATAAGGTAACAGACGGTCAGATCCTCTTTGGCGGAGAGGATATCACAGAGCTTTCCCCCGACAAGAGGGCAAGGCTGGGTCTTTTCATGACCTTCCAGAACCCTCTGGAGGTGCCGGGCCTTTCCGTGGAAGCGTTCCTTCGAAACGCTCTCCGTCAGAAGACCGGAAAGCCCATCCGTATCTTTGCCTTCAAGAAGCAGCTGGCCGCCACCATGGCCCTTCTGCAGATGGACGAATCCTATGCGGAGCGCGATTTGAACGTGGGCTTTTCCGGCGGTGAAAAGAAGAAGGCGGAGATCCTGCAGCTTCTCATGCTGAGCCCCAAACTGGCCATCCTGGACGAGACCGACTCCGGTCTGGACGTGGACGCGGTCCGTACCGTTTCCATGGGCGTGCAGGAATACATGAAGAAGGAGGGCGGCGCCCTTTTAATCATCACCCACTCCACCAGGATCCTGGAGTCCCTGAAGGTGGATAAGACCCATGTCCTTGTAAAGGGCAAGATCGTGGCTGAGGGAGATGCATCCCTGGTGGATGAGATCAACGACCACGGCTTCGAAAAATACATCGGGATGCGCGGCATCTGAGAGGGTAAGTACAGATATGGCAAATCAGAAAGTCGACGATATCGACAGAAGTTTTTATGACTTCCGATATGAAGAGAAAGAAGACTTCTACCGCATGCGGGAGGGCCTCACGGAAGAGATCGTCCGTGAGATCTCCGAGGCAAAGCACGATCCCAAATGGATGCTGGACCTGCGGCTGAAGGCTCTTGAAATATATAATAAGCAGAACATTCCCAACTGGGGCGCCCCCATTGACGGACTGAACATGGACAACATCTCCACCTACGTCCGAAACAAGGCAGATATGAAACGGTCCTGGGACGAGGTCCCGGACGATATCAAGAACACCTTCGAAAGGCTGGGCATTCCCCAGGCGGAGCGTGAGTCTCTGGCCGGCGTAGGCGCCCAGTACGACTCGGAGCTGGTCTATCACAACCTGCAGAAGGAAGTGGCGGACCAGGGCGTGGTCTATACGGATCTGGAAAGCGCCCTTACGGGCGAGTTCGAGCAGATGTGCAAGGACTACTTCATGAAGCTGGTGCCTCCCACGGACCACAAGTTCGCGGCCCTGCACGGGGCGGTATGGTCCGGCGGTTCCTTCGTCTACGTTCCCAAGGGCGTCAAGGTAGAGGTGCCCCTCCAGTCCTATTTCCGTCTCAACGCCAGGGGGGCCGGCCAGTTCGAGCATACCCTGATCATCGTGGACGAGGGGGCTGACCTGCACTTCATCGAAGGCTGCTCCGCGCCCAAGTACGACGAGTCCAACCTGCATGCGGGCTGCGTGGAGCTCTATGTAAAGAGAGGGGCAAAGCTGCGCTACTCCACCATTGAGAACTGGTCCAAAAACATGTACAACCTCAATACCAAGAGGGCCCTGGTGGATGAGGACGCGGTCATGGAGTGGGTCTCCGGCTCCTTCGGATCCCATGTATCCTACCTCTACCCCACCACCATCCTCCGGGGCAGGAACTCCCACTGCGAGTTCACCGGCGTGACCTTTGCCGGCGCGGGCCAGAACCTGGATACCGGCGCCCGCATGGTCCACATAGGAGCGAATACCTCTTCCTTCATCAATACCAAGTCCATCTGCAAGAGCGGCGGCATCTCCACCTACAGAAGTTCCGTGGAGATCAAAAAGACCGCCAGGGGTGCTAAGGCGGCGGTCTCCTGCGGATCCCTCATGCTGGATTCAAAGTCCCGTTCCGATACCATTCCCGCCGTAGTGGTGGAGACCAACGACGCGGACGTGGGACACGAGGCCACCATCGGCAGGATCAGCGACGACGCGGTCTTCTACCTGATGAGCCGCGGCGTTTCCGAGGAAGAAGCAAGGGCTATGATCGTATCCGGCTTTGCCAGCGACGTCAGCAAGGAGCTGCCTCTGGAGTACGCGGCCGAGATGAACAACCTGATCAAGCTCGAGATGGAGAACGGCTAAAGGAGTATATATGGATCGTAGTAATACCATCCGGGTCGGCCATATACCGGCCCTGACCTGGAATTCTCTGAAAATGAACGAGGGAGTGCTTCCCGAAGTCCTCTCGTTAAATACCGGGACGGACATCCGCTTTCAGTCCCTGCCTGAGGGGGTCACCCATAAAAAGATGACCATGCAGCAGGCACAGGACTGGATTATAAAGAATGCCCCCGGACAGGAAGCGGAGCGCTTTGTGGCCGGCAAGGTCCCCATTTATCATCCCCAGACCTTCGGGACCGGCCTTGGCGCCGAGTTCGAAGAATTCATGAACGCATCCTGCCCCCGCTGCGACCTGCTGGAAGTATCTGAGGGCGTAAAGGTAGTGGGGCCCCTTTCCTGGCACATCGATTTTAACGACGGAAACCGTGCGGCTTCCTCCCAGATCATCCACCTTGGAGAGAACGCATCCATGACCCTGGTCCTGGACTATGCATCGGACAGGGATGCGGCAGGCCTTGCGGCCCTTTCCACCCGCATCGTGCTGGAAAGGGGAGCCAGCCTCACCTTTGTAACGGCCCAGACTCTGGGCAGGGGCTTCCTCCATCTGTCGGATATCGGCGCCTCCCAGGCGGCAGGATCCCATCTGGAGATTGTGGAACTGGACCTGGGCGGAAAGGACTGCTTTACCGGCATCCAGGCCGAGCAGATGGGCCGGGGAGCTGTGCTCAGGGGCCACATGGGCTACATGGCGGTGGAAGACCAGACCGTGGACATCAACTACAACGTGGTCCAGCGCGGGAAAAAGACCGTTTCCCGTTTCGATTTCGACGGCGTCCTCTCTGACAGGGGAAAGAAATCCTTCAGGGGCACCATCGACTTCAGGAACGGCGCCTGCGGGGCCGTAGGCAACGAACAGGAGTCGGTCCTTCTCATGTCCCCGGACGTGATCAACAAGACCCTGCCCATCATCCTCTGCGAGGAAGAGGACGTGGAAGGCGCCCACGGGGCCACCATCGGCCGTCTGTCCGAAGACATGCTCTTCTATATGACATCCAGGGGCATCGACCGGAAGACAGCAGAGCGGATCATTGTCCGGGCCAGACTGGACGCAGTGGCGGCCAAAGTGCCTGTCCAGGCGCTGAAAGAGAAACTTACAGCATTTATTGAGGAGACTTTTTCCGATGAACACGCTGATTGAACAGTATCGCAGGGATTTTCCCATCCTTCAGGGAAATGATGTCATATATTTTGACAATGCGGCCACCAGCCAGAGGCCGGTCCAGGTCATGGAGGCCATGAGGGGCTTCAACGATACCTGCAACGCCAATCCCCTCCGGGGCCTCTATGCCTGGAGCGTGGAAGCCACCGAAGCCTATGAAAGGGCAAGGGAAACCGTTGCTGACTTTATCGGGGCAGCCCACGCCAGGGAGATCATTTTTACCAGGAACACCACCGAGTCCATGAACCTGGTGGCCTATTCCTACGGCCTTTCCGTCTGCAGGCCGGGCGACGAGATCGTCATCACCGTTATGGAGCACCACTCCAACATCCTGCCCTGGCAGATGGTGGCAAGGCAGACCGGGGCGAAGCTGGTCTACATGGAGCCCCTTGCGGACGGGACCCTGACGGATGAGGAAATAGAAAGTAAGATCACAGACAAAGCGAAGATCGTGTCCGTAGGCCACGTATCCAATGTCATGGGCGTGACCAATCCCATCCGGAAGATCGCGGACGCGGCCCACGCCGCAGGAGCGGTCATGGTGGTGGACGGCGCCCAGTCCACGCCCCATATGCCGGTGAATGTCCGGGATCTGGGAGCGGACTTCTATGCCTTCTCGGGCCACAAGATGATGGGCCCCATGGGCATCGGCGTTCTCTACGGAAGGGAAGACCTTCTGGACGCCATGCCGCCCTTCCTTACAGGCGGCGAGATGATCGAATATGTGACCAGGGAGTCCGCCACCTACGCGGAGCTTCCCCACAAGTTCGAGGCCGGCACGGTCAACGCCACGGGAGCCGTGGGTCTGGAAGCGGCCATTTCATATATGAAGAAGGTGGGCTTTGACCTGATCATGGGCCAGGAGGAGCTTCTGACAAAGCGCCTTATGGCTGCCCTTAAAGAGATCCCCGAGATCACGGTCTACGGCAGCAGCGATCCCACCAGGCACTGCGGCATCGTGACCTTCAACATCGACGGCTGCCATCCTCATGACGTATCCTCTGTTCTGGATACGGAGCATGTGGACATCCGGGCAGGCCATCACTGCGCCCAGCCCCTTATGAAGTTCATGGGCGTGGGCTCCACGGCCAGGGCCAGCCTCTACTTCTACAATACGGAGGAAGAGGTGGACCGGTTTGCAGAAAAGGTTTCAAAAGTCAGGGGGTGGCTTGGATATGGAAATTAAACAGCTCTACCGTGAGATCGTAAACGAACACAACCTGCATCCCTCCCACAAAAGGAACCTGGACAATCCCACCATGGTCCTGCAGGGCATCAACCCCAGCTGCGGAGACGATATCAATCTCCAGCTGAAGGTCAAGGACGGCATCATTGAGGACGCCGCTTTCAACGGCAGCGGCTGTGCCATCAGCCAGGCCTCCACGGATATGATGATCGATCTGATCATCGGCCAGACCAAGGAGGAGGCCTTAAAGCTGGCCGGCACCTTCATGGGCATGATCAAGGGAGAGACCACCGAAGAGGAGATCGAGGTCCTGGACGAGGCGGCAGCCCTTCAGGATATTTCCCACATGCCCGCCAGAGTCAAGTGCGCGGTCCTGGGATGGCGCACCATGAGACAGATGGTGGAAGAACTGAACAGACAGGAAGTAAAGGACGCGGATGTGACGGCGGCAGGCTCCAGCGAATGCGGAGCAGGTCCCTGCGGCGTAAAGTAAAAAAAGGAAAAGCAAAAAGGGATCGGATGAGGCCGCGCGTAATGCGGTCAATCCGGAAGCATAATTCAGAAAGAGCCCTCTTTTCGGCGGTGGAAGCAGGTCAGCCAGACTGACAGCTTCAGGCCCGGGAAAAAGGACTCTTTCTTTTTGCGGATTTATGCCGCGGTCTGAAATGTGCCGGTTACCGCAGCAAAGCCGATGCCTTGGAGGATAAGAAACCGGCGGCCCCGGTCTGCAGTCTGCCGGAAATGTCATGTTCTCGGGGCCTGAATGTACTGTGAAAGGCGCTTCATTAACAGGAAGGGAGTAAGACCGAAGGGGGCGAACAAAATAACAAACAAAACATCTTGTTTTCAATGCGGATGCTGCTGGAGGGGCTCGGTGGACAAATCGGGGCAAATACTCTACAATTAGCTTGCGGGGCTTTGCCCGCTTACCTGCTCTGCCTTCCCTGTATAGGAGATTTCCAGTGTCCGATTCCAACTATACCAAGAACGCCCTTGCGGCTTCCATGAAAAAACTGATGCGCGCAAAGCCTTTTGAGAAGATCAGTGTATCCGACATATGCGCCGACTGCGGGATCAACCGCAAAAGCTTCTACTATCATTTCCGGGACAAGTATGACCTGGTCAACTGGATCTTCTATGTGGGCTTTATGGGAGGGATCGATACCCGGGGACCGATCGACGGCTGGGACCTGCTGACCCAGATCTGCCGCTACTTCTACAGCGAAAAGGAATTTTACCGGTCTGCTCTGAGCTTTGAAGGGCAGAATTCCCTGCGGGACTATATCATTGAGGTCCTGCAGCCCATATCCGACGTTTTTCTGGAAGGAATCTTCCCGGGATATCAGGAGGACAGATTCATTGCCACCTTTCTGTCGGACTCTCTTCTGGGCTCGATCACCAGATGGCTGAGCGGAGGCTACGGAAAGGATATAGACGCAGATCAGTTCCTGGAACGCATGAAGGAGATCATACTGCGGCTTGCCAGGGACCTGGAGGAAGAGACAGGAAAGGGACTGAAAGAGTAAGACGGGAAGGAGTTTTAAGATGGCAGACATAACAAAGATCGTTATTACGGGCGGCCCCTGCGGCGGCAAGTCTACCGCCATGAGCTGGATCCAGAACCGTTTTTCAGAGCTGGGCTATACGGTCCTCTTTGTGCCCGAGACCGCCACGGAGCTGATCAGCTCCGGCGTGGCTCCCTGGACCTGCAACACCAACCTGGACTATCAGACCTGCCAGATGACCCTGCAGATGGAGAAGGAAAAGATCTTCCTGCAGGCCGCGGAGCATATGCCCGGGGACAAGTTCCTGATCGTCTGCGACAGGGGTGAGCTGGACAACAAGGCCTATATGACAGACGAGGAATTCTCTACCCTGATGGAGCGCCTGGGCTGGAACGAGACCCAGCTCAGAGACGGATACGATGCGGTCTTCCATCTGGTCACCGCAGCCAAGGGGGCGGAGGAATTCTATACCACGGCCAACAATGCCGCCAGGTACGAGACCGTAGAGGAAGCGGCCGCCATGGACGACAAACTGATCGCCGCATGGACGGGCCATCCCCATTTCCGCATCATAGACAATTCCACGGACTTCGAGGGAAAGATGGTCAGGCTCCTGTCCGAGCTGGTCAGCTTTCTGGGAGAGCCCGAGCCCTACGAGATCGACCGGCGCTTCCTGATCGAATACCCGGATATCGAAGCTCTGGAGAAGGATCCTTCCTGCCGCAAGGTGGAGATCATGCAGACCTATCTGAAGTCCGATCCGGGCACGGAGGTCAGGGTCCGCCAGAGAGGCATCGACGGATCCTATATCTACTACAGGACCACCAAGAGGCAGGTCTCGGACATGAAGTACATTGTCCTGGAAAAGCGCCTGACCCCTCACGAATACCTGGAGGCCATGATGGAAGCGGATATTACCAGAAGGCAGATCCGAAAGACCAGGTACTGCCTGACAAGGGGCGGCCAGTATATCGAGATCGACGTCTATCCCTTCTGGGACGATCAGGCCATCATGGAGATCAAGCTGGAGAGAGAGGACCAGGAATTCACCGTTCCCGAGCCCTTCCATGTCATCAGGGAGGTGACGGGGGATCCCGCCTACAAGGTGGCGGCCCTGGCCAAGATATGATCAAAAAGCTGAAAGAAACAGTACCGGCCGCCGTCAGGACCATTGCGGATCCTGACGGCGGCCGGTTTTTTTAATCATGGGATGCATTCCATTCATACAGACTCTGACGGGAAGGAAAACTTCCGGATCAGACGGAGGCGGGCAGATCCTCTGCGGGGAAGTCCTCCGGGCAGGGAGGAAAGATATCCTTAAAAAGGGCGGACAGGTCCGCTTCTCTGTCAAAGATCCTTTCCCCGGTGCTTCCGGGATACAGGATCCTCCTGTCCGGACCGACGGCAAGAAACTGCCTGTGGCCGCAGATCAGATCGGAGATCATCCGGCTGTCTCCGGCATAATCCACCAGGAGGCAGGAAGCGGCCTGGTCCATTCTGGCGCGGCGGCAGAAGAGGGAGGCTTCTTCCATGACGGAAGGGTCTGCCCCTTCTTCCGGGACCAGGACCAGATAGGGAGCCAGGGTGTCCCGGGCCAGGGAGGAGATAAGATCTTCCTTCAGGCCATCCAGGTCCTCCTTTGCCTTGTAGGAGGCCCAGACGCCGAAAAGAAGCTTTTCCCTGCGGAGCAGGGCTGCGCAGTCTGTAAGGCCCCGAGCTTTTCCGTTCAGGAGCACCATGGCGTTCCGGCAGTTTTTCAGGGCGGAGGCCTGGTCTGCGGTCAGATCGTTCCGGGAAAGGCCCCAGAAGAAGGCGCAGTCGGGATATTCTGCCATCAGATCCGGGAGAGCACTGCCCGGCCCTTTTGCAGATCTCTGGTTGATATGCCAGGTGTAGATGCCCAGCTCCCTGCCCTGGTCTATGATCCTGCGGATCTCGTCCTGGGTCAGAGAATCTTCCCTGCCGGGATCGTAACAGAGGGAGATCTCCCAGGGAAGGCAGACGCCCAGCGCCTTCTGGGAGCGGCGCAGGATCCTGGCCCCGTGGGTCCAGCTCATGTAGGCCAGGTTGACCCCGAAATCCGCAAGAGAATCATGATCCGTGGCCTGCAGGAGGTTTTCGGTCATGGCATAGTAGATGCTGTCGTCATCCGACAGGAATTCCTGAATGATATCGAATACAAGGATCTGGAAGCGGCTTCTGGAGAACTGCCGTCCCATATCCGTGATGCGCCGCATGGCTCTCCTCTGGTCTTCCTCTATTTCGCGAAGGGCCCTGGCGACGGCCGCCCTGACCAGGGTCCTGGTGACATTGTTCTCTGCCATTTTTAAGACTTCTTTCTTCAGCCCCGGGATCCCGGGAAGATTTGCGGAAGGTCCCTGAAAAGGACCCTCTGCTGACTTTATTATAAGCCGGGGAAAGGGAGGCGCAACAGTCCAATTTGGAGATTGTGTCACAAAGAGACCCTGTGAATCTTTACGGATCTTTCCGAATGCTCTGTTCTACAGCCTGCTGCGATAAGCTGCCAGATCCACGTCAACGAAAGTTATGATTCCATCGCTGTAATCAAAGATCTCATCGGCGTCCTTTTTCGCCCTGCTGACTGCCTCCTCCACTGTCGATGCTTCCGGGATCTCCTGGCCCATGTCTTCCATGGTCACTCCCCTGGCTCCAATCGCATCTCTGGCCATGGCAATGGCATCTGCCATATCTTTTCCCTCAGTGTAGATTTCCAGATCCGGAACGAATACCAGGAATGCATCATCGTTTTTTTTGATCAGTACCGGAAAAGCTCTTTTCATGTATTTTCTCCTCCATTTGTGCCCCCCTGAGGGGCAGGGGCCTATTTCAGCCCCCCGCTTCCTCAGGATTTTCCTGCGGGTTTTTCGTTGATCGCTCTGTGCCCCGGGACTTCCCCGATATCCTTTCCCCTGGTGAACACATCCTGATCACGGTCATTCCTCTTAAGCGTAAATCCTGCTTCCTCAGGTTTTTTTGATCAGGCTTCGTCTTTTCAAAAGGTTCAGGTCCTCCTTGTGTTTGTATTTTAATGCCTGTAATATGTGCATGCCAATGCCGGGAGGACCGAAAACACTGCTGATTTAAAAATGGATCCGGTCAGGTATCAGCCCGGCCGGATCTCTTTCATGCAGCACTTATATTTCCCGTACTCGGAGAGCCGCATAAAAAATGAACAGTGGTCTGTTCATTGCCGGACAAGTGCCCCACAGCAGGCGGACAAATCACCGGTAAAAAGCGGACAGAAATATCAGGCCCCATATGGAGCCTGATCCGGTAATGCTGGTTTACTGACATTGATTCAGAGCAGCGAAGAAATCCCAAAGAAGCCCGCAGCGGCACTGGAATCCAGACACGGAAAAAACATACCTGATTCTCCAGGTCATTGAAATGCTTAACCGGCATCACTATGCCTGCAGTCAGGACTTCAAGGGGTACAGACAGGCAGGAAACAGCCCCCAAAAACGGCATCGCATTTATTTACCAGAATGCGATGCCGTTTTTTGGCTTAAATTCAAGCTGCGTTATGCGCAATTAATGGTCACTTCATTATAATCCGCGAGATACCACGTCCATAGGAGCAGCTGCACCGCATGGGCGTGGAGGAACGCGGTTTTTTTTTCCACGAAAGTCCGCGCACCTGC
>DETN01000164.1:13733-13991 GCA_002362155.1 Lachnospiraceae bacterium UBA3287 | reverse complement strand
CATAAATATCTTCCTTTCGGGCTTAGCATAGCAATTCTTCCGGGCTCTTTCAAGATGAGGGACCTTTCAGGCGGCGGAGGCATCAAAGTATTTTTATAAAATGGCAGAGAAACCGGGAACCTGATGCTGCGCCGGCTTATCTGACGCAGATGAGTACCGGCCCGATATGGCTGTATATCGCTGGCCGGCTGATTTCCCTGGCATTACACCGTAACTGAACAGCAAAGCAGCTTGACTATATGGCATATATGCCATAAC
>DETN01000164.1:12804-13617 GCA_002362155.1 Lachnospiraceae bacterium UBA3287 | reverse complement strand
GATGAAGAGTTCAGAAAAGAGTATGAAGCCATACAGCCTGAAATGGATATCATCAGAGCGATTGCAGATGCCAGAGTTTCACAGAATCTTACACAGAAAGAACTTGCTGAACGTACAGGCATTCATCAGTCGGATATCAGTAAAATTGAGAATGGCACAAGAAATCCGTCATTAAATCTGCTGAAGAGACTGGCTGACGGTATGGGAATGGCTCTCAGGATAGAGTTCGTACCTAAAAAGAAAGCATAAGCATAAAGCCTGTCCTGACTAAGTGCTGACAGCGGACATGCCGGCTGCCTTATATTATACAGTTCTGCACCGGCTGCAGTGCATTGCAGTGTTCCACAAGGTCAGAATTTGAACAAGATTGCAAACAGGACATGATTATTATATAATAATCCGTGCTGATTTCAGTTCGTGTATGCATTAAAAAGAACAGGAAAAGAAGCTTACAGGCCGGGAGTTCCTTCAGCAGACAGGCCTGTTCCGGCAGCTCTCTGCGGGAGAACTGCAGAGTAAAGGATATTAAAGGAGATTAGAAACATATGAAATTAGGTATCGTAGGTCTGCCCAATGTCGGCAAAAGCACACTGTTCAATTCTCTGACAAAGGCCGGTGCGGAATCCGCCAATTACCCTTTCTGCACCATCGACCCCAATGTGGGTGTCGTTGCGGTACCCGATGAAAGGATCCGCCTGCTGGGAGATATGTATCATACCAAGAAGGTCACCCCTGCCGTGATCGAGTTCGTGGACATCGCCGGACTGGTCAAGGGAGCTTCCAAGGGAGAAGGCCTGGGCAACCAGTTCCTGG
>DETN01000164.1:0-12757 GCA_002362155.1 Lachnospiraceae bacterium UBA3287 | reverse complement strand
TCCTGGCCAACATCCGCGAGGTGGATGCCATCGTCCATGTGGTCCGCTGCTTCGAGGACTCCAATGTCATCCATGTGGACGGCAGCGTGGATCCCCTCAGGGACATCGAGACCATCAACCTGGAGCTGGTCTTTGCGGACCTGGAGGTCCTGGAGAGAAGGATCGCCAAGGTGGCCCGCACGGCCAAGATGGACAAGGACGCCGGCAAGGAGCTGGTCTTCCTCAAAAAGCTCAAAGACCATCTGGAAGAGGGCAATATGGCTTCCTCTCTGGAGCGGGAAGACGAGAACGAGGTCAAGTGGATCAGAGAGTACAACCTGCTGACAGACAAGCCGGTCATCTATGCGGCCAACGTGGATGAGGACAGCCTGCAGGACGACGGCGCATCCAATCCTTTTGTTCAGAAGGTCAGAGAATACGCGGCCGCAAACGGCAGCGAGGTCTTCGTGATCTGCGCCAAGATCGAAGAGGAGATCGCCGAGCTGGACGAGGATGAAAAGGCCATGTTCCTGGAGGACCTGGGCCTTGCCGAGTCCGGTCTGGAAAAGCTGATCCGGGCCAGCTACCATACCCTGGGCCTCATGAGCTTCCTGACGGCAGGAGAGGACGAGTGCAGGGCCTGGACCATCAAGATCGGCACCAAGGCGCCCCAGGCAGCCGGCAAGATCCACAGCGATTTCGAAAGAGGCTTCATCAAGGCCGAAGTGGTCAATTACGAAGTCCTTCTCAGGGAAGGCTCTCTTGCAGCCGCCAGGGAAAAAGGCCTGGTGGGCATCGAAGGCAAGGATTATGTGGTACAGGACGGAGACGTCATCCTGTTCCGCTTCAATGTTTAAGATTCCATGTCTTCTGAACTGATATTTCCATAAAGAAGCTTTTGGCGGATGCGGGCGAAGGCCTGCATCCGCTTTTTTTATTTCTTCGTCATTTCTTCGTCATTTCTCCTTCCCGGTCCCTGCCCCGCGCCATTTCCCGGGATCTTTTCTGTTCTTTTTCTCTTTCAGCTTTTTTCACAAACTGCGTCATGCTTTTTTGTGCAGTTTCCTGTATGCTCAGGAGACGGCCCCGGGACCTTTCCGGTCCGGGGGACGGCTCTTTTTAATAGAAATTTTCGAATTGTTCCGATAGGAGTGTGCTACTATATAGTCGCGTTACTATATCCAAAAGGAAGAGGTGATTAAAAATGGATCTAATGGATATTTCCTTTCCCCATCTTGGCATTTATCTCAGGAACGTGCCAAAGACCCTGTCGGTCTTCGGCTTCGATGTTGCCATGTACGGGATCGTGATCGCCACCGGCATGCTGCTGGGCCTGACCATGGCTGCCCATATCGCCAAAAAGACAGGCCATGACCCGGATACCATCTGGGATCTTTCGGTATGGCTCCTGACCCTTTCGGTCCTGGGCGCCAGGATCTACTATGTGATCTTCATGTGGGACATGTATAAAAATGACCCCATCCAGATCTTCAACATCCGGGGAGGCGGCCTTGCCATCTACGGCGGGATCATTGCCGGCGTTCTGACGGTGGCGGGATTCTGCAGGATCAAAAAGATCAGTCCTTTCTGGGTCCTGGACTGCTGCGCCTACGGTCTTCTGATCGGACAGATCCTGGGCAGATGGGGGAATTTCTTCAACCGCGAGGTCTTCGGAGAATATACGGATTCTCTGTTTGCCATGAAGATCCCGGCAGCCATGGTGAGAGAGAGCGACATCAGCGAAAAGATCGCTGCCCATATGGCGGACGGCTGCATACAGGTACATCCCACTTTCCTGTATGAAGGCCTCTGGAATCTGGCGCTGCTGATCTTCCTTCTGGTCTTTTTGAAGCATAAGAAGTTCGACGGCCAGATCATCCTTATGTACTTTGCGGGATACGGGATCGGCAGAGCTCTGATCGAGTACATCCGTACGGACCAGCTCTATATACCCGGCACTTCTGTACCGGTCAATCTGGTGCTGGGAATCGGTGCTTTCTGCCTTTCCACCGCCGTGATCCTGTGGAGACTGTCCCGGATCCGGGAAAAGGAAAGGAATAATATTCAGTAAATATTTGGAAAAATAAAAATAATTGAATAGCGGGGTATTGAACGCGGCACCTGCAGGTGGTAAGATTGTGGTTGTAAAGTGGTTGCAAAATAGCAGCTAAGTGGACCAGATTGACAGCCCAGTGGGAGGCCGGAAGATGTACATGGGTGAATCTGATCACTCGCTCGATTCGAAGGGGCGGCTGATCATTCCCTCCAGATTCAAGGATGAACTCGGAGATAAAATTATCATAACGAGGGCAATTGATCGTTGTCTGTGCATCTATGACCTTAAAGCCTGGGAAGACTTTGTCTCCAGGCTTAATAAGCTGCCCTCAATTTCGGAGCAGACCAGGAAGCTCAGAAGGCATTTCATCGGCGGCTCCTTTGAGGTTGAGATCGACAAGCAGGGCCGCGCCCTGATCCCCGCTAAACTTCGCGAATACGCACGCATCAACAAGGATATTGTTCTTTCCGGTGTCGGCAGCAATATCGAACTCTGGAGCAAAGAGGAAATGGATGCCTGCGAGATGGAACCCGAAGACATCAAAGGCATAGCGGAAGATTTGTTCAGGGAAGGCTACGAGATCTGATAAGACGGAGCTTTCCTGAACAGGAAAGGATCAGATGAGCAGTTTTACATTCAAACATGAATCCGTGCTCCTTGAGGAGTGCATCGAAGGCCTGAAGATCAGGCCGGACGGGATCTATGTGGACGGGACCCTGGGAGGCGGAGGCCATTCCTGGCACATTGCACAGGCTCTGACAGAGGGCGGACGCCTGATCGGGATCGATCAGGACCGGGACGCCATAGAGGCGGCCGGAAAACGGCTTGCGGAATTTGCCGGCAGAGTCACACTGGTACACGACAACTATGAAAATACGGCGCAGGTCCTGGACAATCTGGGAATCGATAAGATCGACGGGATGCTGATGGACCTGGGCGTTTCCTCCTACCAGCTGGACAATCCGGAGAGAGGCTTTTCCTATATGGCGGACGCCCCTCTGGATATGCGGATGGATCAGGACAACCCCCTGAGCGCAAAGGAGATCGTAAACGAATATCCGGTATCGGAACTGACCAGGATCCTGAAGGATTACGGAGAGGAGAGATTTGCGGCGGCCATCGCCAGAGGGATCGAAAAGGAAAGAGCCCTCGCTCCCATAGAGACCACAGGAGAGCTGGCGGCCATCATCCGCAGGGCCATTCCCCGGAAGATGCAGGAAAAGGGAGGCAATCCCTGCAAGAGGACCTTTCAGGCCATCCGCATCGCCTGCAACAGGGAACTGGACGTTCTGGAGGACTCCATCGATACCGTGATCGACAGACTTTCTCCCGGCGGCAGGCTCTGTATCATCACCTTCCATTCCCTGGAAGACAGGATCGTCAAGAACGCCTTTAAGCGGAACGAGAATCCCTGCATCTGCCCGCCTGAATTTCCGGTCTGCATCTGCGGCAGAAAGTCAAAGGGAAGGGTGGTCAGCAGAAAGCCGGTGCTTCCATCAAAGGAAGAGCTGGAAAGGAACCGGAGATCTGCCAGCGCAAAGCTCAGGATCTTCGAGAAGACAACGGAGGTGAGCTGAATTGGCAGTCAAAAGAAAAAAACCAGTCCGGCAGGAGCCTCAGAAACAGGAGAGCAGGTTCTGGGAGGAAGCCGGGACCGGACGAAAGAATACAGGAATGGCCGATACAGGCGCCCAGGTCAGAAAGAACCGGGCCAGGGCAGCCCGCATGAATCTGGGCTATGCCGTGTTCATGCTGATCCTGCTGACGGTCATCGTGATCGCCCTGATCGGATACATTTCCCTGCAGACCAATATTAAAAAGGCGATTTCAAGGATCTCCACCCTGGAATACCAGGTGGCCGAAAGGAAATCCGCCAACGACGAGAACTACAACGAAATTATGAACAGCATCGATCTCGATGAGATCCGGGACTATGCCATCAACGTGCTTGGCATGCAGTATGCTTCCGATGATCAGGTCATTACCTATTCCAGCGGAACGGAAGAATATGTTCATCAGGTCTCGGAAGTAGGAGACTGACAGGATGGCTGTAAAACGCAGACAGGCTTCAAGAAGCAATCCTCCCGTCAGAAGGAGAAGAAGAGCTTCCAGAAAAACAAAGAAATTCACAGTGAAAATGCAGAAGAAGCTGCTGGTCTTCTTCGGAATGATCTGTGTGGCTTTCATAGGCCTGGTATTCAGACTGGTCTCCATCACCAGGAACAACGGGACCGAGTATTCCATGGCGGTCCTTTCCCAGCAGAGCTATGAAAACCAGACCCTTCCCTACAAGAGGGGAAAGATCACGGATGCCAACGGGACCATCCTGGCGGATTCCACCATGGTCTACAACGTGATCATCGATTCCAAGGTCATCGGCGAACAGCCCTTCTACATGGAACCGACCCTGGCGGCAGCCGAGTACCTGGGACTGGACAAGGAAAAGATCCGCACCTATGTGGAGGAGCATCCCACTTCCCAGTACTACATAGCCAGAAAAAGAGTTCCCTACAAGGACAAGCTGGCCTACGACGACTGGGTCAGCAAGGGGATCGAAGAGGAGAATACCAAAAAAGGCCTCCTGGAACAGAACAAGTTCTTTAACAACATCAAGGGGATCTGGTTCGAGCAGAATTATATCAGGACCTATCCCAGCGGGGCTCTTGCCAGCGACGTGATCGGCTTTGCCAACAACAGCAACGTGGGAGCCTACGGACTGGAAGAATATTACAACGATGTGCTCAACGGCGTGGAGGGCAGGACCTACGGCTATCTGGACGAAGCCCGGAACCTGGAGACCACCACCGTCGAAGCCAGGGACGGCGACAACCTGGTCCTGACCCTGGACGGCAACCTTCAGGCCATCGTCATGAAGTATCTGGAAGCCTTCGGCGAGCAGTACAGGGACAACGCCCATGAAGGAAACGGAGCCAACAACATAGGCTGCATCATCATGGATGTGAACACCGCCGATGTCCTGGCCATGGGATCCTATCCCGGCTACGACCTGACGGATCCCTACGATACCGACAGACTGGTGGGCATGCCCAAGCTTTCCGAGATCGACGAAGCCACAGACGAGTATCTGACAAAGGAAGATGTGGATGCCCTTTCCGAAAAGGATCAGACCCGCTACCTCAACGCCCTGTGGCGCAACTACTGCATTACGGACTATTACGAACCCGGTTCCGTTATCAAGCCCTTTACCGTGGCCACGGGACTGGAGACCGGAACGGTCAGCCCGGACGACACCTTCGAATGCGAAGGAAGACTGCATGTGGCAGACCAGTGGATCAAGTGCCACAACATTTACGGCGACGGCACCCTGACAGTGGCGGAAGCCGTGGAGCGTTCCTGCAACGTGGCCCTCATGTACATGGCCGACCAGATCGGCAACAAGCTTTTCTCCCAGTATCAGAAGACATTCAACTTCGGTCTCAAGACCAACATCGATCTGGCGGGCGAAGCCAAGACGGACAACATGGTCCAGGCTCCCGATATGGGACCTGTCGATCTGGCCACCAACTCCTTCGGACAGAACTTCAACGTGACCATGATCCAGACCATCACGGGCTTTTGCTCCCTGGTCAACGGGGGCATCTATTATGAGCCCCACATCGTTTCCAAGATCACCAGCTCCAGCGGCGCTACGGTCCAGACCAGACAGCCCAGGATCCTGAAGCGGACCATCTCGGAAGAGACCTCCGAAATGATCAGGGACTACATGGTCAGGGTCGTGGAGGGCAAAAACGGCACCGGCCACTCCTCCAGGCCTGCGGGCTACAGGATCGGCGGCAAGACGGGCACGGCGGAGACCCTGCCCAGAGGAAACAACGAATACGTGACCTCCTTCATGGGATTCGCACCGGTGGACAACCCCCAGATCGCCATCTATGTGGTGGTTGACCGTCCCAACGTTGAGGAACAGGATACTGCCAGGTACGCCTGCGTGCTGGCAAAAGACATCCTGCAGGAGGCTCTGCCCTACCTTCACATCTATATGACGGAGGATCTGTCCGACAGAGAGAAACAGGAGCTGGAGGAAAAGGGCCTTCGCGATACAAACGGCCTGGGAGACTAGAGCCCGGTCCGTCAAAAACTTTTGGAAGGACAAAACCCTATTATGTATAAAGAAGTAGATCTCTGGATTCTTATTATTCCCTTTCTGATCGCCTTTGCGGTCAGCCTTGTATCCGGCAGGTTCCTGATCCCCTTCCTCAGAAGGGTCAAGGCCGGCCAGACGGAAAGGGACGAAGGGCTGGAATCCCATCAGAGCAAGACCGGCACCCCCAACATGGGAGGATTCATGTTCCTTCTGGGAGCCGCCGCCGGCGCTGCATATTCGGCCTATACGGGCAGGATGGAAGTGGTTCCGGTCCTGATCCTGACAGCGGCCTTCGGGGCAGTGGGCTTTATCGATGATTTCATCAAGGTGGTCCTGAAGCGGTCCGACGGTCTCAGAGCCTGGCAGAAGTTCCTGCTCCAGATCCTGGTGGCGGGCGCCTGGTGCTACTATACCGGATGGATGCTGGGGATGCCCATGAGCTTCAAGATCCCCTTCATGCCCGGAAGCTTTCTGGACTTCGGACTGGAAGGGAACACAGCGCTTATGATCTTTATCGCTGTGGCCACTGCCAACGGAACCAACTTTACGGACGGCGTGGACGGCCTGGCCGGCTGCGTGACCGCAGCCACAGCCCTCTTCCTGACGGTGACGGCCTGCCTGACTTCTTCGGGCGTGGCCCCCATGGGAGCGGCCATGATCGGCGCGCTTCTGGGATTTCTGGTCTACAACGCCTATCCTGCAAAGGTATTCATGGGCGATACGGGATCCCTTGCCCTGGGAGGCTTTGTGGTAGCCATGTGTTACAGCCTGCAGCTCCCTCTGCTGATCCCCGTCATCGGATTCATCTATATGATAGAAGTCATCTCGGTCATCCTTCAGGTGGGATACTTCAAGATCACGCATGGAAAGAGGATCTTCAGAATGGCTCCCATCCACCATCATTTTGAGAAGGGCGGATGGTCCGAGGTAAGAGTCGTAGCCGTATTTACCGTAGTGACCGTCCTTCTGTGCGCGGTATCGCTTCTGGGGATATGGTAAAGAGAAAGACAGGAAACTGAATATATGTCTATTTTCTCACCCAAGAAAAGAAGAAGAGGCCTTGAGGCAGCCAGGGCCCGCGAGTGGATCCCCTTTAAGGACTACACACTCTTTTTCGTGATCATAGCCCTGCTGCTTTTCGGGCTGGTCATGCTGTATTCCATCACCTCCTATCAGGGACAGGTGCAGTGGGGAGACCCCGGCTTTTACTTCAACAATCAGGCAAGATACACGGCCGCCGGCCTGGCCATCATGTTCGTGGCCGCATATTTTCCCTATGCTGTCACCAAGCAGCTTGCGGTGCCGGTCTACCTGGCATCCGTGGTATCGGTCCTGCTGACCCTGACTCCCCTGGGCTACAGCGCCAACGGCGCTACCAGATGGCTGGACTTCAAGTACTTCAACGTACAGCCGGCCGAGATCGTCAAGGTGGGCGTGATCTTCCTGACAGCCTCCATCATTGACCGCCTGGGCACCAGGGTCAATACCATCCGGGGCTTTATCATTCCCCTGATCCCTGCCGGGATCGCGGCATTGATGATCTGGAAGATCACCAGGAACATGAGCTCCGCCATCATCGTTATGGCCATCGTCATGGGCATGCTCTTCGTAGCCTGTCCCTTCTACAAGCCCTTCATTGCAATGGCCGCCCTGGTCATAGCGGGCGGCGGCTACTGGATCTACCATACGGTGGAAACGGCAAGAGAGTCCGGCGTGACGGCGGACTTCAGAGGTGAAAGAATCCTGGCCTGGCTGAATCCCCAGGCCTATGCGGACAACAAAGCCTATCAGACCCTGCAGGCCCTCTACGCCATAGGCTCGGGCGGCATCTTCGGAAAGGGCCTGGGCCAGTCCATGCAGAAGCTGGGACATGTCCCGGAGCTGCAGAACGATATGATCTTTTCGATCATCTGTGAAGAGCTGGGACTCTTCGGGGCGATCGCTGTCATGCTGATCTACCTCTTCCTGATCTGGCGTCTGGCAGTGATCGCAAGCAATACGGCGGATCTCTACGGCGCCCTGCTCGTCATCGGGGTCATGACCCACATCGCAGTCCAGGTCATTCTGAACATCGCGGTGGTGACAAATACGATTCCAAATACTGGCGTTACACTCCCCTTCATCAGTTACGGCGGTACTTCCATACTCCTGCTGCTGGCTGAAATCGGTGTTGTGATGAGTGTGTCCAGAAAACTAGGAATAAAGAAACCAGTCTAAAGGAAGGAAATCTTCGGAATACCGGAGGAACGGCACATGAAAGGCAACGGAAAAGACTTCAGAACAAGAAAATATGCCATGAACGGAACAACGTCAGCGGCTGTCACGGCAGCAGCAGGCAGACTTCGCGCCAAAGAAGCGGCGGAGATCGTTCCCCTGCTGACTCCTGTGAATCTGGCTCTGACCTTTGCCCTTGCCATTACAGTGATCGCCGCTGTTCTGGTGACCTTCTTCAACGTGCATTCCGCCCACGTGATCGGCAACACCGTCTATACCAACGACGAGATGACGGAATACGTACAGCAGGGGACCTTCGGAGACAACACCTTCATGCTTTCCCTTCTGTATCATGACCGCACCGTGGAAGACCTGGCCTTTGTGGAATCCATCGACGTCCAGATGCTCAATCCCGTGGAGATCAACGTGATAGTGAAGGAAAAAGACCTGACCGGCTATATCAACGCCGGCGACGGCAACATCTATGTGGACGAAGACGGCCGCGTGATCGAGCGTTCCATGAAGACCATCTACGGCGTTCCCCGCATCGACGGCCTGGAAGTGGAAGAGGCTGTCAAGGGAGAGAAGGTGGTGGTGGACAATCCCTTCGGTCTGAGCGCCGCTCTCCACGCCCTGCACACCATGAAAAAATATGACATCAGTGTCAGTTATCTCTCCACGGACCCCTCCGCAAACGTTACCATCGACCTGGGAGACATCGATGTGGTCCTGGGACAGGATGAGAATTATGACCTGAAACTGTCGAGACTTGCAGGACTTATGCCGGAATTGGAGGGCAGAAGCGGAGTCATTAATTTAATGACATACACGTCAGAAAAAAATATCATGATTTTGCAGAAAAAAAGATAAAAAAACTGATTGATTTTTTGCAAATTGCTCTGTAATATTATTGTCGTTAGCAGTGATTTAACAAAATTGTAATTTTTTTAAAGGAGGAGCTTACCGTGCTTGAGATTAAGACGAACGAAGCTGAACCCGCTTGTAAGATAAAAGTGGTTGGTGTTGGCGGTGCAGGTAATAACGCAGTCAACAGAATGGTTGATGTGGATGTAACGGATGTGGAGTTCATCGGAGTGAATACCGATGTGCAGGCACTTCATTACTGCAGAGCCCCCAAGCTGATCCAGATCGGCGAGAAGCTGACCAAGGGCCTTGGCGCCGGAGCAAATCCGGAGGTCGGCATGAAGGCTGCCGAGGAAACAGCAGATGAGATCGCCGAAGCCATCAAGGGTGCGGATATGGTATTCGTTACCTGCGGTATGGGCGGCGGAACCGGCACAGGTGCAGCTCCCGTAGTTGCAAAGCTGGCTAAGGATCAGGGCATCCTGACCGTCGGCGTTGTTACAAAGCCTTTCAGCTTTGAAGCAAGAAGCCGTATGACCAAGGCTATTTCCGGTATTGAAAGAATCCAGGAGAACGTAGATACTCTGATCGTTATTCCCAATGACAAGCTTCTGCAGATCATGGACAGAAGGACCACTCTGCCCGAGGCTCTGAAGAAGGCTGATGAAGTCCTTCAGCAGGCAGTCCAGGGAATCACTGACCTGATCAATGTTCCCGCTATCATCAACCTTGACTTTGCGGATGTGCAGACTGTCATGCGCAACAAGGGCATTGCCCATATCGGTATCGGCAGCGGCAAGGGCGAGACCAAGGCTCTGGATGCTGTCAAGATGGCAGTGGATTCTCCTCTGCTGGAGACTTCCGTAAGCGGCGCTACCGATGTGATCGTCAACATTTCCGGCGATATCTCCCTGACCGATGCTTCTGAAGCTGTCGGCTATATCCAGGAGCAGGCAGGCGAAGATGTCAACATCATCTTCGGTGCAATGTATGACGAGAGCAACACTGACGGCTGCGATATCACCGTGATCGCTACAGGCATCGGCCAGAAGACCACCGATATCCCTGTTTACAACGGAAGCAGCAGCCATGCAGGCCCGGCTCCGGCTCCTGCCAGAGGCGAGTATACCAACAAGAGCGCAAGACCCTCTGCCCCTCAGCAGAGAAGGCCTCAGCCCAGGAGCAATTCCAGCCAGAGTCTGGAGATCCCTTCCTTCCTGAAGAACAACGGACGCTGATCGGGGGTTCCTGAAAAAAGATCAAAAATCAAAAGGCTTCGGACTTAGGTCCGGAGCCTTTTTTTTCATCCAAAAGACTTGGGGAAAAGCCTGGGGAACGGTTTTCCTGTTCCGGGACCGGGGCCGGATGCCCGGCCGAAGGGAGAAGAGAGCAGTTCTGTGCCCTGAGCATTGACCGACCGGATTGGAGAAAAGGCGTCCCGGCAGGCCGGCCTTCAGCTCTTACAAATGCATATTGACTGACTAAGTCGGTCAAAAGTGGCTTTCTGAGCGGTATTTGACGGTATTTCGGACAAAAACACCATTTTCTCCTGGATTCGAGGATGTTGCTAACGATTCCTGTTATTATGTAATTCATCAATTGTTTACAAAAATATTTCCCACAATCGGTTTGCGGTATGATAATTTTAACTGTTGTACAATAAAGCATAATGACGGGCAGAATGCCCTTTTTCTTAACTGTCAGTCCTGTTTATTTAAAGCGGAAAGAGAATTTATGGAACGATTCAGCGTCAAAAAACCCTTTACCATCCTGGTCGCCGTGATCGCAGTCATCGTCCTGGGCATCGTGTCCTTTACAAAAATGCCCCTGGACCTTCTGCCGGAGCTGTCCCTCCCCTATCTGATGGTCATTACCACCTATCCGGGCGCCAGCCCCGAGAAGGTCCGCAAGGAGATCAGCGAACCCGTGGAGAAGGCCCTGGGAACGGTCTCCAACGTGGAGAACGTCTATTCCGTGAGCTCCGAGAACTTTTCCATGGTCCAGCTGGAGTTCGTGGACGGCACAAACATGGATTCCGCCATGGTCAAGGTCTCCAGCGCCATCGACCAGCTGAGCGGAAATCTGCCCGATACGGCCTCTACCCCCACCATCCTGGAGCTTTCCATGGATATGCTGGCTACGGCCTATGTGGGCATCGAGAGAGCAGACTATGATATCTATGAGCTTTCCGACTACGTGGAGCGGTCCCTTCTGTCCTACATGGAGCGCCAGGAAGGCGTCGCCAGCGTTTCGGCCATAGGCCTGGTGGACAGGACCGTGGAGGTCAGACTGAACAAAAAGAAGATCGACGCTCTGAACGATAAGCTGCAGAAGGAAGCCAGGGACAAGCTGGACGATGCCGAAAGGCAGCTGGACGATGCCCTGGACGAAGTTGAAAAAGGACAGAAGCAGCTGGAGAGCCAGGAATCCTCCTTCGGCTCCACTCTGGCCAAGGGCGTTTTCGGCGCTCTGGACGGACCGGTCAAGAACATCAGCTCCGCCATGAAGAGCGGGATCGGCTCCATGATCGGCAGGGTTCAGTCCCTGCAGTCCTCCGCGGAAGGGATAAACCGCATGTCCGAGACCGCAAGAAGCGCGGCCGAGGATGCCAGAAATGCCTTTGAAGAGGCCCAGAGCGACGTACAGACCCTTTCGGATGCGGTGCAGAAGGCCCAGGAGGACTACGAAAAGGCCATGGAGGATCTGGCCGCCGCCACCCAGGAAGCCGCCGAGGAAGCCATTCCCGGCCTCCAGGAGGCCGCAGACCTGGCGGCCCAGGCCCTGCAGGAAGCCCAGGAAGATCTGACGGCTGCCAGGGCCAGGATGGAAGAAGCCGCCGCCAAGGTGGCAGAGACAGCCTCCCAGGCCGTCTCCACCATTGACGAAGCCGGCATCCGGGAAGAGGTGGAAAGCATCGTGGCCGATCTGCAGGCCGCATCCTCGGTTCTGGACGGGGGATCCCTTTCCAGCCTTATGAGCGCAGCCACCAAGCTGGGGACCGTGATGCCCAGGATCCAGGCTCTGATTGGCAGGATCCGGGCCATGGACACGGGCGGCCAGATGACAGATCCCATTTCCGCCGTGACCGGGGGACTTTCCGGCCTGCAGGGCTCCGTGGACAGGATTCCCTCCGTTCTGGATTCCCTGGAAGCGGTCTACGGAGGCCTGACCCAGGCCCAGCTTTCGGCGGCCGTCGGCTTTTCCACCGCCGCCAGCCAGCTGATCGGCGCCCAGACCCAGCTCAAGAGCGCCCAGACCCAGTTCGAACAGACCAGGGAACAGGCCATGGAAGCGGCCAACCTGGATGCGCTTTTATCCATGACCACCCTGTCCTCCATGATCTACGCCCAGAACTTCTCCATGCCGGCCGGCTATATTTCCGACGCCAACGATAATTCCTGGCTGCTGAAGATCGGCGACGAGTTCGAATCCTCTGACGACATAGCCCAGGCCCTCCTGTGCGACATAGACCCCGTGGGCACCGTGCGTCTTGACGACGTGGCGGACATCACCGTGACGGACAACGCCGGCAAGAGCTA
>DETN01000015.1 GCA_002362155.1 Lachnospiraceae bacterium UBA3287 | reverse complement strand
CAAATCAGCAGCGAACAGAAACCAGTTCTTCAGCAAGAAGGGGGCAAATCAAATGGGCGAATCACTTACAAAGAAAATCCTGCGTTCGCACTTTGTAAAAGGCAGCATGGTACCGGGCGAAGATATCTTCATTAAGATCGATCAGACCCTGACCCACGACATCAACGCCGTTATGACCTATCTGGCCTTCGAGCAGATCGGCATGGACAGGATCGGCGTGGAAAAGGCTGTCAGCTATCTGGACCACAACCTGCTTTATATCGATTTCAAGACTCCCGACGATCATATCTATCTCCAGTCGGCGGCAAAGCGTTTCGGCGCAGCCGTTTCCAGGCCCGGCAACGGAATCATGCATGCGGTCCAGGTGGGAAGATTCGGCCGCCCCGGCATCATTTCCATGGGCGGTGACAGCCATACCCCCCACGGCGGCGCCATCGGCATGCTGGCCATCGGCGTAGGCGGCATGGATGTGGCAACGGCCATGACCGGCATTCCCATGCGTCTGACCATGCCCAAAGTGGTCAAGGTCTATCTGACAGGCTCCCTGAATCCCGGCGTCAACTCCAAGGAGGTCATCCTCCAGATGCTGAAGATCGTCTCCTTAAAAGGAGGCCTTGGCAAGGTATTCGAATATGTGGGCCCCGGTGCCGCCACTCTGGAGGTCCCCCAGAGAACGGCCATCACCAACATGGGGGCGGAGATGGGCGCCACCACTTCCATCTTCCCCGCTGACGAGCAGGTCAGGAAATTCATGAGGGCCCAGGGCAGAGAAGACGAGTTCGTGGAGATGCTTCCCGACGAGGATGCCGAATACGACGAGGTCATCGAACTCAACCTGAGCGACTTAAAGCCCCTCATCGCCTGCCATCCCCAGCCCGACAATGTGATGCCCCTTTCCGACTGCCCCAAAAAGGAAGTCCGTCAGGTCTTCATCGGCTCCTGCACCAACGCCTCCTATGCGGACGTGGCCAGGGCGGCCCTGGTATTCAAAGGACATCACGTCCATGAGAATGTCCAGTGCACCTGCGGCATCTCCACCAGGCAGAACTACAAGGCTCTCTTAAAGGACGGCTACATCGACATGCTCCTGGATGCCGGCGTCAGGCTCCTTGAGATCTCCTGCGGCCCCTGCTGCGCCATCGGTCAGACCCCTCCCACAAAGGGCGTGGCGGTCCGCACCTCCAACCGCAACTTCAAGGGCAGGGCAGGCAACCCCAACGCCGAGATCTATCTGACCAGCCCCGAATCCGCTGCGGCAACGGCCATCATGGGAACCTTCGCCACCGCAGAAGAAGTCATGGGCGATCAGGTGAAGATCCTGGGAGACGTGCACGAGCCCGAACTCTACGACATCAATGACAACATGATCATTCCCGAGCTTCCTCCGGAAGAGGCAAGGGAAGTGCCCATCGTCAAGGGCCCCAACATTGCCTTCCTTCCCATTCCCGAAAAGCCGGAAGACCACCTGGTCTGCCCCGTCAGCTTAAAGGGCCGGGACAATATCTCCACCGACGATATCACCCCTGCCAGCGCCGAGCTCTCCTCCATGCGGTCCAACATCCCTCTGATGAGCCGCTACTGCTACATGCGCTATGACCCCGACTTCGCCGAAAGGGCCAGAAAGATGGGCAGATCCATCATCATCGCCGGAGAGAACTACGGCCAGGGCTCTTCCAGAGAGCATGCGGCCATCAATCCCATGTACCTGGGCGTTAAGTGCGTCATTGCAAAGAACATCGCCAGGATCCACAGGGGCAACCTGATCAACCACGGCATCGTTCCCATGTATTTCGAGGACAAGGCCGACTACGACAGACTGGATCAGGAAGACATCCTGGAGATCGAAGGCTTCACAGCCCAGATCCCCGAAAGAAGGGTCCTGGTAAAGGACGTGACCAAGGGCATCAGCTTCTATGCAGTCCTGGATCTGTCCGACGAGGAAGTGGAGATCGTACTGGACGGAGGACAGCTCCGTCATCTGAAAAAGCAGCTCAGGGAAATGGGCGTGGATACCGGCGCCAGGCTGAAGGAAATCAAGGTAGAGGCCTGATCTGCAGTCCATAAATGCGGCAGGAACAGGCAAGAGAGTAAGGAGGAAAAAGAGATGGCAAATCATGAAGCTGAAATCAGAGCAGCACAGGAAAAGTTCGCAGACCTGATCCGTTCCGAATTTGACCGGATCGAGGCCATGAAGGCAGACAGGGAAGTCAAGGACTTCTCAAAACTGGACCATATAAGGATCGGCATCCTGCCCGGCGACGGCATCGGCCCCATCATCATGGAGCAGGCCCTCAGGGTAGTAAGCGAGCTCTTAAAGGATGAGATCGCATCCGGCAGGATCGAGATCCATGAGATCGAAGGCATGACCATCGAGCACAGGGCCGAAACGGGCGAGTCCCTTCCCCCGGAAGTCTTCGAGGAATGCAAAAAGTGCGACGTCCTGGTCAAGGGCCCCTTCGTGACCCCCAGAGCCGGGGATCCCTGGCCCAACCTGGTCTCCGCCAATTCCCTGCTCCGCAGAGGCCTGCAGCTCTTCGCGGCAGTCCGTCCCATCCGGATCCCGGACAAGGGCATCGACTGGACCTTTTTCAGGGAGAACATCGAAGGCGAATACATCTGGGGCAACAAAGGCATCCAGGTCAACGATGACCTGGCCGTGGACTTCAAGGTCCAGACCGCCCAGGGATCCGAGCGCATCGCCAGGGCCGCCTTTGAATTCGCCAGAAAGAACGGCAAAAAGAATGTCACCATCGTGACCAAGGCCAACATCGTCAAACTGGCCGACGGCAACTTTATCAAAGCTGTCCGCAAAGTCGGGGAAGAAGAGTATCCCGAGATCGAGATCCAGGAGAGACTGGTGGACGCCATGGCGGCCAAGATGCTGGATCCCGAATTCAATAAGGGCATCGAAGTCATCGTCCTGCCCAACCTCTACGGCGACATCGTGACGGATGTGGCGGCAGAGCACCAGGGCGGCCTGGGCACGGCCTGCTCCTCCAACATCGGTAATAAGTATGCCCTCTTCGAAGCCATCCACGGCACGGCTCCCTACCTGATGAGCCACGGGAGAGGACACTATGCGGATCCCTGCAGCCTGATCCGGGCCATGGGCGAAATGATGGCCCACATCGGCTACGGCGACAGGAAACAGATCCTGTCCGATGCCCTGGACATCTGCACCGTTACGGAAAGAAAAGTGGTCCTTACCACCTTTACAGAGGACGCCTCCACAGCCGAATTTACGGATTACCTGCTGGAGACCATCCGCAGGATGGAGAAGTAAATAATCCT
>DETN01000213.1 GCA_002362155.1 Lachnospiraceae bacterium UBA3287 | reverse complement strand
TATGATTGGGGCTTTCTGAACCGGGCCACAAAGAAGCCGTCCGTCCCGTGTACGTGGGGCAGAAGCTGCAGGCGGTTCATTCCCTCTCCTTCGATGCCGGGGATCTCCGGAGGAAGGAAGGGGACAAGGCTGTCTGCCTGGAGCTTCAGTTCCTTTTCTATATAGTCGGCGTTCTCCTGGTTTTCCAGGGCGTCTATGGTGCAGGTGGAGTAGATCAGGACTCCGCCCGGCTTCAGATAGGTGACCGTGTTTTTCAGGATCTCCCTCTGCAGGGCGGCCAGGTCTGTCAGCTCCTGCCTGCTGATCCTGTACTTGATATCCCGTTTTCTTCCTATGATGCCCAGGCCGGAACAGGGAAGATCGCAGAGCAGAATGTCGGCGCAGGCTTCATAACGGCTGTTATGGACCCTGGCGTCCTGCTCGGATACGGAGATCTTCTCTTCCATGCCCATCCTTCTGATATTCTTCCGGATCTGCTCCGTCTTCTTATGGCTCAGGTCAAAGGCCAGGACCCTTCCTTCCTTTAAAAGGGAAGCGGCATGCATGGACTTGCCTCCGGGGGCCGCGCAAACATCCATAACGGTCTCGCCTCCCCGGATCCCGCAGGCTTCCACCGCGAACATGGAGCTTTCGTCCTGTATGGTCCACAGGCCCTCCCGGTAGCCGGGAAGCTCCTGAAGGGCACTGGTCCCCGTCAGGCAGAAGGCATAGGGAAGCCATCTGCCGGGAGTGACCTTCGTACCCGCCTCCCTCATCTGCGACAGGATCCTTTCTCTCTCCTCAGGACCTTCATCCGGCGAAAAGCGGATGCAGACGGGGCGGATCTCCAGAAGGGATTTAAGGAGCTTGTCCGTCTCCTCCTCTCCCAGCTGCTCCTTCCACAGATCGATCAGCCACTGGGGCATGGAATAGCGGACGGAAAGAGAGGCTTCTCCCATGAGGCTTTCCAGTTCCCCCTTATCCCTGCTGCGGATCACGTTCCTCAGCACGGCGTTGACAAAGCCGGACAGAGCATCCATCTTATGAAGTTTTGCAAGTTTTACCGCTTCGGAAGCAGCCGCGGAATCCGGCACCGAATCCATGTAGAGGATCTGATAGATCCCCATCCTGAGGATCTGGCGGATCAGGGGCCGCAGGCCCGAGGCCGGCTTTTTGGAAAAGCGGTCGATCACGCTGTCCAGTTCGATCCGCCGCTCCAGCGTCCCTTCCGTAAGCCGCTTCATAAAGGCTCTCTGCTGTTCGGAAAGGTCCTGATGGGCGTCCAGCATCTCCCTGACCAGGATGTGGCTGTAGGTGCCCTTCTTTTCATTTTCCAGAAGGACCCCCAGGACCAGGTCTCTCTCGTTTACTCTGCCCAAGTTCTTTTCCTCTTAACCCAGAATGTCTCCGGCCTTTACATGATATCCCAGAAGGAAGGCCGAAACAGGCATTCTCTTTTTGCCTTCGATCTGGACCTCCTTCAGGGCCAGGGTCCCCTGGCCGCAGGCCACGTAGATGGCCGCCTTATCGGTGCGGACCACCGTGCCGGGTTCTGCCCCGGCGCTTTCTGCAAGTACGTCCGCGTCCCAGATCTTCAGGATCTTTCCCTGGTACCTGGTATAGGCGCTGGGCCAGGAATTGAGGCCTCTGACAAAGCGCTCCGTTTTTTCCGCAGACCAGGTCCAGTCGATGTCTCCCATTTCCTTTTTCAGCATGGAGGCGTAGCAGGTCTCTCCCTCCTGGGGAACAGGGACAAGGGTCCCTGCCTCAAGTCCCTCTATGGCTTTTAAGAGGAGCTTTCCCCCCATAAGGGAAAGCTTATCATAGAGAGATTCTCCCGTCTCTTTGGGATCCAGCTCCAGCTTTTCCTGCAGCAGGATGGGACCGGTATCCAGTCCCTCATCCATCTTCATGATGGTCACGCCGCTGTATTTCTCGCCGTTTAAGATGACCCACTGAATGGGGGCCGCCCCCCGGTACATGGGCAGAAGGGAGGTATGGACGTTGACGCAGCCGTAAGGGGGCAGGTCCAGGATCTCCTTTGACAGGATCTGGCCGAAGGCCGCCACCACGATCAGGTCCGCCTTTTCCTCTCTCAGCCGTTCCACTGCTTCCGGGGTCCTGACCCTGACGGGCTGGAAGACCGGAATGTTCCATTCCTCTGCCAGGAGCTTGACAGGGGTCTTGACCACGGATTTGCCCCGCCCTTTCTGTCTGTCGGGCTGGGTCACCACCAGGGATACCGAAAGGCCCGCTTCCAGCATAGTCTTAAGGACCGAAGCTGCCAGGTCCGGTGTTCCCATAAAAATAATCTTCATATTTTAAGCCTCGCCTCTGACCTGGGCGTCGATCTCGTCCAGGACCTCTTCCTCGTCGATGGGGATTTCCTCGGAAGCGTCATGGAGGGGGCCCTCCACCAGGTCTACATACATTTTTCCGTCCAGATGGTCCAGCTCGTGGCAGATGGCTCTGGCCAGCAGCTCTGTGCCTTCCAGCTCCACGGGCTCCATGTTCTCGTTGAAGGCTTTGCAGATGACGTGGTTAGGTCTTGTGACCTGGCCTACCTTGCCGGGAACGGAAAGGCAGCCCTCCATGCCGCACTGCTCTCCCTCGGAGAAGATGATCTCGGGGTTGACCAGGACGTGGGGCTCGCTCTGATCCTCTGTCACGTCGATGACGACGATCCTCTTGAGGACGCCTACCTGGGGCGCGGCCAGGCCGACGCCGCCGGTATCATACATGGTCTCGAACATGTCTCTGACCAGGGTCTTCATACGGTCGTTCATTTCCTTTACGGTCTTGCATTTTTTGGTCAGCACGGGATCGCCGTACTCTCTGATGGTTCTAAGTGCCATGTTCCTCCTTAATAGGGATTGACCGGATCGAAATCGAACTGGATCTGTACATTCCGATAGGTCCCGTTTCCCTGCACTGTGTGAATATATTCCTCAACTCTGTCCTTACAGACAATCAGTTTATCATAACTGGCGTCTTTTATATACAGAACAAACCTGTATATGTCCCGGATCCTGCCGATTCCCGCAGGCGCCGGGCCTATGAGAACGGCAGCCCTCTTCTGCAGCAGATCTCTCAGATCCCCTGCCGCCGCCGCGGCCATGTCCTCCGAAGGGGACTGGACCTGTACGGAAAGCATGTGGGAGACCGGAGGATACATGAGGAGCTTCCTGTAAAGGATCTCCTCCTCGTAGAAGCCTTCGTAGTCCTGACGGGAAGCGTGGGTAATGGCGTAGTGGTCCGGCTGGTAGGTCTGAATGACCACGTCTCCGGGGATGGTCCCACGGCCGGCCCGGCCGGCTGCCTGGGTCAGCAGCTGGAAGGTGCGCTCCGCCGCCCTGTAGTCGTTGGCGTAGAGGGAAAGATCCGCCATCAGGATCCCCACCAGGGTAACGCCCGGGAAATCGTGTCCCTTGACAATCATCTGGGTCCCCAGAAGGATGTCTGCCTCCTCGTTGGCAAAGGCGGAAAGGATCTTTTCGTAGCTTCCCTTGGCGGATGTGGTATCCGCGTCCATGCGAAGGATCCTGGCCTGGGGAAAGGTCTCCTTCAGATAGGCTTCGATCTGCTCGGTCCCTGCCTTCATGGGCAGAATGTATCTGGAACCGCAGGAAGGGCAGAGGGAAGGGACTCCCTCCTCATGGCCGCAGTAATGGCAGACCATCTTCTGTCTGTTCCCGCTTCCGTGCAGGGACATGGCCACGTCGCAGTGTGGGCATCTGACCACATGTCCGCAGGACCTGCAGGACATGTTTGCAGCAAAGCCCCGGCGGTTTAAAAAGAGCATGGTCTGCTCTCCCGCGCCCAGCCTCTCCTCCAGCTTGCGGTAAAGGGAAGCGGACAGGATGCTGCGGTTGCCCCTTTTCAGCTCAGCACGCATGTCGGCGATCTCCACCCTGGGAAGGGTGCCCCCCGTCAGCCGCCTTTTCAGGGTAAAGAGGGCGTAGTTCCCCTCTTTGGCCTGATAGTAGGCGTCCAGGGAAGGCGTGGCGCTGCCAAGGACCACACTGGCCCCCCGCAGGCGGGCGATCTCGATGGCCGTTTCCCTGGCATGGTACTTGGGCATGGACTCGTTCTTGTAGGAAGTCTCGTGCTCCTCGTCCATGACGATCACCCCCAGCCGTTCGAAGGGGGTAAAGAGGGCCGATCTGGGCCCGATGATCACATCGATCTCTCCTCTTCTGGCCCTTTCCCACTGGTCCGCCTTTTCGCTCTCGGACAGAGAGGAATTGATGACGGAGACCCGGTCGCCGAAGTGGCGGTAGAAACGGATCAGAGTCTGGTAGGTCAGGGCGATCTCCGGGATCAGCATGATGGCCTGGCGGCCCATGCTGCAGATCCGGCTGATGATGTTGATATAGACCTCTGTCTTGCCGCTGCCGGTAATGCCGTGGATCAGGGTAACGCCGGGGCGGCCCGCCTCGAACTCCCCTGTCACATAATCCGCAATGGCGAGCTGCTCGGGGGAGAGCCTTTCCGGTCCCTTCCCCGCATCCGATACGGAAACAGGGTTCCTGAGGATCCCCGTCTCCTCCACCTCCACAAAGCCGGCGTTCTTCAGGGACCGGATGGTGGGGGCCTGGATATGGAGTTTTCCCGTGACCATCTCGTAGGGGATCTCCGGGGTCTCGATCAGGGCTTCCAGAAGCCTTGCCCTGGCCGTCTGGTGTTTTCTTCTGTAGAAGGAAAGCTGGTCCAGGGCCTTGTCATGGTCCATCAGCAGGCGGAGGGTCCTCTTTTTTTTGGGAGCTCCGCTCTTTCTGGAGGCCATGACCGTCTTCAGGGCCGTGATCATGGTGGATCCATAGCTGTTCTTCATCCAGAGGGCCAGGCGGATGCTGAAGTCCCTGTCCCCTTCTTCGGTATAGCCCTCCCGGAGCCTGACCAGGTCCAGGATATCCCGGATCCTCTCTTCTTCCAGATCCGGTCTTTCCCGAAAGCCTGTCACATAGCCTGTTCGGGGCTCCTTTCCCTTGCCGAAGGGTACCAGGACCCGGGATCCTAAAAGGATCTGGTCCGAGAGATGATCGGGAATGCGGTATGTAAAGGGCCGATCCAGCCTCTCATGGGATATATCTATGATCACATCCGCGTATCTGACCATTCCTGCCTCGTCAAAATTCAAGTTCTGCGCGCATCCTCTTCCAGGATATCCCGGATCAGTTCGCGCTCGTCCATGTGATGCTTGGTCTTTCCGATGATCTGATAATCCTCGTGTCCCTTGCCCGCCAGAACGATGATGTCGCCCTCCTGGCCGTTATGGATGGCATAGGCAATGGCTTCCTTCCTGTCGGGAATGGTGATATAGGCGCCGTCTGTCCTCTTTATGCCGGTCTCGATGTCCTCGATGATCTTCATGGGGTCTTCGGTCCTGGGGTTATCAGATGTAATGATGGTGAAATCAGAGGTCCTGCCGCTCTCTTCGCCCATGAGGAAGCGTCTTTCCGGATCCCTGTCGCCGCCGCAGCCAAAGAGGGTCACAAGGCGGTGGGGCTCATAATCCCTGAGAGAGTTCAGAAGGCTCCTGAGGGACAGGGCGTTGTGGGCATAGTCAATGAGCAGAGTAAAGTGGTCACTGACTTTGACCATCTCGATCCTGCCGCGGACCTTGATGCCCAGCAGGGCTTTCCGGATGGCTTCGGTGTCCGCATTAAAGTGGCGGCAGATGGCGATGGCGCAGAGAGCGTTGTAGACCGAGAAGCGGCCGGGCATGGGAACCTCGGCGTCAAAGTCCAGAAGGCCCTTCACATGGAAGCGGATGCCCAGCTCTCCGGGCTTGCGGATCAGGTCCAGGTCCTCTGCGTAAAGGTCGTTGGTCTCCTTCAGGCCGTAGGTCTCCACGGAGCAGGTGTGGCCGTCCAGGATCCGGTCGGTGTAAGGATCGTCTCCGTTGACGATGCCCACCCGGCACTGCTTGAAGAGCATGCTCTTGCACTCGAGATAGTGGTCGAAATCCCTGTGCTCCCCGTGGCCGATGTGGTCCGGGGAAAGGTTGGTGAAAATACCGTAGTCAAAGATAAAGCCCTGGGTACGGTGCATCATCAGAGCCTGGGAGGAGACCTCCATGACCACGGCTTCCATGCCGGCGTCCGCCATATCCCTGAAATACTTCTGCAGGGTCATGGATTCGGGCGTGGTGGTGGGGGAAGGGATCTTTACGTCTCCGTAGAGGGTCTCGATGGTGCCCACCAGACCCACCTTATAACCCGCGTTCTGCAGGATGTTCCTGACCATGTAGGTGGTGGTGGTCTTGCCCTTGGTGCCGGTAATGCCGATGATCTTCATGCGGGATGCGGGATTGCCGTACCAGGCCGCGGAGATCCAGGCCATGGCATAGCGGGTATCATAGACCCGGATCACCACGGGCGCTTCTCCCTTTACATAGGGAGTGATGTCCTGGTCCTCCTGTACCACCAGGGCTCTGGCACCCTTCTCCAGGACCTGGGGAATATATTTGTGGCCGTCTGTAATTTCTCCCTTGATGCAGAAGAAAAGGCCTCCCTCCTCCACCTTTCTGGAATCGTTGTAGATCCCCTTTATTTCTGTCTGCAGAAGGGCCCGGGTCAGCTCCGGATCGGTGACCGCTTCTCCTTTTATGTCATTAAAGTGATAATCCAGCTTTCTGATCAGATCTGCAATCTTCATGCCTGCCTCTCCATTCCGAAGCGTCTCCTCTTTCAGTGGCCTGTCCGGGGCGGGGACGCTCCCTGCCGGCCCGGACCCGGATATCCTCCCGGAGGATACCCCTTCCTGCATCTTTATTATCTGATCCTGAGATCCTTTACCACGTACTGGAGGGAGTCCCTTCCCTGCCAGGAGTTGATATCAGGATAATACACCATATCTATTGTAACATTTCCCATGCCCCTTTGAAGGTCTTTTGCGGCAGAAAGTCCCCTGCTGTCTTCGACCCTCTTCAGGAAGGCGTCCCCGTCCTCGAAGCGGATCAGGTCAAGGCTCCCGCTGTATTTTTCCCTGGCAGTCAGCCGGACCACGTTCCGGTTCTTTCCAAGGATCCTGACCCCGGTCAGGGTCACGTCCTTTACGGCAAAGAGGGGCTTGGGGTTCTCCTGCCCCCATGGCTCCAGCGATTCAAATTCCCGGACGGTGGCCAGATCGATGTAGCCCGGAGGCATGACCATGTCCACCCGGATGGTGTCCACCAGGTCCTCCTCTGTCAGGGAACACTGGGCGTTGATCCTCTTCCGGAAGATCTCCACGTTCTCTTCGGTCATGGAAAGACCTGCCGCCATCTTATGGCCACCGAACTTAAGAAAGAGATCCCTGCAGCGGCTCAGCTCCTCGAACATGTCGTAGGCCTCTATGGACCTGCCGGATCCCTTGGCCATGCCGGACTCCGTTCTGGTCATGACAATGGAAGGTCTGGCAAACTGCTCTCTGACCCTGCCGGCGATAATGCCCGCCAGGGATTCGTGGCAGTCCGGCAGATAAAGGACCAGGACTCTGTCGCCGGCGTAGTCCTCCCTTTCCGCCAGGGCGCAGGCCTCTTCCACTCCCTTCAGGGTCATGTCCTTGCGGCTGTCGTTCAGAGCCTTGAGCTCTCCCGCCAGGACCAGGGCCCGGTCATAGTTATTCTCAAAAAAGAGGGACAGGGCCTTCATGGCGGAATCCAGGCGGCCTGTGGCGTTGAGGCAGGGGCCCAGTATAAAGCCTGCATGATAGCCTGTCAGCTTCTTGTCCGCCAGGTCGTTTACCTCGATCAGGGCTTTCAGCCCCTGATTGGGGGTACGGGCCGCTTCCTTCAGCCCCTCCCTGACCAGGATCCGGTTCTCGTCCTTTAAGGGCATTACATCACAGATGGTGGCAAGGGCCGCAAAGGAGAGCAGTTCCTTCAGGACGCCGCTTCCCATAAAGGAAGCCTTTTTCATCAGGATCTGACAGAGCTTATAGGCCACCACCGCCCCGCAGATCTCGGGGAAGGGATAGTGCTTTCCTTCTGTCAGCTCCGCAGGGATCTTGGGATCCACCACGGCGTCTCCCGGAGGCAGAATATATTTTTTACTGCCGTCCTCCTCCAGGACAAAGGGAACCTCATGATGGTCGGTCACGATGACGGTCATGCCGGCTTCCGCCGCCTTTTCCAGGACAGAGCCCGCGGCGATACCATTGTCGCAGGTGAGGACAGTATCCACGCCGGCCTTTATGGCATCCTCCACGATCCTGACATTGATGCCGTAGCCGTCCAGGATCCTGTCGGGAAGCTCATAGTCCACGTCTCCCCCCATTTCCCGGATGGATCTGACCAGGATATAGGTAGCGCAGATCCCGTCCACGTCATAGTCTCCTATGACCCGGATCTTTTTACCCCTGCGGATCTTATCCAGAAGAAGATCCGCAGCAGAGGAAAGGCCCGGCAGAAGGGAGGGATCATGCAGGTCCGCAAGAGAGCCCTGCAGGAACATGTGAAATTCCTCATCCGTCTGCAGATCCCGGTTCCGCAGGATCCTTGCCGTGATCTGGGAAATATGGAAGCGGGCGGCAATTCCTTTAAAGTCCGCTTTTTTGTTATAGACGATCCACTTGGACAAAATATGCGCTTCCTCTCTCCGGGTACGGAACAGAAATCTTCCGGACTTTTACTGTGAAACAAACAGGGGGATACTCGCGCATCCCCCTGCCAGGTAATTAACTTATAAATGCATCAGATCACGGTCTTGGATCTGTCGCTTTCTTCTTTCTGCTTCCTTCTGGCTGCAGTCCTTTCCTTTCTGGACATGCCGGAATAGTCGACGCTGTTCTTCTTTGAAGGAAGATTGATGCGGCTTCCGGGAGCGTTGGGAGCGGGCTCTGCTGCCTTGAACTTATTGCGAAGGACATACCAGAGAGAGCCGGCGATGCATACGGATGACCATGCACCGGAGATGATACCGATCATGATGGGAAGGGCAAACTCCTTGACGTCGGAAACACCGAATACCCACAGGGTGGCGACCATGAAGAAGGTCGTCAGAGAGGTAAACAGGCTTCGGGACAGGGTCTGGGTCACAGCGCCGTTGACCATGTCGGCCAGGCTGTCCTTTCTGCCCATGATCTGTCTGTTCTCACGGATACGGTCGAATACAACGATGGTAGCGTTGATGGAGTAACCGACGATGGTCAGCATGCAGGCGATGAAGGTGGAGCCTACGGAAACACGCAGGAGCGCATAGCCGCCCAGAACGATCAGAACGTCATGGACCAGGCAGACGACTGCGGAAGCGCCGAAGCGGATGTCGGTAAATCTCAGCCAGATATAGATCAGCATCAGGATCAGGGCTACGACCACGGCGATCATGGCATCCTGCTTCATCTCGCTGGAGATGGTGGAGCTGATGGTCTCGGATGTGATCTTATCCTTGTCTACGCCGAACTCGTCCACCAGTCTGTTGGAGATCTCGGTGGAAGCTTCGGTGGAAAGCTCTACGGTCTTGAAGATGACTTCGCTGGAACCGGTGACCTTCTGTACCTGCACGTTGCTGTTGCCGGAAAGGTCCTGGAAGATGGGAACCACCTGAGCGTCGATGTCTTCCAGAGACTTGTCCTCTGTGAAGGTAACGTTGGTGGATGTACCGCCTACGAAGTCAAGGCTGTAGTTGAGGGCGCCCCTGCCGCCTGCGGCGTTGATGCCCATGAAAGCGAAACCTGCAATGATCAGTGCGGCGGAAACAGCAAAGACGACCTTTCTCTTTCCTACGAAATCGATGGGGCTCAGGGTCCTGCCCTTGCCGTACCACTTCTTGTCCTGTACGCCCAGAGCGTAGCAGATGTTCATCAGGGCTCTGGTAACGAAGAGGGCCGTAAACATGGACAGAACGATACCAATGGCCAGAGTCTGGGCGAAGCCCTTGACTGTGCCGGAGCCCAGCAGATACAGGACTACGGCTGCGATCAGTGTTGTGACGTTGCCGTCGATGATGGCGGACAGAGCCTTCTGGAAACCGGACTTGATGGCTGCTCTTACAGAGGAGCCTGCTGCGATATCCTCACGGATACGGGCAAAGATAATAACGTTGGCGTCTACGGCCATACCGATGGAAAGCAGGATACCTGCGATGCCGGGCAGGGTCAGGGTCACGTCAAAGCCGTTCAGTACCAGGGCCACAAGAATGACATAGATGCCCAGGGCAATGACTGACAGGAAGCCGGGGAAAGAATATACCAGAATCATGAAAAGGGCGACCAGGGCAAAACCGGCGATACCGGCTGTCTTGGAGGTCTTCAGAGCGTTCTGGCCCAGCTGTGCGCCGACGATCTGGGAACGCAGTCTCTGCAGTTCCACCTTCAGGCCGCCGATACGGATGGTGGAAGCCAGGGTCCTGGCGGACTCGATGGTCTCCTCGCCTTCGATGATGGCGCGGCCGTCGGTGATGGCTGCGTTTACCTTGGGAACGGATACGAAGGCACCGTCGTAGTAGATACCGATGGTATCTTTGTTGTCATTGAAGGCCGCCGTGGTGGCGTCCGCGAACTTCTGCTTGCCTTCGGAAGTGAAGGTCAGGGAGACCACGATCTGCTGGTTGCCCATGTTGTCGGTCTGATAGCCGGCTTCCGCCGTCTCCACGTCGGTACCGGACAGAACGGCGTCGCCGTCAGCGATGCAGTCCTCAAGAGACTTGTTCAGGACATAGCCGTAGGAACCATCTTCCATGGTGCCGAGGGTATAGTTCTCATTTCCGTCTGCATCCTTGTGGCGGATAAAATACAGGGAACCGGGACGGCCCAGTTCTTCCAGGATCGCGTTGGTCTCGGCGACGCCGGAGATGCCGGGGATCTCGATATTGAGACGGTCCGTGCCTTCCTGATAGACGGTGGCTTCGGTGGAATACTGTTCGACACGCTTCTGAAGCTTGTACTTGGTGTCATCCATATCCTCCTGAGAGGGAGACTCATCTCCTACGGCTTCGTAGGTAATGGATGCGCCGCCCGCCAGGTCAAGGCCAAGCTTGATGTTCCTGTAGGAACCCTTGTGTCCGCTGCCGATTCCGAAATATGCCACGTATCCCAGAACGCAGGAAACAATAAGGATCAGCGCCAGAAAAATGGCTGCTCTTGATTTTTTCATCGCGAAATATCTCCTATCTTTACTCACTGCCGGCTTTTTCTTCCGTCAAAAGCCAACAGCCTTTGAAATTATAGCACAAATGATGTGGAAGTAAAACGATTTTTTTAGAAGGGTCAATGATTCTGAGAGGCAATTCCGAAAGAGTCCGATGGACCGGAAAGATCCCCGAAGACGGCCGGAAGACATCCCGAAAGCCTTTCCTCTCCGTATACCTGTCCTTTCTCTCCGCCCCTCGAAAAATGGACTTTGTCCTCTCCGGAGAGTATGATAGAGAAAGCAGAAAGGAAATTTCAGACTGTCATATAAAGGAAACGCCCATGATCAGAATCTACCTGTACGAAAGGCCCCTTGGGGTCGCGGACTTTTTAAAGGAAAGAGGCCTTGAGGGGGACATTGAGAAAGGGCCCGCCGGGAAGCCTTTCCTTCCGGGCTCCGGCCATTACTTCAATAAATCCGACTCCGGCGCCTTTACGGCCTTTGCCCTCTCCGACGAGGGGGAGGTGGGGCTGGATTTGCAGAAGATCCTGCCCTATAAGGACCGCTACCTGCGCCTTTCGGAGCGGTTCTTTTGCCCGGAGGAAAAGGACGCCCTCCTCTCCCTGAAGGAAGAGGAACGGAGCGATTACTTCTTCCGCCTCTGGACCGTCAAGGAGTCCTATCTCAAATTTACGGGAAAGGGCCTGGGAGGCGGCCTTGACAGTTTCGGGGCGGACCTGGGATCGGGAAGGATCCTTCCCGGGAGGGACCAGGATCCCCCGGCCGTTTTCCGGATCCTGGAGGGACCCGGGGGCTACGCCCTCAGCGTATGCGCCTCCTCCCTTCCGGACCATATCGAAATCATCCGCGAGGCATAAAGCCTCCGGACTTTGAAACAGGGCGCTGTACCGGTCCGGTACAGCGCCCTGCTTCTTTTTCAGAAAGGAATGTTTCCTGGATATCACTTTCCTTCGGGAGTCTCCACGTTCAGATAAAGCTCTTCCAGCTGCCTGGGATCCACCACGTCGGGTGCGCCGCTCATGAGGTCGGCTGCGTCCTTGTTCTTGGGGAAGGCAATGACGTCGCGGATGCTGTCTGCCTTTGTCAGCAGCATGACCATACGGTCCAGACCGTAGGCCAGTCCCGCGTGAGGAGGAACGCCGTACTTGAAGGCGGTCAGAAGGAAGCCGAACTTCTCTTCCGCTTCTTCCCTGGTCAGACCGATGACCTGGAACATCTTCTCCTGGATATCGTTCTGATGGATACGGACAGAGCCGCCGCCCAGTTCCACGCCGTTGAGGACGATATCATAGGCCTTGGCACGGACGCTGCCCGGATCTTCGTCGATACGGGGCCAGTCTTCTTCCATAGGCATGGTGAAGGGATGGTGCATGGCCACAAAACGGTTCTCGTCCTCGGACCACTCCAGCAGAGGGAATTCCACGACCCAGAGGAAGTTGAACTGATCGTGGTCGATCAGGCCCAGGTCGTCCCCCAGCTTCAGACGAAGGGCGCCCAGCACGTTCCATACCAGGGGAGTTTTATCGGAGGCGAAGAAGATCATGTCGCCCTTCTGGGCACCGGTCCTCTCTACCATGGCCGCGATCTCTTCTTCCTTCATGAACTTGGCGAAGGAGCACTTGATGCCGTCTTCCTTCACTGCGATATAGGGAAGGCCCTTGGCGCCGTAGCCCTTGACCATCTCTGTATATTTGTCGATCTTCTTTCTGGCCATGCCGGCTTCGCCGGGAGCCACGATGGCGCGGACGGAGCAGCCTTTTGTATCTGCCGCCTCACGGAAGGGAGGGAATTCGCACCCGGCTGCGATGTCCGTCACATCCTTGAGGGTCATGCCGAAGCGGGTGTCGGGCTTGTCGGAGCCGTAGTTGTTCATGGCGTCGATCCATTTGATCCTGGGAAGAGGAAGCTGCACGTCCAGGCCAATGGCCTTTTTACACACGTACTGGATCAGTCTTTCGTTGGTCTCCATGACGTCTTCTTCGTCCACGAAGGAGAATTCCATATCCAGCTGGGTGAACTCGGGCTGCCTGTCGGCACGCAGGTCCTCGTCGCGGAAGCACTTGGCGATCTGGAAATATCTGTCATAGCCGGAAGCCATCAGCAGCTGCTTGAAGAGCTGGGGCGACTGGGGCAGGGCGTAGAAGGTGCCGGGACGGACACGGGAAGGGACCAGATAGTCTCTTGCGCCCTCGGGAGTGGACTTGCACAGGACGGGAGTCTCGATCTCCAGGAAGCCCTCTGCGGTCATGAACTCGCGGATGTAGCGGGTGATCTGGCTGCGGAGGATCAGTCTCCTCTGCAGGTCGGGACGGCGCAGGTCCAGGCTGCGGTATTTGAGACGGAGCTCTTCCCTGGTCTTGGAGTTTTCCTCGATGGCGAAGGGCGGTGTCTCGGATTCGGACAGGATCCTGGTATCGGTCACGCGGATCTCGATGTCTCCTGTGGGAATGTTCTTATTGACGGCGCCGCTTCTGGCGGTGACGGTGCCTGTGGCGGCCACGACGAACTCGGACCGCATGGCGGCTGCCTTTTCCATGTTCGCGCTGCCGCAGTCTGCTTCTTCATAGATCAGCTGGATGATGCCGCTTCTGTCTCTCAGGTCCACGAAGACGATGCCGCCCTTGTTTCTCTGCTTCTGCACCCAGCCCATCACTGTCACTGTCTGGCCGATGTTCTCGTTTGTCAGTTCTGCGCATCTGCAAGTGCGCTTCAGGCCTTTCATTGATTCTGCCATAGTTTCTTCCTTTCCTTATGCGCACGCCGCCGCCCCGGAAAACCGGGACGGGGCGGATTGGTTTCAGTTAAGAGGATTGTTGTAGAACTCCACGAATTCCTCATAGCCCCTGTCCGTCAGCTGCTGCTTCTGGAACTTCTTGTTCTTGGCCATGCGGGCGATCAGGACCTGTCCGCCCTCCTCTCTGGCCTTCTGGGCCTTTGCCAGGACCTCTCTCATCCTGTCGGCGGGCATGTTCTTTTCGATCAGGTAGGCTGTCTTTTTAGCGGCGCCGGGGATCTTATAGCCCTGCTCCATAAGGATCAGGATGAT
>DETN01000019.1:5316-8229 GCA_002362155.1 Lachnospiraceae bacterium UBA3287 | reverse complement strand
GGCTCGATGATGTTCAGATCCGTTACGTCGAGGGCGGTCAGCTCTTTTTTCGTGACGGACTGATAGGGGATCTTATCATCCAGCAGGACCTCTATGTGGTTGTCCTCCAGAATGACAGTCCCTTCTTTCAGGCGTCCGGTGATCTTTTCATTTCCCTCAAAGAGGGTATCCAGGGGCATGAGAAAGCCCTGGCCCGCAAAGGCCTCCATGGCCTCCCCGTCTCCGATCACAAGGTCAAGCTTTTTTGCTTCTATGGAAGCCAGGATCTTCAGGCGGGAGGCGTAGACGTATTCGTGATAGTCCCCCGAGGAGTCATTGGTCAGGAAAAGATTTTCCGTAAGACTGACGGCGCTCCTTTTTGAAGCGCCCGGAAATGCCTCGTGAAAGGTTTCAGATGAGGGGAATTCCGTGAACAGTTCCTCTGTTTTTGCGTCCATCCCCACATTGACAGCGGCCGCGTAGAGGACAAAGTCCTGTCTGGTCATATACCGCCAGCCGATGTAACAGAGGATGTAGATAAAGATGGCGATGATCACCACCACCAGCTTGTAGTAGTCCAGGATCTGGCGGATCCGCTTTTTAAGGGGCATTTCAGAGAGCTTCATGGTCCGGGTCCCCGTTTTCTTTGTCTTCGTTTTCCGTTTCTCCGGTCTCGTCCGGGCCTTCTTCCGTGTGTATGGAAGGATCTGCCATTTCCTCAAGACGGATAATGACGCCCTTCATGATCCAGGCGCTGAAGAGAGCGCAGAGGCCTTCTCCCAGGAAAAGGACGGGCGTATATACATTAATAATAATGTAGCCCACCGCGAAATAAAAGGCTGCCATGAAGGCCGTGCAGTAGAGGAAGTGCATGCCGGTGAACAGGGAATTTTTGATGGTCTGGAAAGCCGTGTTCTCAAATCTTGCCGTCAGAGGGAAGACATAAAGAAGAATTACGCAGTAAGCGGCCATCATGACCAGCCATACGGCGGTCAGAAAGGTCCAGAAAGCCCCCTGAAAGCGCAGATGAAGAAGGATATAGCCGTCCAGCCCCAGGAAGATCCCGGCGGCCAGAAGGATCAGAAAGACCTTCGTGGCCTGGAGAAAGTTCCTTTTAAAGGAAGAAAAGAAGGAGGAAACGATCCGGCTCTCTTCATTTAATACCACCTTCTGCATCACATCGTAGAGGGCGGTGGTGGAGGCTCCGGCCGTCACGACGGGAAGGGAGCAGATGAGCCAGAGGCAGTTCAGGCAGATGGCGTACCCTATGGTCGTCAGAAAACGCATGGGGGGACTTTCGGGATTCAGAAAGTTTTTCATATATATACAGGACTCCTTTATTTTTCATGAATCTGAAACGTATTACGGCAGTTTCATCTAATTTTAAACTAAAAATGAAATTTGTAACACCATTATTGTGCACAATTTGACGTAACACCTCTCGTGCAAATGAGACAATGTTTTACAATTAAAATCAAGTATGTAAAACTTTTACTTGCACATATGCACAAAGGAATGTAAAATATTGACTATGATGAGAGATGAGCGGGGGAGGAGATCGGCCGTATTCCGCCTGTAGGCAAGTCTTTCACCCAAGGAACCTATAGACATCGAAAGGAGGGACGCAGACAAATGCGTAAAACATTGCTGTACGTCAAACAGCACTGGCAGCTGTATGTATTATTTCTGATGCCGGCTCTGCTGCTGACACTCATCTTCCGGTACATTCCCATGGGAGGTATCCTGATCGCGTTCCAGGATTACAACCCCATCAGGGGACTGCTCGGCAGCCGTTGGGTAGGCTTCAAGTACTTCCACAGATTCCTGTCGTCACCGGACTTCCTGAAGTATCTTGCTAACACACTGAAGCTGAGTATTTACGGTCTCCTTTGGGGATTTCCTGTACCGATCCTGCTTGCGCTTCTTCTGAACCGCATCCAGAGTACCGGAATCAAGCAGAAAATCCAGACTGTCCTGTACCTGCCCAACTTCATCTCTGTCATCGTTCTCTGCGGTCTGGTCAGAATTTTGCTGTCCGTAACAGGACCTCTGAACCAGATGATGGGAACACAGATCAACTTCATGACCATGCCCGGTGCATTCCGTACCATCTACATCATGTCAGGTATCTGGCAGGGCGCAGGCTGGGGCTCCATCATGTATACGGCGGCTCTGTCCGGTGCCAGCCAGGAGCTTCGTGAAGCAGCCATCATGGACGGCGCCAACATCTTCCAGCAGATCAAGGTCGTTGAGTGGCCCGCCATCAAGGATATGGTCGTTATCCAGTTCATCCTGCAGGCAGGTAACATCATGAGCATCGGCTTTGAAAAAGCCTACGCTCTGCAGACCGACCTGAACATCTCCACTTCCGAAATCATTGCAACCTACGTGTATAAGAAAGGTCTGCTGGACGGTGACTATTCCTTCTCCACAGCTGTCGGCCTTTTCAATACCGTCATCAATGTTATTCTGCTGATCGTGGTCAATAAGATCGTCGAGAAGATGAATGACGGCAAGGGTCTGTAAGGAGGGAAGCTAGAACATGAGAAAAGTTAAATTTTCAAAGATGGCGCTGTCTGACCAGATCCTTCTTATCGTAGGCTACATCCTGCTGGGTCTGTTCGTCGTAGCGATCATCATCCCGATCATTTACATCATTATCGCGTCCTTCATGGATCCCGTTACCCTGCAGAACAGCGGTATCTCCTTTGATCTGGAGAAATGGACGACCACGGCTTACGAGCGTGTTCTTTCCAACAAGCAGATCTGGGTCGGCTTCAGGAACGCTATCATTTACTCCGTGGTCTTCACGTTCGTATCTGTAGCTGTTACCCTGCTTGCAGCATATCCCATGTCCAGAGCCGACTTCAAGGGCAGAGGATTTTTCAATACCATCTTCATGATCACCATGTTCTTCGGCGGCGGTCTGATCCC
>DETN01000019.1:5024-5213 GCA_002362155.1 Lachnospiraceae bacterium UBA3287 | reverse complement strand
CAGCGTCTGGAACATGATCATCGCCAGGACCTATTATCAGGGCATTCCTTCCGAGCTCCGCGAAGCTGCGGACGTGGACGGTGCCAACGAACTTACCTATTTCTTCATGATCCTGCTTCCGGTCTGCACACCTGTTATCACCGTTCTTGCCCTGTGGCAGTTCGTTGGTATGTGGAACAGCTACTTTGA
>DETN01000019.1:2051-4995 GCA_002362155.1 Lachnospiraceae bacterium UBA3287 | reverse complement strand
ACAGCTACTTTGACGCCATGATCTACCTCAATGACGCCTCAAAGCAGCCCCTGCAGCTGGTACTGCGTTCCATCCTGATTCAGAACCAGCCCGAATCCGGCATGATCGCCGACATGCAGTCCACAGCAGCAAGAGCACAGCTTGCCGAGCTGCTCAAGTATGCGACCATCATTATTTCCAGTTTACCGCTCTTGATCATGTACCCCTTCTTCCAGAAGTATTTCGATTCCGGAATTATGGTCGGTTCTGTCAAGGGTTGATGTAAATATTCATTTTCTTAAAGGAGGAAAAGATGAAAAAAAGATTACTGAAAAAGGTGCTTGCCTGTGTTCTTGCAGCAGGTATGGCAGTCTCCGTTGCAGCATGCGGCGGTGGCGGCGGCGGCGCCGACCTCAACAGCGGCGAGGAAGTGCAGGAAGTCGATGCGGAATCTCTGCAGTTCCCTCTGGCTGAGACAGCTACCCTCAAGGGCCTGATCAGCTATCCTGCCAACACAGAGTCCAACCCCAACAACCGTACCATCTTCAAGCGTCTTGAAGAGAAGACCAACGTACACATCGAGTGGGATGCCATCCAGAGCGACCAGTGGGGCGACAAGATCTCCCTCGCCATGGCTAACCCCAAGACTCTGGCTGACTTCGTTTTCACTGCCGGTTTCTCAGACAGTGATCTGCTGAAGTATGCCGACCAGGGTATCATCATTCCCCTGGAGGGTTACATTGACGCTTACATGCCCAACCTGAAGACTGTATTCGACAAGTATCCCGAATACAAGACCATGTGTACCGATTCCAACGGCCACATCTGGGCATTCCCCTGGATCGAGCAGCTGGGCTCAAACTACACCGCAATCCAGACCATCGACAACATGCCTTTCATCAACAAGAAGTGGCTTGACTTCCTCGGCCTCGAGATGCCCGGCACAGTTGATGAGTTCGAGCAGGTCCTGATCGCTTTCCGTGACAACGCTGCAAAGCTTCAGTCCGAGTTCGGCATTGAAGGTTCCATCATTCCCATGTCCTGCATCATGAACGACGGCGGACAGGATCCCATGGTTCTGATCAACGGCTTCGGCGAAGGCTACGGCGATCCCGACAAGGGCCGTCACATCGCAGTTACCGATGACGGCGAAGTCATCTGCACAGCTACAAAGGAAGGCTTCAAGAAGGGTCTTGAATGGCTGCACAAGCTCTATGAGGAAGGCCTCATCGATCCCGAAGCTTTCACTCAGGAGTGGTCCACTTACGTTTCCAAGGGCAAATCCCACCGCTATGGCGTATGCTTCAGCTGGGATGTCGGCAACATCGACAACATCGTTGACTACGTTCCCCTGCCCATGCTTCAGGCTGACACCAAGAACCTGACCCCTCAGAACGGTTCCTTCACCTCCGGTTTCGACAGAGGCCGCTGCGTAGTTACCGCTGTTGCTCAGAACCCCGCTCTGGTCTGCGCATGGATCGACCAGTGCTATGATCCTTTCCAGTCTCCTCAGAACAACTGGGGAACCTACGGCGAAGATGACGATTTCGATATCTTCGTTCTTGGAAAGAATGAAGCCGGCGAAGATATGCTGCAGCATGCTCCTCTGGGCGATGCTTCTCCTGTAGAAGTACGTGAAGCCGAAGCAGTCGGCGGCCCTCTGGCAGTTCTGGATGAGTACTACGGCGTATATGTCACCTGCCCTGATGATGCTCAGTATCGTCTTGACTGGATCAAGGACATCTACACACCCGACATGCACTCCAAGTATGTATTCCCCAACGTCTTCATGACCAGAGAGGATACAGAGAAACTGTCCAACCTGACAGCCGATATCACAAAGTCCATCAACGCTCACAAGTCTGACTGGGTCATGAACGGCTTCACAGACGCTGACTGGGATGCATTCCAGACCGAGCTGAAGAACTATGGCCTTGATGAACAGCTGGCTATCTTCCAGAAGTACTTCGATGCCTTCTACGGCAAATAATGTAACGACTATTATGTTTGAAAGTCCGTTCGTCTGAACCCTTCTTTCAGACACGGGACCGGGGACGGAGCGCCCCCGGTCCCGTTATTTTTACTAAAATTTTTTTGTAAAAATATTTTTTTTACGCTCCGGAATGTGAGGAATTATGATCAGTCAGGCATTAAGGGATGCCAGAAGATACGAAGAGATTTACGAGAAAGAGATTTCACCTGCAGAGCGTCCTCTTTTCCATCTGACCCCCCGCTGCGGCTGGATGAACGATCCAAACGGATTCGGGTATTATAAGGGCCAGTTCCACTTGTTCTACCAGTATTATCCCTATGCTTCGGTGTGGGGAGCCATGCACTGGGGTCATGCGGTCAGCATGGACCTTCTCCACTGGTCCCCTCTGCCGGCAGCCATGGCTCCCGATCAGGTATACGACTATAAGGGATGCTTTTCCGGCAGTTCCATCCCCATGAACGACGGAAGGCATCTGCTTATGTATACATCTGTCCGTCAGACATCCGATCCCCTGGGACAGGGCAGCGGCGTCCAGACCCAGAGCATCGCCATCGGAAACGGAGTCGATTATACAAAGTACGGTAAGAATCCCGTGATCACGGCGGACGAGCTTCCCGAAGGCGGCAGCCGCTTCGATTTCAGAGATCCCAAGATGTGGCAGGCTTCTGATGGCTCCTACATCGCCGCGGTAGCCAACAACAATGCGGATGGCGGCGGCCAGATCCTGCTCTTTAAGAGCAAGGACCTGATGAACTGGAAATACTGGAGAGTACTGGCAGCCAATAAGGGCCGCTTCGGCGCCATGTGGGAGTGTCCCGACTTCTTTGGTCTGGACGGTAAGCATGTGCTCCTGGTCAGCCCTCAGGATATGCTTCCCGATGATTTTGAGTACCACAACGGCAACGGTACCCTCTGTCTGATCGGCAGCTACGACGAAAAGACCGGCGAGTTCGTGGAGGAAAAGGACCAGGC
>DETN01000019.1:0-1901 GCA_002362155.1 Lachnospiraceae bacterium UBA3287 | reverse complement strand
GGCCAGATGTCCATGCCCAGAGAGCTTTCCGTCAGAGACGGCAGGCTTTATCAGAATCCGATCAGCGAAATAGATACCATGTATCTGAATACCATCATACACAGGGATGTCAGGATCGGAGGAGCCGAGGATGTCTCCCTGGACGGCATATACGGAAGATGCATGGACCTGACCGTAAAAGTCAGGCCCGGCGATGCGGATAAGATCTTCCACAGATTCTCCATCCGCTTTGCCAAAAAGGGAAAACTCAGGACTTCCGTCAGCTTCCGTCCTCATGAAAAGACGGTCAAGATCGACAGAAAGTACTCCGGCTCCTGCAGGGCCATCGTCCACCAGAGACGCTGCCTGGTACCGGAAAGCGCAGGCGGAGAGATCACGCTCCGCCTGATCCTGGACCGTTTCAGCGTGGAAGTCTTCATCAACGACGGAAGATATGCCATGACAGCTTCCATCTTTACCGATCTGGACGCGGAAGGCATTTCCTTCTATGCGGACGGCGACGTTCTCATGGACGTGGAAGGACACGCCCTGGGCTGAAAAACTGCTTCATCGCAAAAAAAAAGACCGAAGGCAGACTTTACTGATCTGTCTTCGGTCTTTATTTGCTTTCCGGCGGATGCGGCCCGGAAAGGATCCTTATGCCGCTGTCACAAAGGACCGGATCCGCTCGGCCAGGATGCCGCCTGCGGCGTTGCCGGCCGTAATGACCAGCATGCGGAGGATCATGTCTCCGTTCCAGGCCATAGCGGCGTGGTAATAGAACATATCTGCCACGCAGTGCTCCGCGCCGCAGAGGATGAAGCCCACGACTCCCAGGAAGATGGCGGCGTATTTGGCGATCTCGTGCTGATTGTTCTTATAGCCGTCCACGGCGATGAAGATGAAGATGTTGCAGAGAACGCCCAGAAGGAAGAGGCTTAAGAGACTGTCGTCCTGCTTGACCTGGCAGATGGAAGCAGCCTTTTCCGCAAGGCCTCTGGCCCTGGAGAGCCTCAGGATCAGGGCGACGCCTCCCGTACCGATCAGGTTGCCAATCCAGATGACGGGAAGGGTCAGGGCGTAGGAAAAGTCGTTCTGGAAGGCGTAGCAGACCTTTCCGGTGAAGAGATGATAGCCCTTGGTGCAGATGATGAAGAGGCCGGTGGAGAAGAGGGATGCTCCGATCACCTTATCGTCCATGGCCAGGAAAAGCATTCCGCCAAGGCCGATGCAGAAGCCGGCCAGAATGGCTGATACGAGAATTTTCACAGTTTTCATTTTTCGGTCTCCTTTGAAGCGGGACTGTTCCGGCAGGGCCGGGGCAGCGCCGGCTTTTTTGTGTCTTTCTTAATTTACTGCGCTTTCTTTTATAACACAGATCCAGGGAATTGTCCGTTGTCAGATGCCCTAAAAATACACGGTTTTTCGGCCTTATTTCGATAAATCAGCATAAAGAGAGGATGGAATCACGGCAGGGACAGGTAAGAGGCAGGGATTATGATTCCTATGCAGGAGGCTTAGGGCAGAAGGAAGGAAATCTGCTATACTCTGTAAGGAAGGGAGGAAAAGGCAGATGGAGAAAAGAATACTGGTGACAGGCTTTGGCCCCTTCGGCGAAGAGATGAGAAATCCCTCCCTGGAAGCGGTCATGGCCCTTCCGGACAGAGCGGGCGATGCGCTGATCCTGAAAGAGGAACTGCCTGTTCTTTTCGGCGGGGGAGGGGACAGGCTGCTGGCACTTATAGAAAAGTTAAGGCCGGACGCGGTCCTTGGCACCGGACTTGCGGCCGGAAGAAAGGCCCTTACTCCGGAAGTGATCGCCGTCAACCTGAAAAATGCCCGCATTCCGGACAATAAGGGGATGCAGCCCCTATGGGAGAAGATCCGGGATGGGGGCCCGGACGGTATATTTTCCCGGATGG
>DETN01000041.1 GCA_002362155.1 Lachnospiraceae bacterium UBA3287 | reverse complement strand
GGACGTCATCGAATGGCAGCTGGACCAAGTCCTGGATATCAACGGATGGGACCTGAAAAAGGCCATGTACGCCATGGGAAAGGGCAATCCCAATCTGCTGGAATGGACAGCCTCCCCCATCGTTTACAGGAAAGCCCCGGAGTGGGAGGAAATCGCTGCCCTTAAGGGTTCCTGCTTTTCAAAGAAGGCTGCCCTGCACCACTACTACGGAATTGCCGGCCATACCCTGAAGGAATATCTGACGGGGGACAAGGTAAAGTATAAGAAATACTTCTACGCCCTGCGGCCTCTTCTGTGCTGCCGCTGGATCCGGCGCTTTCATGAAGCTCCTCCCGTAGAGTTTTCAAGTCTCCTGACCCTGTTTGAGATGGGGGAGGAGGATCTTACCCCTGCCCTTTACGGGGCCATAGAGAAGCTCCTTGCGAAAAAGGCAGTTACGGAGGAGAAGGACTTAAATCCCCAGATGCCGGAGATCATCGGCTTTATCGAGGCGGAATGCAAAAGGCAGAAAGCCCTTCTTGCAGAGACGAAGGACGACCGAAAGAGAGATATGCAGTACCTGAACGAATGCTTTTTCAGCCTGCTGAAGGAGGAATTATGAACAGACCGATCGTAAGAGACATCTTTTTCCTGGGACAGAAATCAGATCCGGCTTCCAAAGCGGATCTTTCCGTGGGACAGGACCTGCAGGATACCCTTACGGCCAACCGGGACAGGTGCGCCGGCATGGCCGCCAACATGATCGGGGTCAGAAAGCGGATCATCATTGTGAGTCTGGGTTTTGTAAACCTTGTCATGTACAATCCGGTCATCGTAAGTAAGAGCGGCCCCTACCAGACGGAGGAAGGCTGCCTTTCCCTGTCCGGAGTCAGAACTGCCACCAGATACGAGAACATTGAGGTGGAATATCTGGACAGCTCCTGGAAGAAGCGCCGGGAGAGCTTCAGCGGCTGGACGGCCCAGATCATCCAGCATGAAGTGGACCACCTGGAAGGAATCCTGATCTGAAAAAAGGTGTACGAACAAAAAGGTGGGAAGATGCGCTGTGGATTGTTCGTACGGCGAAATTTACTGTATTTCTTTGCTTTGTAAAATGAGCGGCCGGCATCATGCGGCCGCTTTTTTTATAGAGCAGGGAAGCAAAGAATGGTATAGTAGAAAAGCAGAGCAAAAAGGAATCGGAAAAGAAACATGTTCGGAAAAAGCAGTAAATACAGTACCACAGATATATTTGAAAGTCTCCCCGTGCCCCGGGCGGTCAGGACCATGGCAGTTCCCACCATCATGGGACAGCTGATCGTCCTGATCTACAACATGGCGGATACCTTTTTCATAGGAAGGACCAACAATCCGGCCATGGTGGCCGGGGCCTCCCTGATCCTGCCCATCTTCAACATCTCCATATCCATCGCCTGCCTCTCCGGCGTGGGCGGAGGCTCCCAGATCTCAAGACTCCTGGGAGAAAAGAAGAATGAAGAGGCAGAGAGGGTATCATCCTTCAGCGTCTGGTTTTCCCTTCTGATCGGGGGCCTTTTCTCCCTTATGGTCCTGATCTTTATGGATCCCCTGCTGGGCCTTCTGGGAGCCGGAAGCGAAACAAAGGGATTTGCGGCCGCCTATGCCTTCTGCGTCATCGTTCTGGGCGGCATTCCCACCGTCATGACCAATGTCCTTTCCAACCTGGTCAGAAGCGTTGGAGAATCCGGCAAAGCAGGCTTCGGCGTCATGATGGGCGGCATCATCAACATGATCCTGGATCCCATCTTTATGTTCCTGCTTTTTCCCAGAGGGATGGAGATCGTGGGAGCCGGTACGGCCACCTGTCTGTCCAACTGCATTTCCTGCGCCTATTTCCTGGTCACCATCCGAAGGATGGGCCGGGACTCTGTGATTCGACTGGGCTTCCCCAAAAGGCTGCCCCGCAGATCCAGCATCCGCATGATCTTTACGGTAGGTATTCCTTCCTCGGTGTCCACCCTGCTCTTTGATCTGGACTACGTGGTGATCGACCGCCTTATGTCCTCCTACAGCGATACAGCCCTGGCTGCCATCGGTATTGTCCTGAAGGCGGAGAGGCTCCCCTTAAACGTGGGGATCGGCATCTGCCAGGGCATGGTCCCCATCGTGGCCTACAACTATGCGTCGGGCGACCATAAGAGGATGCATGAGACCATACGCTTTTCCAGGACCCTGGGCATCGTCTTTGCCCTGGCCAGCATCTGCATGTACGAGGTCTCGGCGCCCCTGATCATGCGCTTTTTCATAGACGATGCGGCTACGGTCTCCCTGGGCACCGGCTTTTTAAGGATCCGGTCCCTGGCCACGGTCCTCATGTTCCTGAGCTTTTTCCACGTCCATCTGTTCAACAGCTTCGGCAGGGGCAGGGAAGCCCTTTTCCTGGGAGTCGTCCGCTGGGCCGTCTTCAATATCCCCATGCTTTTTCTGCTGAACGGGATCTTCGGCATGTACGGGATCGTATGGTCGCAGTTCACGGCGGATATCCTGACGGTTTCTCTGTCCTTCTATGTGTTCGCCCGTTTTGTCAGGGAGCATTTCCCGGGCGATCAGGATTTTTAATACTGCATGTTTCTGGAGGTAAGTTATGTCAGCAGTCAGTTATAATGCAAGCCCTGATCAGGAAGTAACCTTTCTGGTAAGCGGCTACGGAAAAAAGAACCAGCCCAGCCTGGGCATGTTCCGGGGGGATCCCGCAAAGGGGCGGATGAAGACCCTTTGGACCCTGGATACTCTCTTTTCCCCCTCCTACATGGCCCTGGCCGGAGAGGGAGACAGGCGCTTTTTATATACCTTCGAAAAGGACCTGCCGGGCGGCGCCGTCCTTGCCTTTGAAGTGACGGAAAAGGGGGCATCCCTTCTGTCCAGGTCCGCTTCGGACTATCTGGGTCCCTGCCATATCTCCGTTTCCGACAGGGGAGATATGGTCTATACGGCCAGCTACGGCAAGGGAAGCCTGTCGGCCTTTGAAATAGAAGAGGACGGCTCCCTGGAGCCTCTCTCCACCTTCCTGCACGAAGGCGAAAGCGCACATCCGATCCGCCAGAACCGGGCCCATGTCCACTTCGCGGCGGAAAGGGACGGGACCCTCTTTGTGGTGGATCTGGGCCAGGACAAGGTCATGCTCTACCAGACCGACCATGCGGCAAAGGAGATCATACCTACGGACGACGAGATCTGCTTTCCCCAGGGTTCCGGCCCCAGGCACCTGGTGTTCGATCCCCTGCACAGGGACAGACTTTATGTCCTTTCGGAACTGACGGCGGAGATCTTCCTGTGCAGAAAGAAAAAGGGGGTATGGATGATCGAGGAAACCTTCGACGCCCTTCCCGGCTTTGCCTCTGCTCCTGAACTGAAAGTGCCCTCCACTGCGGATCCCTTAAGCATCGGGGCCGCCATAAAGATGTCCGAGGACGGGAAGTTTCTTTTTGTCTCCTGCAGGCTGGGCTTCCAGTGCATCGTCTGCTTCAGGGTGGAAGAGGACGGATATCTGAGATTTTCGGATCTGGCGCCCTCCGGCGGCATTACCCCCAGGGACTTCGTGATAGCGGGAGACAGGCTCTTTATCGCCAATCAGGACTCGGACAGGGTCAGCCAGATCCTTGTGGACAGGGAAAGAGGAAAACTCCACCCCGCAGGCCCCGTCCTTCCCTTCCTGGCTCCCACCTGCCTAACCCTCTGGTAAGAAGGAAAGATGAAGGAGACGGATCCGGAAAGGAAACTCCGGAAAACAGGCATGCATCAGAATCATCAAGGAGGCAGTCTTTATGTCAGATCCATTAAAAATACTTGCGCCTTTTAAAAAGCCCTGTCCTGCCTGCGGCAGGATTCATGGCCCGGGAGATGTGCGGGCAGAGATCGGAATCGGAGTCATAGATCAGCTTCCCGAAATGATCGAAAGCCTGGGCAAAAAGCCCTTTGTCCTGGCCGATTCCAGAACATTCGAGGCGGCCGGAAAAAGAGCCCTTTCCATCCTGAAGGACGCCGGCATTCCCTGGTCTCTGTTCATTTATAAGGGAGAGTCCCTGGCCCCTGACGAAAGGTCCATGGGGTCCGCTGTCATGCATTTCGACTATTCCTGCGACTGTATCCTGGCCGTTGGCTCCGGCACGGTCAATGACCTGGCAAAGCTCCTTTCCAGGATCTCCGGAAGGCCTTTCATGCTGCTGGGGACCGCCCCTTCCATGGACGGCTTTGCCTCCTCCTCGTCTTCCATGATCCGGGACGGTCTGAAGATCTCTCTGGAGAGCATTTATCCCCAGGTCATCCTGTGCGATACGGATATCCTTAAGGAGGCGCCCCTTCCTATGCTCCAGGCCGGCATGGGGGATATGATCGCCAAATATACGTCCATCTGCGAATGGAGAATCTCAAATCTGGTCACCGGGGAATATTACTGCCCGGCCATAGCGGATCTGATCAGAAACTGTATAAGACAGTGCACGGACCACGCGGAGGGACTGAGAAGGCGTGACCCGGAAGCGGTGGAAGCGGTAACGGAAGGCCTGATCCTGGCGGGCCTTGCCATGACCATGGCGGGCTGCTCCAGACCGGCGTCCGGCATGGAGCACTATTTCTCCCACATCTGGGACATGCGGGCCCAGGAATTGGGAACAGCCTCTGACCTCCACGGCATCCAGTGCGGCACTGCGGAGCTGATCTGTGCAGGGATCTACGAAAGGATCCTGCAGATAAAGCCGGACAGGGAAAAGGCCCTGGCCTCCGTCAAAAGCTTCCGCTATGACCACTGGAAAATCGATCTTAGGGCCTTCCTTGGAAAAAGCGCGGACCAGCTGGTCCTCCTGGAAGAGAAGGAAGGGAAATACGATCCTGCGTCCCACAGCAGGAGGCTTGAAAAGATCCTGGACAACTGGGACAGGATCTGCGGCATCATCCGGGAGGAGGTCCCTTCGCCGGACAAAGTCAGGGATATCCTCATAAAAATCGGGGCTCCGGCATCCTTCGAAGAGCTTGGCCATACCTCCGAAGAGGTGAGGACAGCCTTTTACATGACGGCGGATATCAGAGACAAATATATAGGCTCCAGACTTCTCTGGGACCTGGGACTTCTTTACGAAATCGGG
>DETN01000182.1 GCA_002362155.1 Lachnospiraceae bacterium UBA3287 | reverse complement strand
TTCCGGTCCATGCCGGTCAGGTCCCGGAACATGGCGATAATATTTTCGAAGACGCCGATGACGGTGGACATGGCCGCAAAGGACATGAACACGAAGAAGAGGGAGCCCCAGAGCCTGCCCAGAGGCATATGGTTGAAGATGTTGGGCAGGGTCTTGAAGATGAGGCTGGGGCCGGCGTCAGGCTCCACTCCGTAGGCAAAGCAGGCGGGGAAGATGATCATTCCGGAGACCAGGGCTACGAAGGTGTCCAGCAGGGCCACGTTGACGGATTCGCCTAAAAGGGCATGGTCCTTGCCGATATAGGAGCCGAAGATGGCCATGCCGCCCATACCGATGGACAGGGTGAAGAAGGCCTGGTTCATGGCTGCCTGGATCGCGTTCCAGATGCCGGCCTTACGCATGCGGGAAAAATCGGGCTTCAGGTAGAAGGCAAGGCCCTCGCTGCCGCCCGGAGCCAGGATGCTGTTGACGGCCAGGACCATCATGATGACGATCAGAGCCAGCATCATGACCTTGGTGACTCTCTCCACGCCTTCCTGCAGTCCCAGGGACAGGATCATAAAGCCTGCGATGACGGAGACGGCCATAAAGCCCCACTGCCTGGCGGGAGAAGCCATCATGCTTTCAAATTCGGACGCAACGCCTTCGGTATCCAGGCCTTCGAAGGTACCGGCTGCCGTAGTACAGAAATACTGGAGCATCCAGCCGCAGACGATGGTATAGAACATCATCAGGATATAGTTGCCGGCAACGGCTGCATAGCCGTGCAGGTGCCATAAGCTTCCCTGAGGTTCCAGCTTTTTGTACATGGTCACGGGACTGGACTGGCTGGCCCGGCCCATGGCGAATTCCATGGTCATCACGGGAACGCCCATGATGACAAGAAAGATCAGATAGACCAGAACAAAGGCTCCTCCGCCGTTCTGGCCCACCAGCCACGGGAATTTCCAGACATTGCCGATGCCGATGGCGCAGCCGGCAGAAAGAAGTATGAAGCCCAGACGGCTTCCGAGCTGTTCTCGCTGGTTCATGAAAAGTGACCTCCTCCGAATAATACAGGATGTTTCAGCACGGGTAATTCTATTCGGAATCATCTGGCCGAAGAACGCTTTGCCGCGTGCAAGCGGCGAACGAAGAAAGAATATCACTTTTTCCGGGCGGAGGCAATCGGATTATTCATAAATAAAAGGGGCCGCGATATGCCCGATCTGCCCGAAATACAGGCGTAAGCCAGGTCCTCTCAGGGCTCTGCTTTTACGGAACTGTTCCGCGGCCGGGCAGATCGGAATGAGTATGAAGATTTTCATAAGATTTTCTTCTTATAAGCTTCGTATCGTTTCCCGGAAAAGGCAGAAATGATATACTGTAAATTAGCCGGAATGGACCGGCAGCAAGTATGTATTCTTTTGGAGGTTACAGTTATGAAAGCAAAACAGCTGATTGCGCTGCTGGCGGCCTGCCTGATCCTGGTGGTAACAGGCTTCCTGGGGGCTTACTCGGCCAGACAGGAGCGCAGTTTTAAGGAGGAAGCCGCAACAGGCATTGCGGAAAACATCATTTCCGGCCTTTATCCCGGAGGAGAGACCGAAATCGTTCTGCCGGAAGGGGACTTCGCGGCCAGGATCGATATCGTGGGAACGATCCAGCCTTCCGGCAGCGGCGGAGTGGGCCTGTATTCCACTGCGGGTCAGTATGATCACAGCCTCTACATGGATTTTGTGAACCGCCTTATGGAGTGCGAAAATAATAAGGGGATCCTGCTTTATGTGGACAGTCCCGGCGGAACAGTCTATGAGAGCGACGAGCTGTATCTGAAGCTTATGGAATATAAGGAAAAGACAGGCAGGCCCATCTATGCCTACTTTGCTTCCACGGCTGCATCCGGCGGCTACTATATTTCCATGGCTTCCGACTACATTTATGCCAACAGAAACTGTACCACCGGCTCCATCGGGGTCATCATGTCCTACTATGATTATCATGAGCTGCTGGAAAAGGTGGGCGTTGAGGAGATCGACATTACCACCGGAGCAAATAAGACCATAGGGTCCGGCGCCAGCGAGACAACGGACGAACAGCGGGAGATCCTTCAGGCTTACGTAGATGAGTCATATGACAGGTTCGTGGACATCGTAGCTTCCGGCAGAGGTATGAAGAACAAGGCGGTCAGGAAGCTGGCGGACGGCAGGATCTATACGGCAGCCCAGGCCAAGGAAAACGGACTGATCGACGAGATCATGGGAGAAGAGGACGCCATGGACGCCATCGCTGAAAAATTTGGCGATCCCGATATTGAATTTTACAGCCCCGAGCCCGCATACCAGCCCCCCCTGTTCAGTTTTCTGGGCCAGATGAGCCGGCTTTTTGGCAGGGAAAACAGCGAATCGGACCTGGTCCGGAGCTTTATGGAAAGGCGCAGAGAAGGAGAGTTGATGTACTATGCGAAATGAGTCCAATGAAATCCCCTATGCCGGCTTTTTCGTAAGGGCAGCCGCTTTTATTACGGATATGCTGCTGGTGAACCTTCTCCTCATGCCGGTCCGGATCGTTCACTTTTTTACCGCTTTCGGCAGTCCGGCATCCTTTATGGACAGGCCCGTATTTTTTTCGAAGACGCCCTTCGATCTGTTTGTCTGGGCTGTCACAGTCTTTTACTTTATTCTGATGACAAAGCTCCGGGGAGCGACCCTGGGAAAAAGCATTTTCAGGCTCAAGGTGGTCTCCTGCGAGGAAAGAAATCTGACATGGGTCGAGGTGATCTTCCGGGAGACGGCAGGACGCTTTCTTTCCTCGGTCATTCTGATGATCGGCTATATCATGATCATCCCGGATGAGGAGAAACAGGCGCTTCATGACATGCTCTCCGATACAAGGGTCATTTATGCCCACGAGGAGGATGCATACAGGAAGAAAAAGAAAAACATCGGGGCTCCGGAGACAGTTCCCGTATTCAAAGGAACCATTCCGGCGGCAGAGGAAGAAGCCGTCCTTCCGGACACTATAAGGGAGGAAAGCGATGAACTCTGATTATGATCTGATGACCAGGCAGATGGTGGAATTTGCCGAGACCGATCCCCATTTCATTCCGCTGCTGGCCAATGTATCGGCCCTGCTCTACCAGTCCATGGATGACCTGAACTGGGCGGGCTTTTATCTGATGCGGGGCGGGAGGCTGGTACTGGGCCCCTTCCAGGGACAGACCGCCTGTATCCACATCCCTCTGGGAAAAGGCGTATGCGGAACCGCCGCTCTTTCCAATAAGACGGTGCGGGTCGCCAATGTCCATGAATTTGAAGGACATATCGCCTGTGACAGCAGATCTCTGTCCGAGATCGTTATTCCCTTAAGAGACCCGGACGGAAAGGTCATGGGCGTTCTTGACATGGATTCCCCTGTGGAAGACAGATTCACGGGAGCGGACCAGGCCGGGCTGGAAGGGCTCTGCCGCCTTCTGGAGACAGTGATCTCCTGGGACCAGTAAAAAATAATGCCGGAAGCTTTCCGGCATACAGGAAAAAGGGGCCTGCCTCTGACCGGAAAGTCAGAGACAGGCCCCTTATTATGTGTGAAGAAGCTTTCCGCCTCAGCGGATGGTCTGCTCCACTACGATATCGTATTTGACAATGGATTCGAACTGGCACTCGCCTTCACTGAAGAAGGCAACGCCTGTATCCTCTTCATCGGGGAACATGTTGCCGGTCATGGTGAAGCGGCCGTCGTTGATGAAGATCTCCGCGGAGCAGACGTCCAGGAAGATCTGGAAGCGGATCCTGTCGGTCTCGTCCAGGTCGCAGTAGCGGACGGTCAGGTTGGGCTCTACGCCTTCGGGAGTGATGCCGCTCTTTGCCCGGTCGAAGACCACGGCCTTTAAGTCTGCGTCATAGTAGACCAGGGTCTCATGTTCTGTGCCCACAAAGAATTTGACGCCTGCCTTCTTTGCATCGCCGGGGCAGAAGGTCACGTCCAGCTCGATCTTATCGCCTTCGACGCCTTCCACGCTGGCAGAGCCGTCCCTGACCTTTAAGCCGGCCGCTTCCACCTTGTTCTGTCTGTAATTATAAATCTCGCGGACAGGATACTGATAGAGTCTGCCCTTCTTGAATTCCACTTCTCTGGGCAGAGTGTAGGTGCCGCCCCAGCCGTCTGCGCGCATGGGGACGTTGCGGTCCCACATTTCCTTCCAGGAGATCATGACGATCCGGCCGTCCGGAAGGTGCATGGCCTGAGAAGCATAGATATCGAAGCCGCTGTCCAGTTCGTTGAAGGATTCCACCACATATGCGCCGGTCTCGAAATCCAGCTTGCCCAGGATATAGACGACGGAATGCTGGTTCCAGTAGTGGTGGCCCATGGGAGGCAGGTTCTGCGGGCTGGAAAGGATGATGTCCTGACCGTTGCTTACGAAATAGTCGGGGCATTCATAGACGCCGTTCAGGGTATAGTAGGCTTCGTCGAAGCCTTCCTGGCGGTAGATGAGCTTGCCGACGTACTCCCAGTGATAAAGATCTTTGGACCGGGTCAGGATCAGGTTGCCGTAGCCGGGGAAATATTCGCCTTCGAAACCGCCGCCGGAAACAGTGCGGCCGCTCACGAAGGGGCCGGGATGGTGGACCATGGCGGCGCCGGATACGTTGGTCCTGTACAGAACGCCGTCCGGAAGGGGCTTGTCGGGATCCACGATCCTGCAGCCGTAGAGACAGTAGTACCAGCCGTCCTTTTCAAAGATCTTGGGATCGCGGAAATCTCTGGTAGAGACTTCGGGACTCAGCATCTCTGCGGTCAGGATGGGGTTGGAAGGCTCCTTTGTAAAGGTGATGCCGCCGTCCTCGGACCAGGCCAGGCACTGCCTCTGGCGGTCAGGCTGGGCTGCGGTATACATGATATAGAGCTTTCCGTCTTTTTCGACAGCGTTGCCCGAGCAGCAGCCGCAGATGACCTCATAATCCTGGTCAGGACGAAGGGCTACGGGCTGGAGCTCCCACTTGATGAAATCTTTGGAGGTAAAGTGCCCCCAGTGCATAGTGCCCCATGCCGCGTTGTAGGGATAATGCTGGAAATACAGGTGGTTTGTCCCGTTATAGTAAATCATGCCGTTGGGATCATTACACCAGCCCTTGGGTATGTAGGCGTGATAGGTTGGTTTATAATGTCTTGCTTCTCCCATAATTGTTCTCCTTTTCTTTTATTAAGGATTTCAATACACCATTTTATTGTACCTTATTTTGTCTCTTAAGAGAATCTGTTTTGACAAATGATAACTCTGAAATGGACGCTTTGTCGTCATTTCGGAGCCGGATTCTCTGAAAACCGCACAAAAACGTTAAACCGGACCTGGAATAATGATTTAACACATCATTAAAAATGTACAAAAACAAACGCGGATATTTTTACAATTATGGAAAAAATGTAAGAAAAGTACTATAATTAAAAAAGGTTTGCTTCCGGAGAAACATCCTCCGGAAGCAGACCGGCAGCTGCAGTTGGAAAAATGTCAACTTAAAATGAGGAGGAGTATGTTATGACCGGATTTCCACTGATTATCGCTTTTATCGCCGCTGTTGTTCTTATGATCATTGCCATTTCAAAGTTCAAGATCCATCCCTTCATTTCCATTATGGGCATTTCTCTGATCCTGGGCCTTGTGGCGGGGATCCCCATCGTGGACAGGACCCTGGAAGACGGAACCAAGATCGCAGGCCTTGCCAGCGTCATCGGCTCCGGCTTTTCCGGAACGTTCTCCAGCATCGGTATCGTCATCATCCTGGGCGCCCTGATCGGCTCCGTTCTGGAAGTGACCGGCGCTGCCCTCAAGCTGGCGGACATGGTCATCCATCTGGTAGGAAAGAACCATCCCGTCCTGGCTCTGGAACTCATGGGCTGGGTCGTATCCATCCCTGTTTTCTGTGATTCCGGCTTCGTTATCCTGAACCCGATCCGTAAGGCTCTGGTCACTCGTACCGGTGAATCCTCGGTAGCCATGTCCGTAGGTCTGGGCACAGGTCTTTACCTGTCCCACGTTTTCATTCCCCCTACTCCCGGCCCCATCGCAGCGGCCAATACTCTGGGCGTGGGAGACAACCTGCTCCTGGTCATGGGCCTGGGCGCTGTCTGCTCCATCTTCCCTCTGATCGCGGGTTATTTTTACGCCAACTTCATCGGTAAGAAAGTCCGCGCAGCGGATGAAGCCGATGCGGGCGAAGTGACCAAGTCCTACGAGGAGCTGGTAGCCGAATACGGAAAGCTTCCCGGCGGTTTTGACGCCATGGCTCCCATCATCGTTCCCATTATCCTGATGGCGCTTTCCTCGATCGCATCCATGGCCGGCATGACCGGCTTTGTAAAAGACATCCTGACCTTCCTGGGCACGCCCATCATCGCTCTGGCAGTCGGTACCATCTTTGCCGTGATCCAGCTGAAGAATGCCGGCAGAATGGGAGAGTTCTACAACCTGACCAATGACACCTTAAAGACAGTGGGCCCCATCCTTTTCGTCACCGCGGCAGGCGGCGTCCTGGGTAAGGTCATTGCCAGCTCCGACATGGTCAACTACATTACCCAGCATGCGACGGTCCTTCAGGCCATGGGCATTTTCTTCCCCTTCATCCTGTCTGCCATCCTCAAGTCCGCACAGGGTTCTTCCACAGTGGCTCTGACCACCACGGCCGGCATTGTGGCGCCCCTTCTGCCTCTGCTGGGCCTGGATTCTCCCGTCCGCACCTGCCTGGCCTGCATGGCCATCGGTGCCGGCGCCATGACAGTGTCCCATGCAAACGACTCCTTCTTCTGGGTGGTGACCAACTTCGGCGCCATGACTCCCGAGCAGGGCTATAAGACACAGACTCTCAACACCCTCTTCCTTGGCCTTTCCGCCATGGTGGAGATCTTTATCCTGTCCCTGATCCTTCACTGACGGACAGGCCTTTCCAGGGAGAAGGCTTTCTGAATCATTATAAGTGATAAACATAAAAGACCGCTCCGGACCAGTTCTGAACTGGGCCGGGGCGGTCTTTTTACAGGATCGCCTGCCCTGTATGGACCTTCCGCTGCTGTCAGAAGCCTGCGCTTTATTCTGACTGGTCCGGCAGGTCGTTCTTCCAGAAATTGACGGGTTCATAGTCCTGCAGCTTTGCCAGGAAGCCTCTTCTGGAAAGGGCCTCCTGGATATCGTTCAGGACATCCTCGGAATCGGCGGAGATGGTATGGTAGTGGTAGCCGCCGGTGATGTTCTTGAGGGGAGAGGAGCTTCCGGTCTCCAGGCTCTTCATATAAGCCCGGATCTCCCGGCGGGATTTGATATTCATGGGAGCCCGTACAATGCCGTAGATCTTGTGATAGACGAAAACATCGTCGATCCGGCCTCCCAGATCAACGTAGAGGTTCATTTCCTCCTCTGTTTCCTCATCGGTATGATAGACCTTGAAGACCCGGCTGACAGGCTGGTTCTTATAGATGAAATAGCCGTACTTGCCCGAAAGGACTTCTACGCCGCTGCTTCTGATCAGGGCTATATCCTGGACAATGACCTGCCTGCTGACGTGCAGCTCTCTGGCAAAGGCGCTGCCGGAAACAGGTTCGCTGCTGGTCTTCAGCGTATGAAGTATGTGTGCTCTGCGCTCTTCTCCGTTCATGTAACAGGACTCCTTTCCCTCAGACTCTTTACACATGTCTTGTCACGTGTCGTATTCTATTTTAGCATCCCTTTCCTTTTCTGAGAAGTCTCCGAAGTTAGTTTTTAATGCAGGCTCAAAGGACCGGACCCGCAGCTGCCTGCAGCCTGAGAAAGGCTGTTTTTTCAAGTATACGTTGCGAAGGCAGACGCATATTGGGTATAATAAATTTTGTGTTTTGCGAAAGGGCGGCAGAGCCCTTTCCGGAACCAATACCATAAAGCATGAGGAAACAGAAAAAATGATTTATAACAACGTACTGGAAGCAGCAGGGAATACACCCATGATCCGCCTGTCCAGAATGGTCGGGCCCGATGACGCCCAGGTCCTGGTCAAATATGAAGGCATGAACATTGGCGGCTCCATCAAGACAAGAGTGGCTCTCAAGATGATCGAGGAAGCCGAAAAGAGAGGAGACCTGAAAGAGGATTCCATTATCGTGGAGCCTACCAGCGGCAATCAGGGCATCGGCCTGGCTCTTGTGGGAGCGGTCAAGGGATATAAGACCATTATCATCATGCCGGATTCTGTCAGTGTGGAGCGCAGGTATCTGGTCTCCCAGTACGGGGCGGAGGTCCGCCTGGTCCATGACGACGGCAACATCGGCGAAGCCATCGAAGAGTGCATCCAGATGGCAAAGCGGATGAAGGCCGAAGATCCCAGGGTATTCATGCCCGATCAGTTCAGCAACACGGACAACCTTCTGGCCCATACCGAAGGCACCGGTCCCGAGATCCTCCGGCAGGTGGATGGTCCCATCCATGCCTTCTGCTCCGGCATCGGCACCGGCGGCACCATCACGGGCATCGGCCGTGTCCTCAAAAAGGCCTGGCCCGAGATCCGCATCGTTGCCTGTGAGCCCGAGCATGCAGCCATTCTTTCCGGCGGTTCCATCGGGACCCACCTGCAGATGGGCATCGGCGACGGCCTGATCCCGGATATTCTGGATACCTCCATCTGCCGCGAGATCCGCATCGTTACGGACGAGGAGGCCATGTACACCACAAAGCAGCTGGCAAGGCAGGAGGGGATCCTCTGCGGCATCTCCGCCGGGACCAATGTCAGCGTGGCCCTGAAGCTGGCCAGAGAACTGGGGAAAGGGAAGACCGTGGTCACGGTGCTCCCTGACACAGGAGAACGTTATTTCAGCACGCCTCTTTTCCAGTAAGAGAAGCGGTTACACTTAAGAAGGACAGACAAAGAGGCAGGCGGCATGTATTCCGCGGGCAGCGGTCTGTCCTTTTTTGAGAGGAAACGGATGAAGATACTTATGATACTTCTGATCCTGGCTCTCTGTCTTCCGGCAGCAGCCCTGGTCCGTACCCTGACAAGCCCCCCGCGGAAGGCTTCCTACAGGCCTTCCGAAAAGGACGATGACAGAGCCCTGGCCTACGCCCGGAAGCTTTCCGCCATGGTCCGGTATAATACCACCTCCGTCAGGGATACAGATCAGAGGGACCTGTTTCTGGGCTATCACAGGGTACTGGAAGACCAGTTCCCCCTGGTTCACAGATATCTGGAGAAGACGGAGATCGGAGGGAATCTCCTGTACTGCTGGAAGGGGAAAAGCTCCGAAAAGCCCATCGTTCTGATGGGGCACCAGGATGTGGTGCCCGCTTCGGGAGACTGGGACAGAGATCCCTTTTCGGGGGATATCGAAGACGGTTCGGTATGGGGCAGAGGAGCTGTTGACACCAAGTGTTCTGTCATGGCCTTTATGCAGGCAGCGGAAGAGCTGCTCTCGGAGGGGGCTATCCCGCCCATGGATATCTATTTTTCCTCCTCCTGTACCGAGGAATGGGGCGGCCCCGGCTGCTGCTCCCTGGTGGACGAACTGAAAAGGCGGGGGGTAAGGCCCTTCCTGGTCCTGGATGAAGGCGGCGGGATCTATACGGATCCCATGTTCGGCATCCGGGGGAACTTCGCCATGGTGGGAGTCTTCGAAAAGGGAAAGGCCAATGTACGGTTCACGGCAGAGGGCAGGGGAGGCCATCCGGCTACTCCTGTGAAAAATTCCCCCATCGCCAGACTTTCCGCTTTTGTAACGGATGTGGAAAAGCGTCAGCCTTTCCGCTGCCGGCTGGAGCCTTCCGTGAGGGCCATGCTGGAGACCCTTGCTCCCTACGGTTCCTTTCCCATCCGGCTGGTCCTGGGAAATCTCTGGCTTTTTTCTCCTCTGGTCACCTGGGGCGCACCCCTTGTCAGCGGACAGGCCGCGGCCATGCTGCGGTCCACCATTTCCTTTACCATGGCCTCCGGGTCTCAGGCCTGCAACGTCATGCCGGAAAAGGCTTCTGTCAGTGCCAACATGCGTTTTATCCCCCATCAGGGAATGGAGGAGAGCCTGGAGATCATAAGGAAAAGGGCGGCCCGCTTCGGTTTAAAGACTGAAGTGATCGAAGGGAGCGACTTTACGCCCCCTGTGGACATAAGAGGGGATGCCTTCCGCCTGGTGGCGGATACGGTCAGAGAAACATTTCCAGACTGTCCGGTCAGTCCCTTCGTACTGACCGCTGCTACAGATGCCGTCTTTTATCAGGAGATCTGTGACAGCTGCATCCGTTTTGCCCCTGTCGTGTACAGCCCGGAGGAAAAGAGGGGCATCCACGGGATCAACGAGCATCTTCACTATAACAGCCTTCCCGGAGCCGTGGATTTCTTTAAGAATCTGATCATGGCCGGAAGCCGGGAATGATCGTCAGATGAAAGGAAAGCTATGATCCATATAGCTATCGTAGATGATGAGGATATATACGCCCGGAAGCTGTCCATGTATGTCAGACAGTATTCACAGGAGCACGGAGGAGATTTCAAAGTCACCCGTTTCCGCGACGGGGA
>DETN01000210.1:7996-12325 GCA_002362155.1 Lachnospiraceae bacterium UBA3287 | reverse complement strand
TCGATCTTTATATCCGCATTTTCAAGTGTATAAACTGCCATATCTTTCCTTTCTGCCGCATTCCCGCGCGGATCGATTCCTTTTTTCTGCTGCCGGCCGGACACTTTCCCCGGCCAGTTTTATTATATATGAGATCGGGCAAATATAGAATACTTTAGTTTGCCGGGAAGCCCGGGGAGGACGATGAGAGGGCGAAGGGAGGACGCCGGAAAGGAAGGGGACCGCAAAAGGGACCGGAGATCTTCTCTCCGGTCCCTGGATCAGGCATACTCATGCATTTCGCCCCTTATCATTCCACAGCCACCAGCATGGGAACGCCGTCCTTGGCGCTGACGCTGATGTATTTGATATATCCGTAGCCCTCGGAACTGGTCCAGCTGATGCTGATGTCCGGCTCGTCAGGACTGATCAGGGCCTGGACGGCAACGGCGGTGCCGCCTTCCACCTGGGCCGACTGAAAACTTGCGTTATACTGGTGGCCTCCTGTGCTGCTGCCAATATACAGGTCGTAGACGGTCTCCTGGACTGTCAGCGTCAGAAGGATCCCCTCGTCATCCAGCTTCAGCAGATGTCCTCCCGCCGAACCGGACGCCAGGGTAACGGCTCCTCCTCCCAGAGAAGCAGGGGCGCTCTCCTGGGCATAGGACTCGGCAGCCTCCGGCGTGCCGACAACTTCCTGGACTTCCTCCGCTGCCTCATTCACGGCAGCAGCTTCCTCCGGCGCCGGGGCCTCGGGAGCGGCTTCCTCGGGGGCGGGCGCAGCCTGTTCCTTACTGCCGGCGGCTTCTTTCTCCGGGGCCTTTTCCACCTCGGGGACCACTTCGCTCCTTACCGTCTCCACAGATGCTCTGACTTCCTTTTTCTCCTGAGGCGCTTTCTGGGCGCTCTCCGCCTCCGGCATCCGGTCCGCCGTCAGCACCTGTTCTCTTCCCACGTTATCCGGGTAGCGGGCTTCCTCTTCCCGGGCAGATCCTTCCGCGGGCCTTTCCCGGATGACGCTGTCCTTCTCGGAAATATAGGCATTAAAAAGCTCTCTGACCGGCTGTTCCGCACTGCAGGCAAAGAGCGGCAGCACCAGAACTGCCGAAATGAAAACGGATACGATTCTTTTTAAAACAGTCATGACCGGCTCTCTGCCTCCTTTCCGAAAAAATACAGGACCATTATACATCAGACGCATATAAATGTTAACCGCAACATATTTAAATATCAGACAAAAAGAGGCGGACGTCCATTAAAAATCATTCAGATTTTCTTAAAACCGGTCACTGAAAGGATTCCGGGGAAAAAACCGCCCTTCATTTCCAGGAAGCGGTCGGATCTGGGATTCCAGCTGTCGGCCACTTCCAGAAGGAATGCGCCGTCTTCCTGGATCCGCCATCCAACGGCCAGGACCCAGTGCCAGTTGAAGGGACTGATCCGAAGGAGCAGGGCCAGGGGGATCCCCTGGTCCAGGGCCCGGATCATTCCCTCCCTGTCCGAGGGTCGGATCCGCAGCGCCTCGGCCCTGAACCCGTTTTCCTCAAGGAGCCTCAGGGCCTCCTTTCGTATGAAAAAGACAGGCCCGTTCCCCAGCATCTCATGGATCTTTTCAAAGAGGGCGTCCCTTAAAAGGGCTCTGGAACGTTTCTGGGCCTCCCTCTCCTCCCTGGTCATCCTTCTGACCGGGGAGGGGGCGCTTTTTTCCTCCAGGGCCCGGAAAAAGAGGACCAGGTTGACGCAGCATACGCAGGCGCAGTGGTTCCTGGCCCGGTCCGCATAATCCCCTGTTACGGCGTAGCGGATATCGCTCTCGGGAAGGGTGTAGGAGCCGGCTGCCCGGGACAGATCCGAAAGTCTTATAAAGGGATCCCGGGAAACCTTCCATGGAAGCTTCATGTGTTCTCCCCTCCCTTTGCCTCCGCCATGGCCTGGGCCCTTTCCAGTCTGGCGTACTCGCCGTTCATTTCCAGCAGCTGCTCTCTGGATCCCATCTCCAGGATCCCTTTGTCCTCCACCACGGCGATGCAGTCCGCATTGCGGATGGTGGAGAGCCTGTGGGCGATGACGATGCAGGTCTTGCCCCGGCTCAGGCGGTCCAGGCTCTCCTGGATCCTCTGCTCCGTCACGGAATCCAGGGCCGAGGTGGCCTCGTCCAGGATCAGGATGGGCGGGTTCTTTAAAAAGACTCTGGCGATGGAGATCCTCTGCTTCTGGCCTCCGGACAGCACTACGCCTCTTTCGCCGATATAGGACTCATAGCCCTTGGGCATGCGCATGATCTCCTCGTGGATCTCGGCCATTTTCGCGGCCTCTACGATCTCCTCCTCGCTGGCGTCGGGCCGGCCGTAGCGGATGTTGTCCATGACGGTGCCGGCGAACATGAAGACGTCCTGCTGGATGATGCCGATGTTCCTGTGGAGGCTTCTCTGGGTCACCCTGCGCACGTCCAGTCCGTCCACGGTCACGGCGCCGTTCGTGACATCGTAAAACCTGGGCAGGAGGTGGCACATGGTGGTCTTACCTCCTCCGGAGGATCCCACCAGGGCAAAGGTCTCTCCCGGCCGGATCCTGACGTTTATGTCCCTCAGGACCTCTGTTCCGTCCTGGTAGGAAAAGTCCACGTGGTCGTAGCGGATCTCTCCCCTGACGTCCTTCAGGTCCACGGCGTCGGGGGCGTCTGTGATCTCGGGCTCTGTCCGCATGAGCTCCAGGAACCTGGAAAAGCCTGCCGTGCCCTGGGTATAGATCTCCATGAACTGGGCCAGCTTGCGGACAGGGCCGGTAAAGGTGGATACATAGAGAGTGAAGGTGAGAAGGTCCACCAGGGTAAGCTCTCCCTGCATCATGAGAAGGCCGCCGAAGGCGATGACCGCCGCCTGCATGACCCCCACCGTGGCTTCGATCCCGGCCATGAAAAGGCCCATGGCCTTATAGTAGCCCACCTTGCTGGCCTTGAAGCTTTCGTTGGCCGCCCGGAACTTGTCCTTCTCCGCCTCCTCGTTGGCGAAGGCCTTGGAGGTGCGGATGCCGGAAATGCCGCTCTCTATGGCAGCGTTGATCTCGCCGGTCTTCTGCTTGACCGCCCTGTTGGCGTTCTGCATCCGCATCCTCTGATAGATGGAGAAATAAATGCAGGCGGGCAGGAGGACGATCAGCACCAGGGCCAGCTTCCAGTTGATGGTCAGAAGCACGATCACGGCGCCTGTTATGGTCAGGCTGCAGGTCAGGATGTTCTCCGGCCCGTGGTGGGCCAGCTCCACGATCTCGAAAAGGTCGTTGGTCACCCGGCCCATGAGGATGCCGGTCCGGTTGCGGTCGAAGAAGCTGAAGGAAAGCTCCTGCATGTGTGCAAAGACGTCCCGCCGCATGTCGGCTTCCACCCGGGTGCCCATGCCGTGGCCTATGACCGTCACCTGATACATGAAAAAGGCCCGCAGCAGATAGGCCGCAAAGATGCAGGCCATGACCGCGAAAAAGGTCCCGTAGAGGCCCTGGGGCAGGAGCCGGTTCATGGCCTGCCTTGTGGCAAAGGGAAAGGTCAGGTCTATGACGGCCACCAGGACGGACAGGACCATGTCGATGGCAAAAAGCCTCCTGTGGGGCCATATATACGCAATGAAGATCCGCAGATCCGGTTTCGAATAGTCTTTCAATGCAGTTTTCCTCCCCGCCCGGGAGCCTTATGGCTCCGCAGAGCTGTCTGTCAGACCATTATACAATGCAGGGCTGCAAAAATGAAATGGCGCCTTCTGCTTAAAAGTAAATCCGGAAGGCAGGGGCCCATCCGAAAGGGGAACTTAAAAAACCCGCCCCGAAGGCTCCGGGGCGGGCTCTGATGTTTTTCAGGTCAGGCAGAAACCTGCCTTCCTGCGCTATTCACTTTTAAGTACGCGGATCAGGCGAAGGGATTCTCTGTGGGGTAAGGCAGGTTCCTGGGCTGGTTGTAGGCGATATCTTTGATTCCCAGATACTTGAAGACCTCGAAGAGGGTCTTTCCCACGTGGTCGAAGGCCACTGCGCCGTGGTGAGGATAGCCCTTCTGAATCAGCACGTGTCTGTAGAAGCGGCCCATTTCAGGGATGGCGAAGATGGCGATGCCGCCGAAGCTTCTGGTGGGAACGGGCAGGATCTCGCCCTGGGCGATGTAGGAGCGCAGATCCCCGTTTGCATCGCACTGCAGGCGGTAGAAGGTAATAGGGCTGGCTGCGATATCGCCTTCCAGAGTGCCTCTGGTGAAGTCAGGCTCGGATCCTTCGGGCTCAAGCAGTCTGTGCTGGATCAGCTGATACTTGACAGCTCTGCCCTTGGCCATCTTGCAGACAGGGGTGTTGCCGCAGTGGAAGCCCA
>DETN01000210.1:2066-7959 GCA_002362155.1 Lachnospiraceae bacterium UBA3287 | reverse complement strand
TGGAAGCCCATGAAGGTATCGGTCAGTTCATAGCCGTACTGGGCGATGTTGTCCTCGTCATAGATGTACTGGGGAACGCTGTTGTTGATATCCAGCAGAGTCACGGTATCGCCGGATGCGCACATGCCGATGTATTCGCTCAGAGCTCCGTAGATATCCACTTCGCAGGATACCGGAATGCCTCTGGAAGCCAGGCGGCTGTTGACGTAGCAGGGCTCGAAGCCGAATTCCCTGGGGAATGCGGGCCAGCACTTGTCGGCGAATGCCACGTACTGTCTGCTGCCCTTATGCTTCTCTGCCCAGTCAAGCAGGGTCAGTTCGAACTGTGCCAGACGGACGGACATATCGGGATAGTAGCAGCCTTCGCCCATTTCCTTTGCCATGTCTTCGCAGACGGCGGGAATGCGGGGATCGTTCGCATGCTCTCTGTAGGAGACCAGCAGATCCAGCTCGGAGTTCTCTTCGATCTCTACGCCCAGCTCATAGAGGCCCTTGATGGGAGCGTTGCAGGCGAAGAAGTCCTGAGGACGGGGACCGAAGGTAATGATCTTGAGACCCTTGAGACCCAGGATGACTCTGGCGATGGGGATGAACTCGGCCATCTTGTCGGCCACTTCCCCTGCCGTGCCCACGGGATATTCCGGAATGTAGCCCTTCAGATGTCTCATGCCCAGGTTGTAGGAGCAGTTGAGCATGCCGCAGAATGCGTCGCCGCGGCCGTTGATCAGGTCGCCGTCGCCTTCGGCTGCCGCCACGAACATGCAGGGGCCGTCAAAGTACTTTGCGATCAGGGTCTCGGGAGTCTCGGGGCCGAAGTTGCCGAGGAAAACGGTCAGAGCGTTGACGCCTGCTGCCTTGACTTCCTCGACGGCCTTGAGCATATCTGCCTCGTTCTCAACGGCGGTCTGGCACTCAAAGACCTCGATGCCCTTTTCCTGGCAGGCCTTTACGATGTTCTGTCTTCTCTTGACGGACAGAGTGATGGGGAAGCAGTCACGGGAGACTGCGATAATGCCGAGTTTCACTACGGGGATGTTTGTGGAATTCATGTTTTTCTCCTTTTTTCCGGTGTGTCCTTGTTTTCAGGTTCCTTTTTCTATCTGAATCAATTTACGGTTCCTGTTAATATTTTCCTTTACAGGTCGGAGGCGATATCGATGTTGACGCCCTTAAGGCCGATGACAGCGCCGCCTGCGGCTTCAGAGGATTCGGGATGGGCTAAAAGCCACTTGTTCCTTGCGGTCATGAGGCTGTCCTCCCTGGTCAGGTTCTCCATGACGGGCCTGTCAGTATTGGTGCCCCAGGGAAGGGCTACCAGGACGCGGAAGCCTTTTTCCGAATCCGTATGGCAGGGAGCATAGTGGAGGGTGGTGGCGTAGACTTCCGTCAGGACCCCTGCGGGGACCCGGAAGGCCTTTACGCACGCAGTGTCCAGGATGCCGTCCTCTCCGATCTCATCCATCTTTGCCAGAAGGAGGATGAAGTCTTCGGTGCCCAGGTTGTACTCGCTGTCCCTGTGGTATTCCAGGCAGTTGAGCTTTGTGTTGTGGCCGTTGCACCAGCCCAGTTCCACAGGCATGCCGCCGAAAACGTGGTCGCGGAAGATGTCTGCCGCGGGGAGCTTTTGCAGGATGGGCTCTGTGGGAACATAGCCCACTCCCTCGGGAAGAGGGGTCAGGGGAAGGTTCTCAAGGATCTCTCTGCAGGCATCCTCCAGACCTGTCACGACTCTGCCGTAGGCTTTGAATTCGGGATCGTTTACGGAATAGATTTTCATATGGCTTTCCTTTCTGCCCGTGGGGCCTTTAAGCAAGTTCCTTGAAGAGTTCTCTGCAGGCGGGATAGATGCGGGAGAACTTCCTGTAGCGCTCCTCATATCTTTCCGCGATGGCGGGATCGGGATAAATGGTCTCCTTTACGCTGACCAGCTTTTTGCAGGCGTCCTGCACGGAAGGATAGATCCCGCAGCCCACCATGGCCAGGATGGCGCCGCCATAGCCGGGGCCCTGTTCGCTGACGGGCAGATCCAGGGGAATGTTCAGGACGTTGGTCATGATCTTTCTCCAGAGGGGAGATTTGGAGCCGCCGCCGCAGAGCATGGCTCTGGGGATGGGAACGCCGATGGACTTTGCCACCTCGAGGCAGTCCCTGAAGGCAAAGGCTACGCCCTCCAGCATGGCCTGGGTCATTTCGGTATGGGTGGTGTCCATGGTCATGCCGATGAAGGTGCCTCTTGCGTCCGTATCGTTGATGGGGGATCTTTCGCCCATCAGGTAAGGCAGGAAGTAAACGTGGCCCCTGCCCAGCATGTCGTCGGTGATGCCGGCCTGCTCTCCCGCATAGTCCTTATTCTGCAGGATGCTGTCCTGCCACCACATGTTGCAGGAAGCGGCGGAGAGCATGCAGCCCATCAGGTGCCAGGCGCCGTCGGCGTGGGCGAAGGCGTGGAGGCCATTGGTGGCGTCCACCCCGAATTTTTCGGAACTGATGAATACGGTGCCGGAGGTGCCCATGGAAATGGTGCAGTGTCCGTCTCCCACTGTGCCGGTGCCTACAGCGCCCGCGGCGTTGTCGCCGGCGCCGGGGGTCACGATGACGGTCTCGGGAAGGCCAAGGGCCCTGGCCACCTCGGGAAGAAGGGTGCCTACGTTCTCCCAGCTCTCGTGGAGGGATGCCAGCTGCTCTTCCTTAACGGAGCAGATCTCCAGCATTTCCTTCGACCAGCACTTATGCTCCACGTCCAGGAGCAGCATGCCGGAGGCGTCGGAATAGTCGGTGCAGAAGACGCCGGAAAGCTTATAGGCCACATAGTCCTTGGGAAGCATGATCTTTCTGATCCTGGCAAACTTTTCGGGCTCTTTCTCCTTCATCCAGAGGATCTTGGGCGCCGTAAAGCCTGCGAAGGCGATGTTGCCGGTATGGGCGGAAAGGAAGTCTCTGCCGATGGTCTCATTGAGGTAGTCCACCTGCTTTCCTGTCCGGCCGTCGTTCCAGAGGATGGCGGGACGGATCACTTCGTCGTTCTCGTCCAGGACCACCAGGCCGTGCATCTGGCCGCCCAGGCCGATGCCTGCGATCTGATCCTTATCCACGTCCTTTACCAGTTCCGGAATACCCTCCAGAACAGCCTTCCACCAGTCAGCGGGTTCCTGCTCGGACCAGCCCGGATGGGGGAAGGAAAGTCCGTATTCTTTTGTAACAGTGGAAGCGATGCTTCCGTCTTCCGAGACCAGAAGGAACTTGGTCGCGGAGGTTCCCAGATCGATGCCGATGGTGTACATTCTTATCCTCCTTTGAAGCCCTGAATGCTGCCTGTGTGCTTTCTCTTCCCGCATGGGGATTTTCTTTTTCTTTATGAGTCCATTATGGGGGAATGCATTGGACTTTGCATTGACTTATGTATTTTTTTATTATACTAATTTGATATTTGCTCATCTTCTCTGTTTTTCACAAGTTTCCCTTCCCCGCTTTGTGCAGTCTGCATAAATGTACAGATTTCATGCCAATCCATGGTTTTTCAGGGGCAAAAGCTCTTCTTGACCCGCCTCCAGGCAATGTCTAAAATAGTCATATATAGCATTAATTGGATATTTTTTTGTCATTTTTATAGCAGAAAGGAAATCCCCGTGGCAAAGCGCGAAATAGAGATCGTCGAGTATGACCGGATCGAAGGCCTGAACATGTTTATGAATACGGTGGACTACCGGACTCCCCACCAGCACGACGAGCTGGAGCTGATCTGGAACCTGGACGGGGTCCTTCATGTGGGCAGCATGGGAGAAGACTATGTCCTTGATCCCGGCAGCATCCTTCTGGTCAACCGTGAGGTCATCCACGAATTCCGGGGAGAGGAAGGGGGCGCCACCTTTCTCTGCATGCAGCTGGACCTGACCCGCTTCCGGTCTTCCCGCAGCTCCGGCCAGATCCTCTTCGACGCCTTCCTTCCGGACCGGTATCTGTCCGGGGAGGAAATGACCGCCGTCAGGAAAGACATCCTCTCCCTCTTCAGCGCCTATCTGAAGGAGGAGCCGGACTCCGGGATCTACTGCGCTTCCATGGCGGGCCTGATCCTCTACAGGCTCCTCAGGGCCATGCCCCACCACGAGGAGACCCTGCAGGAAGCGGGGGAGCGGATCCAGAAGAGCCAGAGGATGCAGAGGCTTTTAGACTACGTGGACCGGGGCTACATGCACAAGATCCGCCTGTCGGACTTTGCGGAAAAGGAAGGACGGTCCATGGGCTATCTGTCCCACCTGATCCGGGATACCTTAAATCAGTCCTTCCAGGAATATGTCACCTCCGTCCGCCTGAACGCCGCCTGTCAGATGATCCACGAGGAGAGGGGAAAGCTTCTGGATATCTGCTACGCCTGCGGCTTTTCGGACTACCGCTACTTTGTAAGTGCCTTCCGCCAGCGCTTTTCCATGACGCCGGAGGAATACCGGAACTCTCCCCAGGCAGGCCGGGACCGGAAAAGGAACCACAGAAGCCTCCACTCCCTGGAGCATATCTACTCTCACCGGGAGAGCCTCTCCCTTCTGGAAAGCGGGGCTGTCTCACCGGATCTTTAGAAAAAATGACCTGCAGAGTGCAGACAGATGTGCCTGTCCATTAAAAAAACAGGACCGGAAGCTGAGCTTCCGGTCCTGCCCTGTTTTTCAGTGCCTTATAAATTTTCCTTATGGCCTTCCGACGGCCCTGCATCCTGCATTTCCTCCGGCAGGTCCACGATAAAGAGATCGTCCCTGTCGTCCGATCTGTCTGCTGCGAAAAGGCTTAAAAGCAGGCATAAGGCAGGCCGGAAAAAGATTCCCGGAGCCGGCAGAAAAGGAAATGGCCCGGACCGCACTGTATGAAAGTGCGTCCGGGCCGCAGGCATTTCTTTATGTTTTTTTACTGCAGGGCTTTTTTCAGGACCTCCAGGTTCTCTTCCATAATGGACAGATAGGTGGTCCCCTTTTCCATGTCTTCCCTGGTGATGCTCTGGATGGAATCCAGGGTCAGGATCTGGGGCTCTGTGCTCTTTGCAGTCTGTGCAACGGTCTGTGCGATCTTCTGATCGGATCCGTCTATGGTCAGGACACAGGACAGTCCCAGCTCGTCCACTTTGTCCGCCAGGAAAAGGATGGTCTCAAAGCTGGCTTCCGTCTCCGCGGAGCAGCCCGCAAAGGCTGCGTAGTAGTCAAGACCGTAGTCCTCCGTCAGATAGCGGAAGGGGAAGCGGTCCCCGAACAGGACCGTGTCGTGGGGCGCTTCTTCCACAGCCTTCTCATAGGCCGCATCCAGGGCAGTAAGCTTTTCCGTGTAGGCCGCCAGATTGGCCTCGTAGACGGCGGCATTTTCGGGATCGATCTCTGCCAGGGCCTTTTCGATGGCCTCTGTCAGGACCGCCGCGTTTTTAAGGGAGAGCCAGACGTGCTCGTCCAGAGCGCCTTCCTCTTCCTCTTCTTCCTCCGCTTCCATGCCTTCCACGATCTCTTCCTCCCTGGCCCTGTCGCCCAGAGCGTCCAGGAGGTTTATGACCACCATGTCTTCATTCACGGCCTGGGCCAGGGCGTCCGAGGCCCAGCCGTCAGACTCTCCTCCCACGTAGATGAAAAGGTCGCAGGTGGAAATGGTCAGGATATCCTCCACGGAAGGCTGGTAGCTGTGCAGGTCCACCCCGCTGTCCACCAGCAGGGTCAGGTCAGCGCCGGGTACATCGCCGATCACGTTCCGGGCCCAGTCCCAGGCGGGAAAAACGGAAGCCACGATGCTGAGGGAATCTCCCTCTGCGCTCTCTGAAGCTGCGGTCTCTGCAGGCTGGTTTTCACCGGCCGAAGGGGTCTTTGCCCCGCAGCCGCAGATAAGGGCTATGGATAAAAGGCATGCCGTACATGCCGAAAGGATCTTT
>DETN01000210.1:0-1998 GCA_002362155.1 Lachnospiraceae bacterium UBA3287 | reverse complement strand
TTTTTCTCTTCTTTTTTCCTTTTCCCGGATCTTTTCTGTATCTGCAGCTCACCTCATGAAGGAGTCAGAAAAAGGGAATCCGAATAAAAGAGGGAGGCAGACGTGATATAATGGTCCGGAAGACATCTTAAGGAGGCAGACACAATGCTAAGTTTATTTCTGACCAGCTCCCCCTTCGGGCCCCTGGACAACAGCTATCAGGTGGAGGGACTGGATCCGGGGAACGGTTTTGCGGATCTCGTCAGGGAAAGATGGAGAGAGGGCGCCAGAGTCCTGATCATCTCCGCCTTCCCGGCAGACATCCCCGCCAACATCGAGATGCGCTCTTTCATGGAGAACGCCCTGAAAATATCGGGCCTTTCCCTGTCGGCCGCAGACATCTGGGACGACCGCACGGAGGAATATACCCGGGAGGCCCTTCATTCCTATGACGTGATCTTCCTGGGCGGCGGCCATGTCCCCACGGAAAACGCCTATTTTGAGCGGATCGGCCTCAGGGATATGATCCGGGACTTCGACGGGATCATCATCGGCATCAGCGCCGGCACCATGAACGCGGCTGAAACCGTCTATGCCCAGCCCGAAGAGCCGGGCGAAGCCCTTGATCCGGATTATCAGCGCTTTATTCCCGGCCTTGGCCTCACCGACATCAATATCCTGCCCCATCTGCAGATGATCCGGGGCATGGAACTGGACGGCATGAAGATCATAGAAGAGATCAGTCTGGGAGACAGCTTCGGCCATGACTTCCTGGCCATTCCCGACGGGAGCTTTGTCCTTGCGGAGGACGGACTTTCCACCCTGTACGGAGAGGGCTGGCAGATAAAGGACGGGCAGATGACCCGGATCTGCAGCCATGGGGACAGCGTCCTTCTCTTCTGAAAACATCAAAAAGACACGGAAAAAGGGGATCCGGGGCTTTACGCCCCGGGTCCCCTTTCGCAACTTTTCGCCTATGAATTCACCAGGTCCCTTCGGATCTCTCCTGCGGATCTTATTCTTCCTCTTCCGCATCAGGAGCCTTTACCCATTCAAAGGTATATTCTTCGCCGGTCTGATCGTCGTGCCATGTGAAGGAAGGGCCTTCGTGGCTGAAGGTAAGAGAGCCGGTACCGTCTTCGTACTCGATCTCCTGCTCCTCCTCTTCGCCGTCCTTGCTGAAGGTGACCTTTGCCTTGGAGCTGCCTTCGTAGTCCAGGGTCAGGCTGTCGAAGTCGATGTAGCCGGCCATGGTCCAGCGGTAGACATCGGCAGCCGTATCCCGCCAGTCAAGGGTCACGAAGACATAGTCGTCCATGAAGTCCACAGTGGCTTCTGCCTTCTCATAGGCATAAACGCCTGACAGATCCGCCACGGGGCTGACATAGTCTTCGTCTTCCTCGAATACGGCGATAAAGTCAGATGTCTCGGCAAGCTCCAGGGTGATCTGGGCCTCTTCGGAATAGTCCTCGCCGTCTTTTGTCCATTTCACGAACTTCCATCCCATGGCGGGCCAGGCAAGAAGGGTGTAGACAGTGGGCTCGGCCAGATTGATCTGGGCGGACTGAGAGGGATACTCGGTATCGATCTCGGGGGTCTGGTCTCCCTCGACATACTCGATGTTGCCGCGGCCTTCCGTATTAACGGTCACAAAGATGGTGGCGTCCGGAAGATCCATGGGGGTGAAGTGGTAGGTCTCTCCGCCTTCCGTGACCATCTGGACTCCGTCCACGCCTTCTTCGGTCAGTGTCACGATGAACTCGCCCTCTTCATAGTCGGGGACAATGTTTCCGTGCAGGGTGTTTCCCTCCTGCTCCAGGTACCAGCCGTACATATCCTCGCCCAGAAAGCATCCCACGGACCAGCCGGGATGTTCGGGGTCTTCGGAAGGAAGGATGCTCAGCATGTTTTCGTTCTCGTCCTGGAAGTAGCCCTGACGGGTCCACTCCGTGGAAGCTTCGGCAGAGGTTTCAGCAGAAGTATCTTCCGTTTTCTCCCCTGCAGGCTTCCCGCCGCCGC
>DETN01000208.1 GCA_002362155.1 Lachnospiraceae bacterium UBA3287 | reverse complement strand
CTTCTCTTCTTCCTTTTCTCTTCTTCCTTTTCTCTTCTTTCTCTTCTCTCTTCTATATCTTTTATCTTTCCAGTAAGGTCTCCTTCAGGGACACATACTTGTCCGCCAGGCAGACGATCCAGGCCTCCCGGCTTCTGGGGATCCGGGTCAGATTCAGAGGCCACATATGGCTGTAAATGACCTGCTGGACCTTTTTGTCCGCTCCCAGGTATTTTTCCGCGTTTCTTCTGGCCCTTTCCGCATGGATGTAGCCGTGCCAGTTGTGCTCTCCGTTGTCTTCGCTGTGCCAGTCGTAAAGATAAAAATCATGCAGCATGGCTCCCCGGACCAGAGTGGGAAGGTCCGAATGAAGGCGGAGCCTTCTGTCGATCTTCAGGCTGAGCCCTGTCACCCTGCAGCAGTGCTCGTAGGTGGTGACCCTGCCGTGCTGAATGTACCTCTTCATCTCCTGCACGCGGGGATCCGCGCAGATTTCTTCCATGATGCTGTCAATTTCCCTGCTGTCGTTCATAGTTCTCCTTTTCCTCTCTCCGGCGTAAGGGCTGCAGTTCTGCAGGCCTGCACGCTATGGTATACCACGAAAGCGGCCAGCGCGCCATGGCATTTCCTGTGAACCGGAAAAAAAAAGTAAGGGAAATGCCGTAAGCCGGTGCCGGAGATGGGATAAAACAGGCTGGCCCCTGCATACGCCTTCCTTTATACTGTAAATCAGAAAGACCTGTCAGGCCGGGAGGGCGCCCCTCCCGGCGGATCCCCCAAAAAGCGAGGACAATTATGACGAAAAAGATCTGTATCCTGCTCCTTATTATGACACTGCCCCTTCTTCTGACCTGCTGCGGCGCTCCTGCAAAGGAAAAGGGGGAAGATCCGGACAGCGGAGGAGAGATCACAGGAAACTCCTGGCGGACGCAGAGAAGCTGCTCCATAGACCTTCCCCTCACAGAAGATCTGACCGTATGCCTGTCCCCTCTGGACGATGGAGGGGGCTTTGGCGTATACGATGCGGGAAGCGGGGACCGGACCGGCACGCTTTTCCTTCCTGAGGGAGCAGCGTTTTTCCCTGAAGGAGATATTCTCTGTGAAGACAGGGACGGAGACGGGACCTGTGAGATCGGCATCCCCCTGGAAGGCGGGGCTCTTGTCTGGTACGGATACGACTCTGCCCCAGAGGCTGCGGGGCCGGAAAGCCCGGAGGGCCCTTTTTACATGATCCAGGATCCCCCGGAGGAAAAGCCGTCTCCCCTGGTCTTCCCCTATGAAGCTCCCGTGGAGGAGGAAGTCTCCCCCTCCGTCGAAGCCCTCTACAATGAGATCTGGCCCAAAGTGGCTTCCTTCGAATATTTTTATTACGATACCGGGGCCTATGGCTATGAATTTATGGACGATCTTCTCCTGGTGATGGGACTGATCCACGACAGGCACTACGAGACCCGCTGCTATTTCCAGCTGCGGGAATTCAACAACGAAGAAGGATACCTGACAGGCATGGAATCCCGCTACGCCTGCTTCTGGGAGCCTGAGCCAGGTGAAGAGATCGGAAAAGTCAGAAAGGCCATGGAGGATTTCGATGCAAAGACAGAGGAGATCCTCTCCGGCATCACTCCGGATATGTCCGCTTATGACAGATACCTTTATCTGGCCCGGGTCATTTCGGAGAATGCCGACTATGCCTGGGATCCTGCCTACGCCTGCGCCGCCGCAAGTCCCTGGGGCGGGGTCATGGGGGGATATTCCATCTGCGAGGGCTATTCCGCCGCCATGGAATATCTCTGCAGCCGGGCAGACCTCTACTGCCGGATCGTCTTCGGAAGCAGCGGGGAAGAATCCCATTCCTGGAACCTGGTCCGGCTGCCGGAAGGCACCTACCATGTGGACGTGACCTGGTGCGACGGGGCAGGCCTGCCGGGTGACGAGAGCTGGATGACCTGGTTCATGCTGACCCAGGAGGAGATCGAACGGGACCATGTGATCGGAGACGGCACCGTGGCAACGGGCATGTGACCATAGAAACAGAGCCCGGGAAACCGCAGTCTGGTGCAGGTTTCCCGGGCCTTATGAATTCTTATTCCTGTGCCAGGATCTCAATCTTGCAGAACAGGTCCTCCAGGGTCAGCCTGTAATCCATCCTGTCGTAGACCCGGATCCTCCGGTTGTCCGTATGAAGGTCATAGGCAAAAGTCTGATGATCGATGGCCGGGGCAGGGACCATGCGGTAAAGATCTGTTCTCTGTCCCTCGTGCATCAGAGCCGCGATCACGCCCTCGTCTCCCACTCCCCAGAGCTCGCCGTGGGGCCAGTTGAAATCAGGGGCCCTGCCGCACAGCTCCAGGTTCAGCTCTGTCAGCTGGTCGAAGAGGCAGGCGCCCGGCTTTCCGAAGTGCTTTACCCTGGACACGGCAAAGCACTTATATACGTTGGAAGGGACCTGCCAGAGCGGCATGGAGGATCTCATGACCACGTTGGCGGCCGCCACGTCATGGTAGAGATTGAATTCCTCTCCTCCCTCCGGATAGGGCCCGCGCCGATCCATATGGCTGTCATCCGGCCGCAGATCCGGGGCTCCATCAGGATGGCGCTGGCCAGGTCCGTAATGGCTCCCTGCATTCCTGTATAAAGAGGTCTGCTGTCCTCCTTCATGGCTTCCCGGATGATAAGCTGCGCTCCCTCCGAGTCCACAGGCGTCTCTTCGCCGGGCATGGGGATCCCGGATCCGCATTTCACGGGATACATTCCCGTCATATCCATGGCGTCCATGACCCGCTGGATCTCCTCATAACTTTCCCGGGCTGTGGTGCCGGCGGGAAATCTTCCGCAGCAGCTGTCGAAGTGTCCCGCTGTGATGCCTTTGATGTCCAGCATAGGGGTCAGGAGGCAGTGGGCCAGGGTAAACTGATCGTCCGCCTCGTTCCTGCAGTCTGTGTGTACGATGTACCGGACCTACCTTGATTCCGGCACCCGGTATGCAGGTCTCCCTATCTTTTCCCCTTTTTCTCCGCCCGGTTCCCCCGGGGGCATGTCATTTCCGGGTCATTTCCAGTATCCCAGGATCTTTCCCTGTTCGTAGACGCCCTGGGCCACGGCCCTGTAGCCCATCTCGTTCAGGTGGGTGTTGTCGATCTCGGGGTTCCGAAGCTGCAGGGAGATATTTCCCTTTTCGGCCCTGGTCCTGTCCACCTCCGTCTCCTCCAGGTCGTTGATCTCCAGTCCGTGCCGGATCAGGTACTGTCTCCCCACGAAGAGATGATCTCCGAAGACCTCCCGGTACCTGGCTTCGTACCAGGTATCCTCCAGGCCTATGGGCTCATCCGTATAGGCCCAGATCTGGTCGTAGTCGTCGGGATCGTCGGTGGAGCTCATAATGATATAGCGGTCGCACCGGGCTTCCCGGATCAGGCGTTTGTACTGGCTGATCAGATCTTCCAGGTCCTCCCAGCCCCCGTTGTCTCCCATCTGCAGGATCAGCACGTCCTCCTCCTGGGCCCCGTATTGAAGGCTCCTTTTCAGGATCTCCAGGCTGTCCTCGCCGCCGATGCCGAAGTTCTTCGTGGGGATGCCGGTCAGCTCCCCCAGGAAATCGGGGTAGGACTTGCCCCCGCTGCCCGATCCGCTGGTCATGGAATCGCCCCAGGCGTGGATCTCATGGACGGGCCTTGAGGGCCCGGTCTTTCCGGCCTCTATTTCAGCTTTCATTGCCGCGATCTCCTCTGCAGCTGCCGCTTCCTTTTCTCTCTCCCGCTCTTCCCCGCGGACAAAGAGCCATGCTCCCGCCGCCAGGGCGGCTGCGAGCAGAATTATTCCGATTCGTTTCATCTTTCGCTTTTAATACTCCTTACGCCCGGCAAAAGCCTTTTTATGTCTTTCCTGCCCTGTACGCAGGCTCTCCCGGCGTTTTCTAAACATCATATACGAAAAAAAAGAAAAATGGCAGAAAAATTTTTTACCTCCACAGTTTTTTTACATCCTGGGCCTCTCCCGCTTCGGATGCCCGGCCTCCGGCACCCGGAGGCCGGGATGCCGGAGGGCATGGCCGCTGTGTGCATTTTGTTCATATTGCGGAGGGGGCCCATACGTGTTATATTTTTTGTGTAGAGATCAGGGAGTCTGCCGCAGTCCGCAGGCGCCCTTTTTCTATAAAGAGTGAGGATTTTCCTCAGAGATACCGGCAGATGTTTATGGTTTTCCAGGTCAGCATGCAGGAGGTTTCGTCAATCACCCCACCCATTCCTTCTGAATGGATGGGGCTTGCAGAGGAGATAACAATATCCTCTCTGTAAGCCCGGTTGATCAGCCTCAGTCCTTTCAGGACTACGTTACCGGCGAGAACATCCGGGAGGCAGCAGGCGCTGCCGTCTGTACCGGATATACAGGCACGGCGGGATACTTCACCCGTCCCGCCCTCTGCGTCCATGCATTAAACATCCCATAGGGGAAGGGAAGTGTGCATGGGATATAAGACCGCCGGATAACCCTGGCG
>DETN01000144.1 GCA_002362155.1 Lachnospiraceae bacterium UBA3287 | reverse complement strand
ATAAGCTCGTGAAACAACCCTGGGAGGATGAGACCTGACCTTGCGGATTTATGCAGGGTTATGGTATAGTTATTCCGAAATAAGACCTCTGCCGGAGGCGGAGGCAGCCGCAGGATATGCGGCAGAAAGGAATGACCATGCTGGAATACAGATATGATACACAGCTGCTGATCGAGGGCGAAGATCTGGACGAGGACGAGATCTTTGACTATATCGCCAGCCACTTCAAGGGCGACAGCCTCCTGGCCGTTGGCGACGAGGAGCTGATCAAGATCCATTTTCATACCAATGAGCCCTGGCTGATCCTGGAATACTGCAGGAGCCTGGGAGAGATCTACGACATCGTTGTGGAGGATATGGACCGTCAGTCCAGGGGCCTTCACGGCTGATAAAAAGAAAAGCACAGATGAAAAGCGCGGGAAAAGGAAGTTCCTTTTCCCGCGTTTTGTTTTGAAGAAAGGCTTGCAAAATACCCGGAGGGGGTATATTATAAGGACCAGAGAGCATACCCCGTGGGGGTATTAAGCATAAAGGAGACGCAGATGGACGAGAATAAAGAATGCTGCTGCAGCCGCACCAAGGTCCGGTCTGATGCGGAATACAGGGACCTGATCACCCGTCTGAACCGGATCGAAGGCCAGATCCGGGGGATCAGAGGCATGGTGGAAAAGGATGCCTACTGCATTGATATCCTGGGCCAGGTGGCCGCGGTAAGCGGCGCCCTGAACAGCTTTACCAAGATCCTGCTTTCCAGTCATATCCGCACCTGTGTGGCGGAAGATGTGCGGGAAGGCAATGAGGAAAAGCTGGACGAACTGGTAAGGACCCTGCAGAAGCTGATGAAATAGGAGAGAAAATGGAACAGTATACAGTCACAGGCATGACATGCGCCGCGTGTCAGGCCAGAGTAGAAAAGGCGGTGTCGAAGGTGCCGGGCGTTACATCCTGCAGCGTATCCCTTCTGACCAACTCCATGGGAGTGGAAGGCAGCGCATCCCCGGAGGCGGTCATAGCCGCCGTGGAGAACGCCGGCTACGGCGCCATGCCAAAAGGCGCGGATACGGAAAAGAGCGCAGGGAGCCTGACCGCGAAGATCGCGGCGGAAGAGGATGCCTTAAAGGACAGGACCACGCCGGTCCTGAAGAAAAGGCTGATCACATCTTTGGGATTTCTTCTGGTCCTCATGTATTTTTCCATGGGCCACATGATGTTTGGATGGCCCCTGCCGGCTTTCTTTGAAGGGAACCACGTGGCCATGGGGCTGGTCCAGCTGCTCCTTTCCGGCATTATCATGGTCATCAACCAGAAATTCTTTATCAGCGGCTTTAAAAGTCTTTTCCACGGAGCCCCCAACATGGATACCCTGATCGCCCTGGGGTCTTCGGCGGCCTTTGCCTACTCCACGGCCATGCTTTTTGTCATGACCAGGGCCCAGACGGACGGGAACACAGAGCTGGTCATGCAGTGCATGATGGAATTCTACTTTGAATCCGCCGCCATGATCCTGACCCTGATCACTGTGGGAAAGATGCTGGAGTCCTATTCCAAGGGAAAGACGACCAGCGCCTTAAAGAGCCTTATGAAACTGGCGCCCAAAACGGCCGTCGTGGTCCGGGAGGGCCGGGAAGTGACCGTGGGGATCGATGAAGTCAGAAAGGGAGATATCTTTGTGGTCAGGCCCGGCGAGAACATACCCGTGGACGGGATCGTTCTGGAGGGGTCCAGTGCCGTCAACGAAGCGGCCCTGACCGGGGAGAGCATCCCCGTGGATAAGGCGGCGGGAGACAGCGTTTCCTCCGCCACCCTCAACCAGTCGGGCTTTTTGCGCTGCCAGGCCACCAGAGTCGGGGAAGATACCTCCCTGGCCCAGATCATTCAGATGGTCTCCGATGCGGCGGCCACCAAGGCCCCCGTGGCCAGGCTGGCCGATCAGATCTCCGGCGTCTTCGTGCCGGTGGTCATAGCCATCGCCGCCTGCGTCTTTATCGTATGGATGCTGCTTGGCAGGACCGTCGGATTCTCCCTGGCAAGAGCCATCAGCGTTCTGGTGGTCAGCTGTCCCTGCGCCCTGGGCCTTGCCACTCCTGTGGCCATCATGGTGGGCAACGGCAGCGGCGCCAGAAGCGGTATTTTATTCAAGAATGCGGAAGCCCTGCAGGAAGCCGGCAATATCCAGATCGCAGCCCTGGACAAGACCGGGACCATTACTACGGGCGAGCCCCGGGTCACGGATCTGATCCCTGCGGAAGGCGTGGAGGAAAGGGACCTTCTGCAGAAGGCCTTTTCGCTGGAAACAAAGAGCGAGCATCCTCTGGCAGGCGCCGTTGTCCGCTTCGGAGAGGAAAAGGGCCTTGCGGCCGACGAAGTCACAGACTTCGGCGCCCTTCCGGGAAACGGACTGACAGGTCTTATCGGAGGACAGGTGGTGACAGGCGGGAGCTTTTCCTTTATCAGTGCCCAGACCCGGGTCCCCGCCTCCCTTAAGGCAAAGTATGAAGAACTGGCGGAGCAGGGCAAGACCCCTCTTCTGTTCATGGCGGACGAGGCCTTCCTGGGCATGATCGCTGTGGCGGATACCATCAAGGAGGACAGCGCCCGGGCAGTCAGAGAGCTCAGGAACATGGGCATCCACGTGGTCATGCTGACGGGCGACAATCCCCGCACCGCCAGGGCCATCGGCAGGGAAGCCGGCGTCGACGAGGTGGTGGCAGGGGTGCTGCCCGACGGCAAGGAGGCCGTGATCAGAAAGCTGCAGGAGTTCGGCAAGGTCGCCATGGTGGGAGACGGCATCAACGACGCCCCCGCTCTGACCCGGGCCGACACTGGCATTGCCATCGGCGCAGGAACGGACGTGGCCATAGACGCCGCCGACGTGGTCCTGATGAAGAGCCGCCTGAGCGATGTGCCCGCCGCCATACGCCTTTCCAGAGCGACCTACAGGAACATCCTGGAAAATCTCTTCTGGGCCCTGATCTACAATTCGATCCTGATCCCCGTGGCAGCGGGCCTTCTGGTATGGGCCGGCGTCACCATGGACCCCATGTTCGGAGCGGCGGCCATGAGCCTGTCCAGCTTCTGCGTGGTCTCTAACGCCCTGCGCCTCAACCTCTTTAAGGTCCACGATCCCTCAAGGGACAGGAAGCTTAAGAATCCGGTCACTACAGATGAAAACGGTCATCTGCTGGCAGATACAAATGATGAAGAAAAGGAAGGAAATATCATGACAAAAACCATCGAGATCAAAGGAATGATGTGCCCCCACTGTGAAGCAACCGTCAAAAAGGCTCTGGAGAAGCTTCCCCAGGTGGAAAGCGCCCAGGTCAGCCATACCGCCGGAACCGCCATCGTTACCCTGAGCGGCGAGATCGACGACGCGGTCCTGAAGGAGACCGTGGAAGACAGGGACTATGAGGTCACCGGGATCCGCTGAGAGGCAGGAGAATCTTCAGTGGGATGTTGACTTTGAACGCAGGACTGATAGACTATAGGTGATTTGAGAATGTTATTATCAGTTTTGCGAAGAGAGGGAAACATGGCAGGCAGGACCGGTTACAGGACCAGACAGAAGGAAGAGCTGACAGAGTATCTGATGAAACGGGAGGGGACCCATCTGACGGCGGCCCAGATCCACGATGATTTCCGGGCCATGGGCCTGAACATGGGCATGGCCACCATCTACCGCCATCTGGACAAGCTGGTGGAAGAGGGAACGGTGCGCAAATATACCATCGGCGCCACCAATTCCGCCTGCTATGAGTTCATCGGGCTCCATGAGGGCAGCGCCGTGGACTGCTTCCACTGCAAGTGCGAAAACTGCGGAAAGCTGATCCATCTGCACTGCGACGAGCTGGTGGGGATCCAGAAGCACATCGACGCGACCCACGGCTTTGCCATCGATCCCATGCGGACGGTCTTCTACGGAGTCTGCGCGGACTGCAGGCTGAAGATCCACGCCTGAAAGGGCTGTCCACAGCGGCATTTAACAGGAGAAAAGACCCGGATCCTTTCCCCGGCAGGGGGGGAGGATCCGGGTCTTGTTTCGTTTCCGGAAGAAGTTTATGGTTTTTACCGGTTGGCGTATACGGCCAGGGCCCCGTCGTTGTAGAGCTCCTTATAGCCCCTGTCGGTCAGCAGCAGGGTGGTGGTCTCCATATCTCTGCCGCCGGGGGATTCCAGGTTCAGGAGAGCGTACTTATACTCCGGTTCCACTACGTTGAGCCAGAGCATGGCGTTGATGCCGGCGCCGGCCGGCAGGCCCATAAGGCTGGGCGTCAGATCGCCGTAGAGCTGGACCGTATTCTCGGAAGGATCCGCCTGGGGATCCAGAACGATATAGCGGGACAGAGTCTGTTCCACCTCTTCCACCCTGGCCGCCGCAGCCGCGTCATATCTGCCGGGAATGGCTGTTTCAGCGAAGTTGATCCCGAAGCTGTACATGCCGACCAGCAGGAGGATGGCCAGACGGTAGGTGATGATGGAGTCTTTTTCTCCCAGGCAGAGCAGGTACAGGGCGGGAACGAAGGCGATGTTCAGGCCCCGGATCATGGATGCGGGCTCTGTGGTATAGAGGAAGATAAAGGCAAAGAGGAAAGAAGTCAGCAGCAGGAAGGAAGTCAGGTACTGGGCGAAGCAGTCTCTGTGCTTATATTTTTTCCCGATGCAGAGGAGCATGCGGATCAGGCAGAGAAGGATGACCGCATAGTAGAAGAACAGGGTCAGGGTATAGAAACCGTGGTGTTCATTCCGCATCCGGTAAAGAGCCAGGGGATTTAAATTGTTCCAGGCGGTCATAAGAAGGCCGCGGGCATAGTCAAGCCCGGGGGCAAGGCCCTGGCGGAAGGCAGCGATAAAGTCGCCGGTGGTGCTGCTGATATAGGGGGCGATGACCTTGCTCCTGAAGAAGTACATGCCGGCCACGATCAGGGCGGAAAGGATGACGGCCAGGATCCAGTAGAAGAACCAGAAGAGGAACTTCTTTTTCTTTTTGCGGCCCAGCCTTGCGGACAGGCAGAGGAACCATACGGGGACCGCAATGGTGAAAAGAATGTAGCAGGCGGAAAAAGCCAGGATCAGAAGGGGCGCCAGGACGTAGAGAACGAAGCCGTAGAAAAACTTTCCTTTGGAGGCATTCTTCCACAGATACCAGAGGATGCCGGTCAGAACGATGCCCATGGAAAAGCGGGTGGTCTCCGACATGCCGGTAAAGATGAACTGGAAGCTGACATAGGTAAGGAAAGAGATCAGGATCAGCCGCAGGGCGCTCTTTATTTCGGGCTGGGTAAAGAGCACGAAAAGAAGATTGGCTGCGCAGGCATAGATCACGTTGGTCAGGATTGGGCTCTGCATGGTCATGCCGGCGAGCCTGGGGACCAGGGACATGGCGTAGACCTGGGCGGGGCCCCAGGTGCTGAAGGTGCCGTAGGCCGCATGGGAGCCGGCGTAGCCGTAGTAGCCCAGGGGACGGCCGAAAGCGACCACGGACCGGACCAGGGAGTACCAGGTGATCTCATCGCCGGCCACCAGGACGGTATTCCTGGGATCGATCCGGAAGATCAGAGAGATCAGGGCCATGGTGATCAGAGGCATGGCTGCAAAGATAAGATATAAGGGAGCCTTTTTCAGAGCTTTCATAACACACTCCTTTCCATTTTTCCCGGCAGCGGATCAGATGCTGTTCCCGAGAACGATCAGATAGTAGAGGTACCAGGCGCCGGAGAGAACATGCAGGGTCAGAAGGACGGTCCCTCCGAAGCAGAGGATGTGGTCCCGCATGCGGTAGACTCTGACAGCGTAAAGGCTTCTGGTCTGCCAAAGGAGCATGAAGTCTCTGATGGCCAGGAACCAGACAAAGTAGACGGCCAGGAGATATCCCCAGGCCAGGTTGCCGTGGGAAGCCCGGCTTCCGGTCTCGGCCAGAAGCAGCTTTTCCGCAAGGCCCACCAGAAGCATGAGCCATCCGAACCAGTCAGCCATATCCATCTTTTTCTCTGCCAGGACCACCGCCAGCATGTAGAGGGGGAAGGCCAGGAGCAGAAGGGTGGACACGGCGATATTGGGCGAATAGATGGAAGCCACTTTAAAGGGTGCGATGACAAGTCCTCCGCCCTCCGGACTTTCTGCGCCGAAGGACATAAAAAACTGGCGGATCATCAGAAGGAGAGAGGGCAGGCAGACCAGGAAGAGCTCGAAGCAGTGCTTCAGGTTCTTTCCCCGGAAGCGGACCAGCCATACCAGGCAGACGATAAAGATGGCCGGATAATAGACCATGACCAGGCTGGGCTTATAAAGGTTGGAGACCACCATAAGGAGGGCGATGACGATGGCGGGAACGATGCGTACGTTCTTTTCGAAGCGCTCCCTGACCAGCCTTGTCAGCTCGGCCGCCGTCAGCATGAATACAAGGAGGGCGGCCCACTTGACGCCGATGGTGGTGGGGTTATGCCAGACGTTGGGGGAACCCTGTCCCAGATAGGGCGTTTTGTTGAAAAAGGGAACGTAAATGGCCGCCGCGATATGGAGGCAGAAGGCAAGGAAAGCCAGCATGGGCTTTCGGATCTCCAGGTCGGCAAAGTCGATCAGACGGCAGGCGACCAGATACATGAGGGCATAATAGCCGCCGGAGGCGATCCCTGCGGCCCGCTCAAGTGAGCAGCCAAGAAGCTTTCGGACGGCGGCCACGGTCAGGTGCCAGAGGGGTTCCTGGTGTTCTTTTATATAGGCGCCAAGCTGGCTGAAATCAAAGCCCTCCAGCTTTGCGATATGGATATCGTAGTCGATGCCCACGTATGAGACCTTATAGGCAAAATAGAAGAGCAGAAAGGCAAAAAACAGCTCTGCCAGAAGCTCCGGTATGGAAATCCTGCGTTTCAAGGACGGATCCTCCTTACTGGTCGGGAATGCGGGAGAAACAAACGCCTCCCGGGTGCGGCAAAAAGCGCCGATAGACGTATTGTAGCAGATTCGGGGAAGGATGAACAGAGAGAAAGAGCTTTGCCGCCCCCTCTTTATGACGGCGCGGGCGGTCCAGGATGCTTGCAATTTGAACAATGTCTTGCTAAAATATGATATGGTTAGTTGTAACTTTTTTATCATTGCATGACTGGCCTGACCGAGCCTTTCGCAGAAAAAAGGCAGCACAGGACAGCATGAGAAAGGACCAAAACAGTATGGATTATTTACAGATTGAAAAAGTGATCGGCCGTGAGATCATCGACTCCCGCGGCAATCCCACAGTTGAAGCCGAGGTCACACTGGTGGACGGTACTGTCGGCAGAGGCGCGGCTCCCAGCGGTGCTTCCACAGGTATCTTTGAGGCGCTTGAGCTTCGCGACGGCGACAAGAGCAAGTACGGCGGAAAGGGCGTTTCCAAGGCCGTTGCCAACATCAACGAGCTGATCGGCCCCGCTCTGGTAGGCGTAGACGCATCCGATACTTATCTGGTAGACAAGGTCATGCTTGATCTGGACGGCACAGCCAACAAGGACAAGCTGGGCGCAAACGCCATCCTTGCAGTTTCCATCGCAGCGGCAAAGGCAGCCGCAGCGGCAGAAGGCATTCCGCTCTATCGTTTCCTGGGCGGCGCACAGGCTACGACTCTTCCCGTTCCCATGATGAACATCCTGAACGGCGGCGCACATGCCTCCAACTCTGTGGATACCCAGGAGTTCATGATCATGCCCGCAGGCGCACCCACATTCCGTGAAGCCCTCCGCTGGTCCACAGAAGTCTTCCACGCCCTTCAGGCCCTGCTGAAGAAGGAAGGCGAGACCACTGCAGTGGGCGACGAAGGCGGCTTCGCTCCCAACCTTAAGTCCGATGAGGATACCCTGGAGCACATCTGCCAGGCTATCAAGAACGCCGGCTATGAGCCCGGCAAGGATTTCGTTCTGGCTATGGACGCCGCTTCCTCCGAGTGGAAAGACGAAGAGAAGGGCATCGGCTTCTACAAGCAGCCCAAGAGCGGCCTGACCTTCACCTCCGATGAGCTGATCGCTCACTGGGAGAGCCTGATCGACAAGTATCCTATCATCTCCATCGAAGACGGCCTGGATGAAGAAGACTGGGAAGGCTGGGTAAAGATGACCAAGAAGCTGGGCAAGAGGATCCAGCTGGTAGGCGATGACCTGTTCGTTACCAACGTCAAGAGACTGCAGAAGGGCATCGAGCTGGGCGCTGCAAACTCCATCCTGATCAAGCTCAACCAGATCGGTTCCGTTTCTGAGACTCTGGAAGCCATCAAGCTTGCTCACAAGAACGGCATGACTGCTGTTACTTCCCACCGTTCCGGTGAAACGGAAGACACCACCATCGCCGACCTGGCAGTCGCTCTGAACACCTGCCAGATCAAGACCGGTGCTCCTTCCAGGACCGAGCGTGTTGCCAAGTACAACCAGCTGCTCAGGATCGAGGAAGAACTGGGCGCAGCTGCCAAGTATCCCGGATTCAAGGCTTTCAATATCAGGAAATAATTCTGAGAAATATTTCTTTGAAGATTTCCTGACAGGGCCTGCAGCAGCTGAAGGATGAGAGGACGGTCCGTGAGAGCGGGCCGTCCTTTTTTCAGGCCAAAAAGGATTTGGAGGTTTGTAAATGAATAAACGATGGAGGGCGGCTCTTGCGGGCCTGATATGCCTGTTTGTGCTTTCGGCCTGTTCCGGGGACCAGGTCATGGACGGGGATGATATGATGGAACAGACCTATACGTCCATCTCCCAGGAAAAGGCCGTGGAAATGATGGAACAGGAGGAAGACTGCATCATTGTGGACGTACGAACGATGGACGAGTTTAAGACCGGCCATATCCCCGGCGCGGTCTGTATTCCGAATGAGACGATTGGGGACGAACGCCCTCCTGAGCTTTCGAACCTCTATCAGATCATTCTGATATACTGCCGGAGCGGAAACCGGTCCAGGCAGGCGGCGGAAAAGCTGGCCGGACTGGGGTACAAAAATGTGTATGAATTCGGCGGGATCAGAGACTGGACCGGAGAGGTCGTGACGGACGACTGAGAACGAAGCAGGCAGTATCCTCAGACAAAGGAAAGAGGGAAGCTGCGGTCTGAAGCCGGGGCAGCGCGGAAGAAAAGGGCTGGAGCATGAAATACGGGAACATTATCAGAGGAAGCTTTATAGAACGGCAGAACCGCTTTGCGGCCAGAGTGGAGCTGGACGGGAAGGAAGAGACGGTCCATGTGAAAAATACCGGAAGGTGCAGGGAACTGCTGCTTCCGGGGGCAGAGGTCTATCTGACAGAGCCCGGAAGTCCCGGCCGGAAGACCAGGTACGATCTGGTGGCAGTCCGGAAAAATAACGGCATCCTGTTCAATATCGACAGCCAGGCCCCCAACAGAGTGGTGCGGGAATGGCTGGACAGACAGGGCTTTGACAGCGTGAAGCCGGAATATACCTATGGAAGCTCCAGGATCGATTTTCTTATGGAAAAAGGGGAGCAGAAATATCTGATGGAGGTCAAAGGATGTACCCTGGAGATCGGGGGCATCGGATATTTCCCGGACGCTCCCACACAGCGGGGCGTAAAGCACCTGCTTGAACTGGCAAAGGCGGCCGGGGAGGGATACAGAGCATTTGCCGCCTTTGTGATCCAGATGGACGGGGTGACAGAAGTCCTGCCCAATATAAAGACCCACCCTGCATTCGGCCTGGCCCTTGAAGAGGCAGAAGCGGAAGGAGTAAAGGTCCTGATGCTGCCCTGCCACGTGGAAACGGACTCTCTGGTCATCCTTCCCGGACATGAGATTTTGAAATAAGACAGAAGAAAAAGACCTTTCCGCGTCGGAGCTGATGCGGAAAGGTCTTTTTTGTCTGCTTTTTTAAAGGGCTGACTTACTCCTGGGTGAAGTCGCTCTTGCCTACGCCGCAGAGAGGGCATTCGAAATCTTCGGGGAGATCTTCCCATTTGGTGCCGGGAGCGATGCCGAAATCTTCGGCGCCTTCTTCTTCGTCATAGACCCATCCGCATACATCACATACATACTTCATAGTTTTTCCTCCTGCAGTCAGTTCCTGCTTTCTGGTGGATTTAAGGTTACATCTGTTTATTATTGTATCCGAAAACAAACGGTAAAACAATAAATTATTGCGCCTGAAAGATGCACTGACATACGAAACATCGAGTTTACGCCGTTTTCCGGCATTCACTTTTTTCAGGGGCCAAAAATATGGGCCCTTTTCACAAAAATGACAAAATGCCCTTTTTACGCTTGTAATCTGACTTTGCGGTTCTTAAAATCAGATCATAAATGAATACACTTCCTCGCACGTTCGTGCAGAAAGGGGCCAACAATGCATTTCCTGAGCAGGATTCTCCTGACGGTCCTTTTGGGGGGAGCGGTCTTTACAGATCTGAGATCGGGCAGGATCTTCAATGCCTGGCTGATCCCGTGGACGGTGTCGGGAGCGCTTCTTCGTCTGGCTGAAGACGGGCTTCCGGCACTGCCGGTCCTCCTCTTTCTTATGTTTCTCACACTGCTTTTTCTTTTTCCCTTCTATCGCACCGGCGGCCTCGGAGCCGGCGACATCAAACTTCTCATGGCGGTCTGCGCTTTTCTTTCTCCCGCCGAATACGTTTCCTGCCTTATGGCCATCCTTCTTGTATCCGCCCTGTATGCCTGCCTTGTGCTCCTGCTCAGAAAAGACATCCATCATGGGCTTCATATGGCTCTTCCGATCGCAGCCGGCGTCCTGCTTCATGTAGGAGGTGTTTTCTGATGCAGTATGAAAAAGACCGCACAGTTCTCATCTGTGACAGGGACCTGCGCTACGCCAGGCATCTGCAGGAATACCTGCTTTCGGAGGGAGGCCTCGCCTGCAATGTCAGGATCCTGACGGACCCGGGGCGGCTGAAGGGGGAAGACCTGCAGGATAAAGCCCTGTATGTGATCCTTTCCGAATCTCTCCGGGGCAGCTGGACGGAAGGCCTGGATCCTGACAGGATCCTGATCCTGAGCGAGAGCGGGGACTGTCCCGAAGGCGGCCCTGCCTGCGTCAGCAAATATCAGAGGGCCCGCTGCCTTGCGGACGCCCTTCTGCGGCTGCCCGGAGCCGGGGACCTTCAGACCGGTGCGTCCATACGCCATGGACAGTCTCTTACCATGATCGGTTTCTATACCCCGGTCAGCCGGGCCCTGCAGACATCCCTGGCCCTGACCATGGGACAGCTTCTTTCTGCAGAGGAACCGGCCCTCTATCTGAATCTGGAGCCCTGCTCCGGTCTCAGCACTCTTCTGGGCCTTAACGGAGAAGACAGCCTTACCGACCTGATCTACTATAACGAATGCGCTCCGGAGAGGTTCCCGGCCCTGCTGGGATCCATGGCCCGGGAGGTCAACGGACTTTTCTGTCTGCCTCCGCCCCGCTCTGCCATGGAGCTTTCCTCACTGGCACAGGACCGGTGGACGGGCTTTTTCAAAGCCATAGACAGGGTCACGGATTACAGATATCTGATCCTGGACATCTCGGCCCGGGGAGACTGCTTTCTGGAGACCCTGCGTCTCTGTGACAGAGTCTATACCATCGAAAGAGAGGATCCGGTATCGGCAGCCAGGCTTTCTTCCTATGAAGATCTGCTGCGCCGCTTTCACTACGAGGATATCTGGACCAGGACCAGGAGACTTCGTCTTCCCGTCTTCAGGGAGCTGCCTTCCTCTATGAAATTCATGACCCACGGTCCTCTGGCAGACTACGCAAGGGAGCTGATCCGGGAAGGGGGCAGGACATGAAGAGGGAACTTACCTATGAAGATATCCGCGGCAGAGTCCGGGAGAGCATTCTGGAGAGGATCGATTATTCCAGGGAGACCATGGACGGCCAGATCCTGGAAATGATCGATGAAGAGATCGTACGGGCAGGGAGAGAGTATACTTTCGGCCTGGAGGAAAGAAAGCGCATGCGCCAGGAGCTCTTCCATTCCATCCGCCGTCTGGATGTCCTGCAGGAGCTTCTGGAGGACACGGGCATTACGGAGATCATGATCAACGGGCCTGACAGGATCTTTATCGAGGAAAAGGGAGCCATCCGTCCTTATGAAAAGACCTTCAGCTCCCCGGACAGGCTCTACGACGTGATCCGCCGGATCGTATCCGACTGCAACAGGACCGTCAACGAAGCTTCTCCCGTGGTGGATGCAAGACTTCCGGGAGGGGAGCGAGTGAACGTTGTCCTGCCTCCGGTGGCCCTGAACGGGCCCATCGTGACCATCCGGCGCTTTCCGGAGCAGCCCATCCGGATGAAGGATCTGATCGCCTTCGGATCCCTTTCTCCCGAAGCCGCAGGCTTTCTGGCCTGTCTGGTAAGAGCCGGCTACAACATCTTTGTCAGCGGCGGCACAGGATCCGGCAAGACCACCTTTCTCAACGCCCTGTCTGAATTTATCCCCTCCGACGAACGTGTCATTACCATCGAAGACAATGCGGAGCTGCAGATCGGCCACATCGACAACCTGGTCAGTCTGGAAGCCAGAAATGCCAACGTGGAGGGGGAGAACGAAGTCACCATACGGCATCTGATCCGGGCCAGCCTCCGCATGCGGCCCGACAGGATCATTGTGGGAGAAGTCAGAGGAGCGGAAGCGCTGGACATGCTTCAGGCTATGAACACAGGACA
>DETN01000163.1 GCA_002362155.1 Lachnospiraceae bacterium UBA3287 | reverse complement strand
ATCTCACGGCCGGTAGATTTCAGATAGACAAGAGAATCGAAAAGGATCTTGAGCACTGCGTCGTCGATGGTGTCCGAATTGAAAGCCAGGTACCTGACCTCGGGAAGATCAGGTGCCACGTCGCGGCCGGGCTCCATGTAGTCCGCCACAAAAATGATCTTCTCCAGAAGGGACATGCCGGGGCGCCCTGTGGTATGATAGCGCACGGCATTGATGATATCCTCGTCCTTATAGCCGTATTTTTCGGATACCAGAACGCTTCCAGCCTTGGAATGCAGGAGGGAAACGCTGTTCCTTTCCATGTCGGAGATCTCCAGTCCTGCTTTTTCGCAGACCCGGACCATCTTCTTCAGGTCCATACACTTGGCGCAGTCATGGAGGAGGCCGGCGATCTCCGCCTTTTCCATATCCGCTCCGTAGACCAGGGCCAGAGATGTGGCCGTATAGGCTACGCCCATGGTATGAACGAACCGGTTGTATTTCAGTTCCGACTCAAGCTGTCTGACAAGTGCTGTTCTTTCTTCTCTCTTCAAATCTGCCGCTCCTTATGTTTATCCCTGCTTCCATTATAACAGACACAGGACAGGATTGAAAATGCGGGTCAGCGACTTTTTACTGCCGCTCCCCCTTACAGATAGAGGCCTTTGCTGCGGATATATTCCACCACTTCTTCGGGCAGCATGTAGCGTACGCTCCTGCCTTCTTCCAGGCGGTTCTTGATATCGGTGGAGGAAAAGCCTACATTGGGAACGTCCAGCAGACGGATCCCTGCTCCAAAGTCCCTCTCCAGCGCATCTATCTCTTTAATAAGAGCTTCCGGTTTTACGGAGTCCTCTCTGACGGCCGCAAGGATGGTGCAGCGGGAAAAGATCTCCTCCGGATGATACCAGGTCCGCATGGACACGACGGTATCGGCTCCCACAATAAAGAAATAGTCCGTTTCCGGATGGTCCCGGGTCAGGATCTCAAGAGTCTCGGCGGTATAGGTCCTGCCTTCCCGGAGGACTTCCATGTCCGATACGGTAAAGGCGGGATTTGTCGCGGCCGCGATCCGGGTCATCTCCAGTCTGTCATATTTATCCGAGACCTTCCTGGTCTGGTGGTCCTTGAAATAGGACCTGCCGGAAGGCATCAGGATGACATTGTCCAGGCCGAAGGCATCCCTGGCCGCTTCCGCGATCAGCAGATGTCCGAAATGGGGCGGATCGAAGGTGCCGCCCATGATGCCGGTCTTTACTCTCTTTTCCATAGTTTTTCCTGTCCCTTTCTGCTCTTCAAAGGCCCGGAATCGGGGATTTCCGCCCTCAGACGCGCTTTTTCTGCTCGGGAAGTACGATCTTCGGATTTTCCTTAAAAGGTCTGTAAAGGATAAATTTGCGGCCGATCACACGGACCAGCTGGGATCTGGTCCTGCCGGCCAGAGTCTCTGCCATCTCCCTGGGGTCGCCGGGAGCCATCTTCATGATGGAACCCTTGAGAAGCTCTCTGGTGTTGAAGGCTTCTTCACAGGAAATGACGACTTCCGGCGTCACGCCGGCGACGCCGATATTGACCACGGGCTCCAGGTCGTTGGAAAGACCTGTCAGATAAGCCCTCTGTTTGCTGTTCAGCATATATATTTATCTCCTATTCTTGCTGGGGGATCAGTCGAAGAAATCGAAGGCATGGCCGTACATGCGGACCGTATCGCCCTCTTTGCAGCCCATTTCCTTGAGCTTTTCGACGATTCCGTTTTCCCTGATGAAATTCTGGAAGAACATGAATCCCTTTTCCGTATCCAGGTTGGTGTAGCCCAGCATCTTTTCGATGCGGGGACCTTCCACGACATATTCCTTTGCCTTGGGATCATATTCATAGGTAACGGGCTCTTCTCTGTCATCGAAGTAGTCGGCCGGGTCGTATTCGGACTCGTAGACCGTGACCTCCCTGGGCATCTGGTCCAGTACGCTCTTGATGTGGTAGAGAAGCTCCTTTATGCCGGCTCCTGTGGCGGCGGAAATGGGATAGACCTCCACGCCCTCCGGTCCGCAGTAGTCCCGGATGGCCTTGACGGGATTGAAGTCGTCGTCCTCCAGCTCCTCGGGATCCACCAGGTCTACCTTGTTGGCCGCGATGATCTGATGCTTTTTCGTCAGGTCGATGTTGTAGCGCTCCAGCTCCGCGTTGATGGCTTTGATATCCTCTATGGGATCTCTGTCCTCGGAACCGGAAGCGTCCACCACGTGGACCAGGACCTTGCATCTTTCGATATGCTGCAGGAACTCATGGCCGAGGCCGGCCCCCTCCGCAGCGCCTTCGATGAGGCCCGGGATATCCGCCATGACAAAACCGCCCTCATCCAGATCCACCACGCCCAGGATCGGGGTCAGGGTGGTGAAATGATAGTTGGCGATCTTGGGCTTTGCATTGGATACCATGGAGAGCAGGGTGGACTTGCCCACGTTGGGGAAGCCGATGAGCCCCACGTCCGCAATGACCTTCAGCTCCAGCTGCAGCTCCAGGGTCTTGGAGGGCTGACCGGGCTGGGCATATTTGGGAGCCTGCATGGTGGAAGTGGCGTAGTGCATGTTTCCGTTTCCGCCAAGACCGCCCTTTAAGAGGACAAATTCCCTGTTGTCACCGGACATGTCGATGATGATCTTGCCGGTGGACAGCTCTCTGACCACAGTTCCCTCCGGGACCTTAAGATAGAGATCCTCGCCCTTTTTGCCGGACATCCTCTTCTGCTTGCCTTCTTCCCCGTTCTGGGCCGCATACTTTCTCATATGCCGGTAATCGCCCAGGGTATTGAGGCCTTCGTCCACCACCAGGATCACGCTGCCGCCGTTGCCGCCGTCGCCGCCGTCGGGGCCGCCGTTGGGCACAAATTTTTCTCTGCGGAAGGAAACATGGCCGTCTCCTCCCTTGCCGCTCTGCACGACAATTTTTACTTTATCTGTAAACATAAGCTCTGGTTCCCCAAAAACTCCGAAAAAAAGGCTTCAGACAGGGTGCCTGTCCGAAGCCTTGATGTCACATCTTACTGCTCTGCAACTTCAGCAACTTCTACCGGATGAACGGAAGCTCTCTTTCTGTATTTGCCTACACGTTCAAATCTCAGAATGCCGTCAGTTAATGCAAACAGGGTGTCGTCACCGCCCAGGCCTACATTGAGACCGGGATGGATGTGTGTGCCACGCTGTCTGTACAGGATGTTGCCGGCTTTGACAAACTGTCCGTCTGCCCTCTTTGCACCAAGTCTCTTGGCATTGGAATCACGGCCGTTCTTGGTGGATCCCATACCTTTTTTATGTGCGAAGAACTGAAGGTTAAGTTTTAACATAGTTATACCTCCTTGATTACGTACTGCAGATATTTCTTACCGTATTCCTCCCGGACCGATTTCAGTCCGTAGATCATGCAGTCGATAAGAAATGCTGCCTTATCTCCGGGTTTCTGCAGGAAGGTGCAGGATAAATATCCGCCTTCCTTTTCGTCAGCCTCGACCCTGATCTTTTCGTGAAGGAGCTCGTCCAGACAGTTCACGGTGTTGATCACCAGAACGGAAATGGCGGCGCAGATGATATCCTCGCCCTCCTCTGCATAGCCCGCATGGCCGCTGCATGTGAAAGATTTATAGTCGCCTGACTTTGTTTTCTGAATTATGACTTTCGTCATAGCTTTCCTCAGCCGTTGATCTGATCGATCCTGACACGGGTATAAGGCTGTCTGTGACCGTTCTTCTTGTGATAGCCGGTCTTTCTCTTATACCTGTACACAACGACTTTTCTCTGCTTGCCCTGATCTAAGACAGTGCCTGTTACGGTTGCACCGGCAACATCACCTGCTACCTTAAGTGCATCACCGCTTACTGCAAGGACCTGATCAAAGGTAACACTGTTTCCAGCCTCAACATCGATCTTTTCGATATCGATGACATCTCCTTCGGAAACCTTGTACTGTTTGCCACCTGTTGCAATAATCGCGTACATCTTGGTACCTCCTTCTTTAAAAAACTCGCTGATTACGGCGTCCGGAAGGATCCGGAGCTTTCGGGAAGGCCTGCAGTACCATACAGCCTGTCCCACGCCCTCATGGGCGCACTTTGCCTCACCATGCGGCATACTCTATATTTTTAACAGAAGCGTGAGGGATTGTCAACTAAAATTGTTTGATTTTTCTGAACAATTTTTCGAATTTTAAAAATAAAAAATTGTTGATTTTTCCGCTCAGTGGGCCTGCCTTCTGGCCAGCTCCTCCATGACGTCCTCCCAGGTGATCTCCTTCTGGGCCATGATGACCATGAGATGGTATAGGTAATCGGAGATCTCGTAGACGATCTCGTTGGGATTGGGATTCTTTGCCGCGATGATGATCTCGGTATTCTCCTCTCCCAGCTTCTTGAGCATCTTGTCCAGGCCCTTGTTGAAAAGATAGTTGGTATAGGACCCTTCTTTGGGGTGTTTTCTTCTTTCCAGGATGGTCTGGTAGTCCTTTTCCAGGACCTTGCCGGGATTGTGGAGAGGGGTCTCAGTATCCTTTACGTCCTCGTTGAAGAAGCAGGAATGCTTGCCGGTATGGCATGCTCCGCCCACCTGGTCCACTCTGGCCAGAAGAGTATCCATGTCGCAGTCACCGGTCAGGGTCCTGACGTACTGATAGTGGCCGCTGGTCTCTCCCTTGACCCAGAGCTCCTTCCGGGATCTGGACCAGTAGGTCATGCGGCCTGTCTTGATGGTCAGGTTGTAGGCCTCTTCGTTCATGTAGGCCACCATGAGGACTTCGTCCGTGGAAGCCTCCTGGACTACGACGGGCAGAAGGCCGTCGGAATTTTTCACAAAGGAAGTCCAGGGGAAAATGGCCCTGCGTAGTTTTACGGGAATGCCGGATTCGGCGCAGTTCATCTTGACGGCATGGATCTCGCCGATCCTGTCGTTGACCGCGTTTCCGCCGATGCCGCCGATGCCTTCCATTCTCAGGACATCATAGAACTCGGCCGTGGTCACCTCTTCCAGCACGGCTACGGTAGGCACCCCGTCCACCCTGGGCGCCTTCTGCCAGGGCGTCCTGTCGATGCCGTCCACATAAAAGAGCTCGCAGACGCTTTCCCGGATCAGGTCCTGGTTGCCCAGAACCGCGTCCGTGGCCAGGCAGCAGGCTGCGATCTTGTCCCGTCCGAAGCGGGCCGCGGCTTCCCTTGCCAGCTCCACGTTGTCGGATCTGGAGAAGTTGAGGGCAGCCTTTCTGCATCCCGCGTAGATCAGCTTCTTGACGTCCTCCAGGCGGCGGATGTTGCCGGCTCCCGTTACGGGGATCCTGACCTTGTCGCAGATCTCCCGGATCAGGTCCAGGGCCTCTTCATGCTCTCTGTCGGTCCTGGACTGGTCGAAGACCAGCAGCTCGTCGATATTTCCATTGTTGTAGTCCAGAGCCAGCCTTACGGGATCGGCCGAGACCAGGCTGTGGTCCCGGAGGCTTTTGACTGCCTGTCCCTGATAAAGGTAAATGGCCGGTATAAATTTTCTGTATTCACTGCTCATAGGGGCCTCCTTTGAAGAATGAAGGGTAATTGCGGCCGGGTCACTCAAATCTGACCCGGATGGAGTTGGCGTGGGCCGTAAGGCCTTCGTTTTCCGCAAAGAGTTCTATATCCTTATGGACCTTTTCCAGCGCTTCCCTGGAATAGGAAATGATGGAGGTCCTTTTGATGAACTGGTCCACGCCCAGAGGGGAGAAGAACCTGGCAGTCCCGTTGGTGGGCAGGATGTGGTTGGGGCCGGCGAAATAGTCGCCCAGGGGCTCGGAAGAATAGGTCCCCAGGAAGATGGCGCCGGCGTTCCTGATCCTGGTCATGAGCTGGAAGGGATCCTTTGTTACGATCTCCAGATGCTCGGATGCGATGGTGTTGGCAGCGTCCACAAGATCGTCCATGCTTTCGCTGACGAAGATATAGCCGTAGGACTCCAGGGACTCTTCTATGATCTTTGCCCTGGACAGGGTCTTCAGGAATCCGTCGATCTCATCAGAGACCTGCTCTGCCAGTTCCATGCTGGTGGTCAGAAGGATGGCGGAAGCCATGGGATCGTGCTCCGCCTGGGACAGGAGGTCTGCCGCCACATACCTGGCGTTTGCCGTTTCGTCGGCGATCACCAGGATCTCGGAGGGACCGGCCACGGAATCGATGCCTGTTACGCCGAAGCAGGCTTTTTTGGCCAGGGCCACATAGATATTGCCGGGGCCGGTGATCTTGTCGGCTCTGGGAATTGACTCCGTACCGTAGGCCATGGCCGCGATGGCCTGGGCGCCGCCGCACTTGTAGATGGCGTCCGCGCCGGCTATGTCCGCCGCCACGATGGTGCCGGGAGTGACTTTGCCCTGGGCGTTTGGCGGCGTGGCCACCATGATATGGGAAACGCCCGCCACTTTGGCGGGAACCACGTTCATCAGAACGCTGGAGGGATAGGCCGCTCTTCCGCCGGGGACATAGCAGCCCGAGACCTCGATGGGGGTGATCTTCTGGCCCAGGATGACCCCGTCCTCCCTGGTGGTGATCCAGGAGTTGACCTTCTGCTTTTCGTGATAATCCCGGATGTTGGCCGCTGCTTTTTTAAGGACTTCGATAAAGGCGGGATCCAGGGCGGCATAGGCTTCTTCGATTTCTTCCCTGCTGACCCTTACGGTCTCCTTTGTAAGATCGCATCTGTCGAACTTCTTTTCATAGGCAAAGAGGGCTTCGTCTCCCCTGGTCCGGATCTCTTCAATGATCTCCCTGACCGCCTTTTCCTGCTCCTCGTAGCCCGACGGGCTCCTGCCGATCAGGGCCTCCAGGGCTTCTTTCTTTGTATCTTCCGTTAATCTGACGATTCTCATACTGTCCTCCGGAATCTTACTGCTGATTCTCCTGCTTTTCAGAATTGACCACTTCCCTGACCCTGGAGATGACCTCCCGGATCCTCTGGGCCTTCATGGTCATGGACACCTGGTTGACGATCATGCGGGCCGAAATGGGACAGACCTCCTCCAGGACCTTCAGGCGGTTGGCCTTTAAGGTGGATCCTGTCTCCACGATATCCACGATCACGTCCGCCAGTTCCACGATGGGCCCCAGCTCCACGGATCCGTTGAGCTTGATGATGTCCACGGTCTGGTGCTTCCTGTTATAGAAATAGTCCCTGGCAATGTTGGGATATTTGGAAGCAACGCGGATCCTCTCGTGGTGCTGCAGCAGCTCCCTTGCGGATTCGGGCCCTGCCACGCACATGGTGCATCTGCCGAACTCCATGTCCAGGACTTCGTAGACCCTGCGGTTCTCTTCTATGATGATATCCGATCCCGTCACGCCGATGTCCGCCGCCCCGTATTCCACGTAGGTGGGAACATCCGGTCCCTTGGACAGGAAAAAGCGGAGCTTCTGCTCCTCGTTGGTAAAGATCAGCTTTCTGGATTTCTTGTTGCCCAGTTCTTCACAGTAATAGCCTGCCTTTTCCAGAAGGGCCATGGTCTGATCCGCCAGTCTTCCCTTGGTCAGGGCTATGGTCAGATACTGGGAACGGTCCCCGGAAAGGGGCTGCATGGTGTTGTTCATTTTTCTTGTATCCTCGATTTTTCGTAAAACCTATGCTTCCTGCTTTTCTGCGGCAGGAACAAGAAGGGTCCTTATGCCCTCCCTGCGCAGGCGGATGGCCTTTTCAAGGCATGCATCGTAGGTTTCCGGTCTGTATTCGATCTTTTCCATATGTGAATCCACCGGGATCTCGATCTTCTGCCTCTGCATGGCTTCCAGCAGGGCGTCGATCTGGATCATGAAGCCGATGGAAGGAGCGTCCTTGCCGAAATGGGCCAGAAGACCGTCGTAGCGGCCGCCTGTGGCAATGGCTTCTCCGGTGCCGTAGGTATATCCCTTGAAGATCACCCCGGTATAATAATGATACTTGGACAGGAGGGTCAGGTCAAAGCTGATATATCTTCCGTAGCCGTAGGCTTCGATGACCCTGCAGAGATCAATCAGGCGGTCAATGGCCTTCCTTGACCTTTCGTTTCCTGTGGCCTCCCTGACCTTTTTCAGGGCCTCTCTGTCATCCATGAAATCCGCGATCCTGAGGAACTCGTCCCTCTGGGATGCCTTCATGCCCCGGCTCTTTAAAAGATCCTCCGCAGCAAAATAGTTCTTTCCCGATATATAATCCCTGAGAGACCGCTCCGTATCCGGGTCCAGGCCGGCGGCCTGGCATACGCCCTTGAAATATTCCACGTTTCCGATACTGATCTGGAAATCGGAAAGGCCTGCCTTCTGCAGACATTCCACTAAAAGGGCGATCATTTCCGCATCCGCGTAGACCGAAGGGTCGTTGATCAGTTCCACTCCGGTCTGGGTGGATTCGCTGCGCTTGCCCTGGAGGGCCGAGGTATTGACGAAAGCGGAGCCCTGATAGCAGAAGCGCAGGGGATTCTTCTCGTCCATGAAATACTTGGCGACGCACCTGGCCACAGGGGGCGTAAAGTCGGGCCGCAGGGTCAGGGTATTACCCTCGGCGTCAAAAAACTTGTAAAGGTCCCTGGAAGGGGTGGTGCCGATCTCCCTGGAGAAGACATCGAAATATTCGAAGGCAGGGGTCTGCAGATCCTCGTAGCCGTAGAGATGCATGGCCTCAAGGACCCTGGACAGGACCTTCTGCTTTCTGGCATTTTCTTTTCCGTATATATCTCTGACGCCGTCCGGCGTATGAAGCAGTTCGTGATATTTTTCCGGTGTATGGATGCTCATGGAAGCTTTCCTCGCTTTAGTAAGATGCAGTGCTAATTCGTTAGCGCACTGTCATAAAAGACTTATTAACTATAAAGTCTGCGGCGGCTGCCTGTCAACTTCTTTTCAGCCCCCCTGCTCCTCCCCGGAGGCCTCCCGCTCGATCAGGTCCTTGTTGATCATCTCCAGGTAGGGGACCATGACTCCCGCGGATCTGGGCAGGATCCAGGTCAGATCCAGTTCATCGTAGCGGAAGCTTTTCCGCCCGCCCTGCTGCGCCCTCTCCCAGAAGGGGAGAAAATGTCTGAAAGGCAGATAATAATAGGTATCGTCCTTTGTAAAGCTGATCAGGAAGAAGGCGATGCCCTGCTGGGCCTCGAATTCCTGCATGAAGCGGACCTGATGCTCATGGATGTTCTGGAGGCTGAAGGTATGGGTGGCGCACTCCTTGGCGTCGAAGCAGACGGGAATGCCCTGGACCGCGCCTATATAGTCCACCGTGCTTTTTCTTTCGAAATAGGCCAGGGTGATATGGCGGGATTCCTTGTCCATCTGTATGGGGGTGATGGGCGTTGGGATCTTCTGGATCAGGGCCAGGCCCTTTTCCCTGTATTTTTCGTTGGTCCTGTTGATCAGTTCCTCGAAAACGGAACCGCGCAGGCCTCTGGATGACCATGTGGGCATCTGAAACTCCTTCTTTATGCCCTGTCTTCCGGCCTTCCTTTCACAGGATCACTTCAGGATCCTGGTATAGAGAGCCGGCAGGGGCGCTTCGATTTTCCGTCCGGACAGGGCGCTGCAGTCTCCCTCAAGGAGGGGAAACTCCAGGCGGCAGCAGTAGAGCAGCTGCCTGCGGATATGGAAACGGTCCATAAGATCCTGCATCTTCTCCCTGTCTCCGTATTTGGGATCTCCCGCGATGGGACAGCCCAGATGGGCGAACTGGACGCGGAGCTGGTGGCTGCGTCCCGTGATCAGCTCCGCTTCCACCAGGGTCAGGCCGTTTCCTTTCCGGATGGGCCGGTAAACGGTCCTGCTGTAATCCGCATCCGGGATCCTTTCAGGGGAAAAAGTGACTTTGTTCAGGGCATGATCCTTGCTGATCCAGCCTTCGATCCTGCCGCCCTGCTCCATTTCTCCCACCACCACCATGCGGTAGAACTTGCGTATCTTTCTGTCCCGGATGAGGCCCGTCATGACCCGGCTTCCGGTCAGGGACTTGGCGCAGATCAGGATCCCGCCCGTATTCCGGTCCAGGCGGTTGCAGACGGAGGGCCTGAACTCCCTGAAGGACCTGTACAGAAAAAGGGGATCCTCTGCCTTTTCCAGCAGATAGGAAAGGAGCCATTCATTGACGGACACATCTCCCGTAGCCGCCTTCTGGGACAGGATCCCGGCAGGCTTTATGACCAGCAGAACATCTCTATCCTCATACAGGACCTTCAGGCTGCCTGCCTTCTTTCCCTCTGAAATGATGTCCGATACAGCTTTCCGGTCAGCCTCGTCTCTGCCCTCCCCTTCCGGGGCAGACAGATCCGTTCCCAGATGAAACTTGTCAAAAGTCTCATCGGAAAGAAAGAAGGTCACCCGGTCGCCGGGAGACAGGATTTCATTTCCCTCCGCCTTTTTGCCGTTCAGGGTGATGTTCTTTTTCCTGAGCATCTTGTAAACAAAGGAAGAGGGGGCATAGGACAGTTTTCGTTTTACGAACTTGTCCAGGCGCTGCCCGTCTTCTCCCTTTTCCACTCTGATCTCTTTCATAAGACCTCCTTTTTACAGAGAGATCTGCTTCAGCAGCGTCAGGATCCCGTCCGCATGGGGATCTTTGGGAAGGTCCTTTTGGGTAATGTCTGAAAGCCTCTGCAGGTATTTTGCCCTGTCGGAGAAGATCTTGACGGTATAGCCCTTAAAGCCGTCCGTTTCCATGGATCTGCGGATATGGGCCTGGGCCGCCGGTATATCGCATGACGCATCTTCCGTAAGCGCCAGCAGGGACCCGGAGGATACGAAGGCATGGCTTAAGGAAAAGTTCTTCTCATAGGTGGTCAGATAAAGATCATAGGCGCCCGGGGTCTTTCCGATCACTTTCCCGATCTCCTTCATGGCCTCTTCGCTGCAGCAGGGGGCCTTAAAGAACATGACCACGTCCAGTATGGCTCTGCCTGCCGGCAGGCACATGAGGGCCGCCATGATGGTAAAGATGTTTTTGGACGTCTGAAAATAATGCCTGGCTCCGAAATAGACCAGGGCCGCGGCTGCGGTCAGAATCAGGGCCGTGACCGTTTTCCGGATCCTTGCGGACCGGATATATCCGTAGCTGCCTTTTTTAACCATTTGCTGAACTCCTATGCGTACTCTATGTCTCTGAAGTCCCGGATGGAATAGTGGGCCAGGGCTTCCTTTTCCTGCTGCTTTCCGGCGGAGGCCCTGTCCCATACACTGCAGACCTCCATGCCGGCGGCAAGGCCTGCCTGAAGGCCGGGAACGATGTCCTCGAAGACCAGGCATCTGTCCGGATCCGCGCCCATCTTTCTGCTGGCCTTCAGGTAGATCTCCGGGTCCGGCTTTCCCTTTGTCACCTCGTCTCCCGTGACCACCGCCTGGAAACAGGCGGAAAGGCCCAGGGATTCCAGCAGGGCCTCCGCCAGCTTTCTGGAGTTGCTGGTGGCGATGCCGGCCTTTATGTGATGTTCCTTAAGCCATGCCAGAAGGGCCTCCGCCCCGGGCTTTAAGGGCACCTCATGCCGGTACTTGTAAAAGGCCATGCGGTTCCACTCCTCCTGGATCTCTTCCGGGGAAGCGGGAAGGGAAAATCTCTTTTTGAAATAGTAGGACATCTCCTTCAGGGACATGCCTCCCAGATCCTTCTGAAAGCCTTCGGGCACCTCATAGCCGTGCCGTCCCAGGAATTCCCTGTCTATGGCCGTCCAGACCCACATGGAATCCACCAGGGATCCGTCCATATCGAAAATACAGCCGTCGAAGCGGCCGGGGTGAAGCAGGAGCCTTCCGCCTCCTGTCTTTGAATCTTTGCTGTTCATGCCCATTCACTTCCGAAAAAAAAGGCATCTCTCCG
>DETN01000072.1 GCA_002362155.1 Lachnospiraceae bacterium UBA3287 | reverse complement strand
TTGCCGGAGTGGGCGCAAAGTACGGTATCCCGGTGGTCATCCGTGAAGAGAGCTATACCTCGCAGGCGAGCGCACCGGACCTTGATCCGATCCCGACATATGGAAGGGAGAAGGGAGAAGAGCCCGTCTTCTCTGGAAAGCGTATTAAGCTGGGCCTGTACAGGACCGGGGACGGCCATATCCTGAACGCGGACATAAACGGAGCTGCAAATATCCTGCGCAAGGAGTATCCGGAAGCGTTTAAGGATGTAACGGACTTTTCATATCTATGGAAGACGACTGAGACCATAGGCTACCGGGATATCTATAAGGCAGTGCCGAAAAAGAAGAAGGAAGACGCCGGAAAACGGAACCGGCCTGGCAGAGGGAGCCGGAAGCGCCATAAGGAGCGTGCGGCCCGCAGAATGGAACTGAAGGAAGCCTTCCCTAAGAAAAAGACCTTCGTAAAAAAGGCTTCATAAAAGTGATCCCCGTAACAGGGGGCAGAGGGTATGTGTTGACCCTGCGAGGCTGAACAGCCTCGCGAAGCCCCGGCCGACGAAGTCGTCCGTGGGTGCATCACGATCAGCTGCATCCGGAAAAAGGATCCGGGCCCGGTAAGGAAGGCGCTGAAGGCGGTGGACTTTGAAACACTGGGACTTTTGCTGGGACTCTTTGTCGTGATCGGCGGACTGACAAACGTGGGCGTGATCGACGATATGGCAGGGCTGATCATAAAGTATGGAGGGAGTAATATTTTTCTTCTGTATACCATCGTGGTCTGGGGGTCCGTCCTGATCTCCGCATTTGTGGACAACATTCCCTATGTGGCGACCATGCTGCCTGTTCTGACGGCTGTCACAAATACCCTGGGAGTGGAACCGTATCTTTTATATTTCGGGCTCCTCTCCGGAGCCACCCTGGGAGGCAATATAACGCCCATCGGCGCCTCTGCAAACATTGCGGCGGTGGGGCTCCTTAAGAAAAACGGATATGAGGTCTCCTTCAGAGAATTCATGAAGATAGGGGTCCCCTATACGCTGACCGCCGTCTGCGCCGGCTACCTGTATTTCTGGCTGCTGTGGAGATAATGAATGGCCGGACGGGGCTCCGGCCCTGAGGCCTGTACTGACGGCTGTCAGCGGCAAAGAAGAAAACCCGGAAGGATGCCTTCCGGGTTTTCTAAGGTGGTGTTTATATCAAAGTGTTCTTGAGACGCTGCTTATTCCTCAATGCCCAGCCTTTCGTCTTCGGCCGCAGCCTTTTCCTGCATGGCCTGGATGTCCGGGAAGGCGGAGTAGATGGCCTTCACGTTTTTCTTTCCCAGGATCTGACGGTCAACGTAGTTCCTGGTCAGCATGGTGACGATGGGAACGCCCGCCAGGACGCCGATCAGGTTGGGGATGGCCATGAGGCCGTTGAAGGTATCGGACAGATCCCATGCCAGGGACAGGTTCATGGTGGCACCCAGGACGATAAAGAGGACGAAGATGACCCTGTAGACGACTGTGGCAGCGGTGCCGAAGAGGTACTCAAAGCCTCTCATGCCGTACTGGGACCAGCCCAGGACCGTGGAGAAGGCGAAGAGCAGGACTGCCAGGGCGATGAACTTGGCGCCGAAGCCGCCGAATACGGTGGAGAAGGCTTCCGCCACCAGAGCCGTGGAGGCGGAGGTGGAGATCATCTCGCCGGTATCCAGGTTGACCACGCCGGAGGTCAGGATGGCCAGAGCGGTCAGGGTGCAGACGACCATGGTATCCGCGAAGACTTCGAAGATGCCCCACATGCCCTGCTTGACGGGCTCCTTGATGTTGGATGCGGAATGGACCATAACGGAGGAGCCCAGGCCGGCTTCGTTGGAGAAGACGCCTCTCTTCATGCCCCAGGTCAGGGCCATCTTGACGCCGTAGCCTACGATGCCGCCGCCTACGGCCTTCATGCCGAAGGCGCCCTTGAAGATGGATACGATGACAGCGGGAAGGGTCCCCACGTGGGCGAATACGATGACCAGGGCGCCGATGACATAGGCGATGGCCATGAAGGGAACGATCTTTTCCGTGACGGAGGCGATGCGCTTGAGGCCGCCGATGATGACAAGGCCCGCCAGGATCATGAGGGCGATGCCGGTAATGATGGCGGGGATGCCGAAGGCGGAATCCATGTTTGCGGCGATGGTATTGATCTGGGACATGTTGCCGATGCCGAAGGAGGCCAGGGTGCAGAAGGCGGAGAAGAGGATGGCCAGAAGGGCGCCGATCTTTTCAAAGCCCTTTCTGGACCCGAGGCCGTCCCGCAGGTAGTACATGGCGCCGCCGCACCATTCGTCCCTGGAGTTTTTGCGGCGGTAGTAGATGCCCAGAACGTTTTCGGAATAGTTGGTCATCATGCCGAAGAAGGCTACGATCCACATCCAGAAGATGGAGCCGGGGCCGCCGGATACGATGGCGGCGGAGACGCCGGCGATGTTGCCGGTGCCGATGGTGGCGGCCAGGGCCGTGCACAGGGACTGGAACTGGCTGATGGACTGGTCGTCCGCGGCGGTATGGGCCGTGACATGCTTGTCGGTAAAGACAGCGCCGATGGTCTTCTTCATCCAGTGGCCGAAGTGGGAGATCTGGAAGACCTTTGTCAGGACGGTCATCAGGATGCCGGTGCCGATCAGAAGGACCAGCATGGGAATGCCCCATACGAAGCCGTTGATGGCGCCGTTTACGTTTGTAACGGTTTCAATGAAAGATTGCATAACAGTTTCCTCCTCATATATCAGCGCTGTAAAGCACAAAAGTCCTATTCTGCAAAAAAAATGCATGAACGGGAGTACATGCACCTTTGCCTATAGCCACAAGTGCGATACTAACACACCTTTCCCTGTGCCGCAAACCGAAGGAATTGCATTTTTTGGCGGAAATACAGGGCCAATACAGAAATATAAATGAATATTTACAAAAATACAAGAAATATTATTGAACAAACGGGAAAACACAGAAAAAACTGTGGAGAAAGATAAAGGACACGGGATCTGTTGTTTTGTGAAGCGCCGGAAAAAGGATTTGAACAGGTAAAAAAAGAAAAGCAAATAAGAAAAGGCTGCGAATTCTGACCTTTTCGGGATTTTTACGGCATCACTTGCTATAATTAGCAGAAGATATCCATCTGACCAGGAAGAGAGTGAGAGGAAGGAGGGCACATATGAAAATACCTGTGGGAAAAGAAGACTTCGATGAGATCCGGAAAGATCAGAGCTACTATGTCGATAAGACAGAGCTGATCTACGATCTTCTGGAGAAGTATGACAATAAAGCAACTCTGTTTACCCGCCCCCGGCGTTTCGGAAAAACTCTGATGATGAGCATGCTGGAAAGTTTCTTCAGCATTCAGAAAGGCGACAGCAGAGAACTCTTTGAAGGCCTGAAAATCATGAAGCATGAAGCCTTTTGCGCAGAATGGATGAATCAGTATCCGGTACTGTTCCTTACTTTCAAAGGCGTGGAGGCACTTACATTTGAAGAGGCCTACAATACGCTCCGGGTGAAGCTGTCTGACCTTTGTAAAAAACATGTATATCTGATGGAAAACAGCGGGGTCAATGACGATGACAAAGAGGTCTTCCTGAGCCTGATGAAGAAGCAGGCAGATCTTGCCGTGATCAAGGAGTCTCTGAAAGCTCTCATGCGAATGATGTACGCGGCTTATGGAAAGCCGGCGATTCTTCTGATCGACGAATACGATGTACCCCTTGCCAGAGCAAGTGAACAGGATACCGGAGAAAACGGGTACTATCGCAAGATGCTGGATCTTATCCGGGGTATGTTTGACGCTGCCCTAAAGGGAAACGAGTATCTGAAATTTGCCGTCGTTACGGGTTGTCTTCGGCTGGCTAAGGAAAGTATTTTTACCGGGACCAATAACTTTACGTCGTTTTCTGTTCTGGATGAAGATTTTTCCCAATACTTTGGCTTTACCCGGAGCGAAGTGGTCAGGATGCTTGCCGAAGGGGGCCTGCTGGAGAGAGCAGAGGATATGAAGTCATGGTACAACGGGTACATTTTTGGCAGAACGCCGGTCTATTGTCCGTGGGACGTAGTCAGCTTCACAGCCGCTCTTCTCAGAAACAGGAACGCGAGACCGGGAAACTATTGGAAAAATACAAGCCATAACGGAATTCTTCTTACATTTGTAAGAAGGACTGAATTCGATGTGAGCGAGAAGTTCGAAACGCTTTTGAACGGAGGGTCGATCAGACAGACCGTTTCGGATCAGCTGACTTATGATACTCTCCATGAATCCGAGGACAATCTGTGGAGCCTGCTGCTGATGACAGGTTACCTTACAAAAGCGGATCCGGATGCTGAAGGCAGCCCGGCAGAACTCAGGATTCCGAATAAAGAGATCTCAAATATTTTCGAAGAGACGGTCGTTCAGTACTTTAACGATTCGCTGGCCCGGGACCGGTCTAAACAGAAGGAACTGATGGAAGCTCTGTGGAAGGGGGATGAAGAAACGGCATCCAGGCGCATGACGGATATTCTGTTTGACACCATAAGCTATCATGATTACCATGAGAATTATTATCATGCTTTTCTGACAGGAATCATTTCCGGCCTCGGATACGCGGTAAGATCTAATCAGGAGAATGGCCTGGGCAGATCTGACATCGCAGTGAGGGACAGGCTGAACAGGCGGGGGATGCTTCTGGAAGCCAAAAAAAGCGACAGGATGGAAGATATGGAAAAAAACGCTCTGGAAGGAAAGCAGCAGATCATAAACAGAGACTATCTGCGGGGCTTTGAGGGCTTTGACTCCGTGATCTGCTACGGAATCTCCTTTTTCCAGAAAAAAGCGCTGATCAGAAAACTGGAAATCTGACTGCGGCAGATACGCCCTTTATGTCCGCCTCTCCGGAACTAGGAGGCAGACATAAAGGGCTTTTTCCTGCCCCGGAGACAGGGCGGATCAGAAAATTCAAGACTCCGGAAATTCTGAAAGGTTAACAAAGTCCTATGGACACAGGTTTGCAAAGAATGCTATCATATGGTACTGGTCCGGGCCGGCCCCCGGCCCATCTGCAAACGAACCGGAGACGGGAGAAGCCATGTATACCTTTGAAAGCAGGATCCGCTACAGCGAGATCAATGAATACGAATACCTGTCCATGGAGGGACTGATCAATTATTTCCAGGACTGCTCCACCTTTCAGTCGGAGGACCTGGGGATCGGGATCGATTACTTAAAGAGCATGGACCTGGCCTGGATCGTCAACTACTGGCAGATCGACGTAAACCGCTACCCCAGGCTGGGAGAGCGGGTCGTCATCGGCACCTCCCCCTATCAGCTCCGGGGCTTTATGGGCCTTCGAAACTTCATGATGGAAACGGCGGAGGGAGAGCGGCTGGTCAACGCCAACTCGGTATGGTCTCTTTATAATATGAAGAAAATGGTCCCTGCCCGCATCCTGCCGGAGATCCTGGACAAGTATGTTATGGGGGAGCCCTTCGATATGGAGTATACCCCCCGCAAGATCGCCGTCCCGGGAGAGGAGACATTTCTTTCCGTCAGGGAAAGGCCCGTCATGACCGTTCAGGAGCACCACCTGGACACCAATCATCATGTCAACAATGTTCAGTACGTAAGGCTGGCCCTGAGCACTCTGCCGGAAGGGCTGACCATAAGGCGGCTTCGGATCATGTATCAGAAGCAGGCCCGCCTGGGGGATCAGATGCTGCCCTCAGCCTGTCAGACGGGGAATCAGACTTGGCTGATCCGGCTTGCCGGAAAAGACGGCAGCCCCTACTGCATCACGGAAGTGACCGTTCTATAAAAAGAAAAGAGGAACTATGTTAAAACTTGGAGAAAAACAGACCCTGATCGTGGATAAGAAGGTCGAATTCGGCGTCTATCTGGCCGAGAAAAAGGGGGATGAAGAAAGAGTCCTCCTGCCCGGATCCCAGATGCCGGAAGGATTAAAAGTCGGAGACAGCCTGGAGGTCTTCCTGTACAAGGATTCCTCCGACCGCCTGATCGCCACCAGAAAGACCCCCGCCCTGACCCTGGGCCAGGTGGGATGGCTGCGCGTGGCGGCCGTGGGCAAGATGGGGGCATTTCTGGACTGGGGCCTGGACAAGGACTTGCTCCTGCCCTTCAGAGAGCAGCCAAAGCAGAGAGTGCGGGAAGGCCAGGAGGTCCTGGCGGCCGTCTATATCGACAAGAGCGAAAGGCTCTGCGCTACCATGAACGTCTATCCCTACCTGCGGACGGACAGCCCCTATAAGACCGGGGACCAGGTCACGGGCGTGGTCTACGAGACCAGCTCTAACTTCGGGACCTTCGTGGCGGTGGATTCCATCTATTCCGCCCTCATCCCCAAAAAGGAACTGGTCCACGACATCCGGATCGGCGAGACCGTCTCCGCCAGAGTCACGGCGGTGCGGCCCGACGGCAAGCTGGATCTGAGCATCCGGGAAAAGGCCTATCTGCAGATGGACCTGGACGGGGACAGGATCATGGCCGCCCTGGAAGCGGCCGGCGGGACCCTGATGCTGTGCGACAAGTCTTCGCCCGAGCTCATCCGTGAAAAGATGCAGATGAGCAAGAACGAATTCAAGCGGGCCATCGGCCGTCTTTACAAGGCCGGAAAGATCAGGATCGGGGAAGACCGGATCGAAAAAACGGAAGGCTGAAAAGCCCCTCCGATGCTTCAGACCTCCTGTTCGTAATTATTACCAAAAAAATCCATAATTTTTATGGATTTTTATGCCTATATGCCTTAGAATGTAAGAAGGGAAAAATGCTTCTTGTGTTTTTGCACAGAAAGCTGAGGGCAATAAAGGCAATAGTTACTGAGGAAAGAGTGGAAGTATATGATTTCGAACCAGGTATTACAGAATACACTTGAAGGGCTGAAGGAGATTTCCCATCTGGAATTTGGAATTATGGACGCAGACGGCAGGGAGGTCTGTGTGACCGCGCCTGTATTTGCGGATGCCTCCGGAGCGATTCCGGACTTTGCGCTTTCTCCTGCGGACTCCCAGTCGGCAGGACCGTTTCAGTTTTTCAAGGTGTTTGACGAGCAGCAGCTGGAGTATGTCATCGTAGTCCACGGAGATACGGACAATACCCTGCTGGTGGGCAGAATGGCGGCGTTCCAGATCAAGGGCCTTATGGCGGCCTTCAAGGAACGCTACGACAAGGACAGCTTCATGAAGAACCTTCTGCTGGACAACCTCCTGCTGGTGGATATCTACGGAAGGGCCAAGAAGCTGCATATCGCTGCGGATTCCCAGAGAGTCGTCCTGATCATCGAGGCAGGACAGGACAAGGAAAAGAACGCTCTGGAGCTGATCCAGGAATACGTGGGGACCACTACCACCGATTTCGTGACCGCAGTGGACGAGAACAACGTCGTCATCGTAAGGGATCTGTCCGATGGCGGCAAACAGAAAGATATCGATAAGATGGCTGCCGGGGTCGAGGCCTATCTGCACAGGATGGGCATGACGGACGTCCGTATCGCTTACGGTACGGTGGTATCCGAGATCAAGGAAGTAAGCCGCTCTTATAAGGAAGCCAAGATGGCGCTGGACGTCAGCAAGATCTTCTTCGAGGACCGCAGTGTGATCGCCTACAACGAGCTGGGCATCGGCCGCCTGATCTATCAGCTCCCGATCCCCCTCTGCAAGATGTTCATCCGCGAGATCTTCAAGGGAAAGAGCCCCGACGAGTTCGATCAGGAGACGCTGACCACGATCAACAAGTTCTTCGAGAACTCCCTGAACGTCTCCGAGACCTCCAGACAGCTCTTTATCCACAGGAACACCCTGGTCTACCGTCTTGACAAGCTGCAGAAGAGCACCGGTCTGGATCTCCGCGTCTTTGAAGACGCCATTACCTTCAAGATCGCCCTGATGGTCGTCAAGTACATGCGCTATATGGAGCAGTACGACTTTTAAGCAAGGGCAGATACTATGCTTGGAAACAAAACCATGGATCACACTGCCGCTTCCGGCAGTGTGATTTTTCTTGAGAACGTTTATAAGACATACGGCAGTAAAGACCAGGCGCCCGCTCTGGGAGGGGTCTCTCTGAAGGTGCGCCCCGGAGAGTTCGTTTTCATAACGGGCAGGTCCGGCAGCGGCAAGACCACCCTGATCCGGCTCCTGACCAGGGAGCTGAAGGCGGACCAGGGAGAGGTATACGTCCTGGGAGAGGATCTGAAGAAGCTTGGAAGATCCGGCGTCACCGCCCTGAGGCGGCGCCTTGGCATCGTATTCCAGGACTTCCGCCTTTTACAGGACAGGACCGTTTACGAGAACGTGGCCCTGGCCATGCGGGCCGTGGGGACCCCCGGGAACCAGATCCCGGGCAGGGTGGAGGAGGTCCTTGCCGAGGTGGGGCTTTCGGATAAGAAGGAGGCCATGCCCGGCCAGCTCTCCGGAGGAGAGCAGCAGAAGGCCGCCCTGGCCAGAGCCCTGGTAAACCGTCCCGAGATCATCCTGGCCGACGAGCCCACCGGCAACCTGGACCAGGACAGCGCCAGAGAGATCATGGCCCTGCTCTATAAAGTATACCGGGAAGGGACCACCGTGCTGGTGGTGACCCACAACCGGGAGATCGTTCAGAGAATGCAGAAAAGGGTGATCACCATGGACGGGGGCCTTGTGGTTTCCGACCTGGAAAAAGCCCCTGGCGGAAAGAGGTGAGCCTATGGGAAATGCAGTGAAAGGCGGGTTCTCCTGCCTGTTCAGAAACAAATGGTATTCCCTGGCCTCTGTCCTGACGGTCTCGGTCTGCATCTTCCTCTTCGGCATGTTCTATACCATCCTGGCGGACCTGCAGGAGACCCTGGCGGCGGCCAGGGAGGAGGTGCAGGTCACGGTCTTCTTTGAAGAGGGGACCGGGGAAGAGGAGATCCTCGCTTTCAAAGGAAAGCTGGAAAAGCGGGAGGAAGTGGCCGGCGTGGACTATACATCGGCCGATGAAGCCTGGGCTTCCTTTTCCCAGTCCTACCTGGGAGACGGGGGAGAGAGCTTTCAGACCAATCCCCTGAAGGATTCGGCCAGCCTGCAGATCTATATGAAGGATCTGGGGGCCCAGGGGGATCTGGTGGCCTGGCTGGAGAACCAGTCCCTGGTGCGGAGCGTGAAATATTCCGGCGCCGCGGCGGAGACCCTCTTCGGAGCGGGAAATCTCCTGACCCTGGCCATGACCGGCGTGGTGGGGATCCTGCTGGCGGTCTCGGCTTTTCTGATCAGTATGACCATTACCGTGGGCATCGTCTCCAGGAAGGAAGAGATCGAGATCCTCAAATACATCGGCGCCTCGGACTTCTTTGTCTGCGGCCCCTATGTGACAGAGGGCCTTCTGATCGGCCTGATCGGGGCGGCCCTGCCCCTGGGCGCCGTATGGTATCTCTATGACAGGGCGGTCCTCTATATAGGACAGAATTACACCCTGGTCTATTCGCTGATGCGTTTTCTCCCGGCAGAGACCCTCTTTGAGACCCTGGTCCCCGTATCCCTGGGACTGGGCATGGGGATCGGCCTTCTGGGCAGTCTTCTCACGGTCAGAAAACATCTAAAGGTATAAGGTGGAAGAACTATGAGCGATTCAAACAGCTACTATGATTTTGAAGACGGAGGGCCCCGCGGCCGGGAGGAAAAAAAGGAGCAGTTCTGGAAGGGACTGTCCATAGGACTTGCCGTGGCGGCCGCGGTGGCCCTGATCCTGACGGTCATGAACGTGCAGACCAGCCTGAAGGCCAGGAAGATCCGGGACTATTACGAGGGCCAGGCCCAGAGCGGGGAGGATTCCGGAGAGGAGAGCGCAAGGGACCAGAAGATCCGTCTCCTGGAGCAGTATATAGACGCCTACTACTATAAGTCGGAGGAAGTGGACCAGGGCGAAAGGGCGGAAGGCCTCTACAGGGGACTTCTGGAGGCTCTGGAGGATCCCTACTCCGTCTACTACAGCCCCGAGGAGTTCACGGCCCTGAATTCCGAGCTCTCGGGATCCTATTCGGGGATCGGAGCCTATATAGGCATGGATACCGATACGGGAGCTCCCATGATCACGGGCGTATTCAGGGAAAGCCCCGCCATGGCGGCGGGCCTTGACAACGGCGACATCTTCTACGAGGTGGACGGGACCAATGTGACGGACAGCACCACCGACGAGGTGGCGGCCCTGGTCCGGGGAGAGGCCGGCACCAGCGTCCATCTGAAGATGCTCAGAAAGGGAGAGTTCCTGGAAGTGGACGTGGAAAGGCGGGAGCTGGACGTTCCCACCGTGGAGTGGTCCATGCTGGAGGAAGAGGGGCAGATCGGATATATGCAGATCACCCAGTTCACCCAGACCACAGAGCCCCAGTTCGAAAAGGGCCTGCAGGAGCTCAGGGACGCAGGTATGGAAAAGATGATCCTGGACCTTCGGGGCAATCCCGGGGGGACCGTTACCGCCGTGGTGGGAGTGGCCCGGAAGATCCTGCCCAAAGGCCTTGTCTTCTACGTGGAGGCCAAGAGCCCGGCGGCCGGCAAGGAGGAATACACCTGCCCCGGGGCGGACTTTGACATCCCCCTGGTGGTCCTGGTCAACGGCTACTCCGCCTCCGCTTCCGAGATCCTCTCGGGGGCCATCCAGGACGCGGGCGTGGGCACCGTCATGGGCACCCAGACCTTCGGCAAGGGCGTGGTCCAGACCGTCTTCGAGCTGGAGGACGGATCGGGGGTGAAACTGACCATAGGAAAGTACTTTACCAGAGGCGGCCAGGACATCAACGAAAAGGGCATCACGCCGGACGTCCTTTCCGAGTACGATCCGGACCTTTACGAGAAAGAGGGCACGGACTCCCAGCTGAGGGACGCGGTGGACTACCTGAACGGGAAAGCGGCCGGTAAAGAGCTGAACGCGGCCATGGCTTCCTGAGCGCCGCGGCTTAACAGGAATCGTTCTGACAGGGGGCCTTCCCTGTCCTACAATGAGAATGCAGAAAGGAAGACCATGGGAAACGACTGCGATACATGCGCCTTTTATGTCTACGACGAGGACTATGAGGAATATCTCTGCGACGTGGACATGGACGAGGACGAATACGCCCGGTTCCTCCAGGACCGGCACAGGCACTGCCCCTACTACCGAAACGGAGACGAATACGCGGTGGTCAGGCATCAGATGTAAAAAGGGCCCGGAAAACGGAAAAACGTAAGTAAAAACGTAAGTTTCGGGCATTTGGACCCCTATGGCATGGTCCGTAAAATCAATCTATGGTATAATGACCCTACGAAACCGATGCATATGGCGTGAGTAAAATACAGGAGGTATATTATGGGATTTTTAATGGCAGCAGGTGCATCCATCTCTTCCGTTCTGGGAGACCAGTGGAAAGAGTATTTCTACTGCAGCGACATGGGGAACGACATCCTTGTCAGAAAGGGTGAACACCACACCGGCAGGAGCGGACTCCTGAACAGAGGCGGCGCGGAGAACATCATCACCAGCGGTTCCACCGTCGTTGTCAACGAAGGCCAGTGCGCCATCATCGTGGACCAGGGCGCCATCGTTGATGTCTGTGCCGAGCCCGGCGCATTCACATACGAGGCCGGTTCTCCCAGCATCTTCGCAGGCAGCCTGGGAGAGAGCATCAAGGAGACCTTCAACCGCTTCAAATACGGCGGCGTTGCTCCCAGGGACCAGAGGATCTACTACTTCAACATCAAGGACATCATCGGCAACAAGTACGGCACCGCTTCGCCGGTCCCCTTCCGTGTTGTCGACAGGAACATCGGCCTGGACGTAGACATCACCATCAAGTGCTTCGGTGAGTATTCCTTCCGTCTGGCAGATCCCATCCTGTTCTATAAGAACATTTCCGGCAACGTGGCCTCTGTCTATACCAAAGACCAGATCGCTTCCCAGCTCAAGAGCGAGCTTCTGACACAGCTGCAGCCCGCCTTCGCACAGATCTCCGAGATGGGCATCCGCTACAGCGCACTGCCCGGACATGCGGACGACCTGGCCAGGATCCTCAACGAGCTGCTCTCCGACAGCTGGGGCAAGACCTACGGCATCCAGATCGTTACCTTCGGCGTCAACTCCGTAAAGGCTCCCGAAGAAGACGAGAAGATGATCAAGGAGCTGCAGAAGACCGCTGTCTACGGCAACGCCCAGTACGCGGCAGGCGCAACGGCCCAGGCATACGCCCAGGCCATGCAGGATGCGGCCAAGAACCCGAACGGCGCCATGATGGGCTTTGCAGGCCTCAACATGGCACAGGGCGCAGGCTCCATGGCCACGGCAGGCCTCTTCAATGCGGCAGCCCAGCAGCAGGCTCCCCAGCAGGCAGCCCCTCAGCAGGCGGCTCCCCAGATGGCACCTGCAGGCTCCTGGACCTGCCCCAACTGCGGAACCACAGGCCTGACCGGCAAGTTCTGCGGCGAGTGCGGCACCCCCAGACCGGCAGCAGGCCCCTGGAAGTGCCCTACCTGCGGGACCGAAGGCCTGGAAGGCAAGTTCTGCCCCAACTGCGGGACCAAGAGGCCCTGAGTGAGGCTCTCTTCCGGCAGGAAGGACGAAAATCCATAAAGTTCTGAGATACATATATTTTTGACTGATTCAGGCAAAGGGCACAGAAACAAAGCTGTGCCCTTTTTCTTATGCGCCCGGCCCCGTATGGGGATCGGAACTTATTCGGCCGCAGCCGACTCGGTGGAAACCGAATAAAAGTGCCTGAAGGTCCGCCGGGGTGGCCGCCGGTGTCATGGTCAGGTGCCGAACTGCGTGTCAGCCACAGGATGTCACTATTATTCCCGATATTGTGATAATTGGGACATGATCCCACTGCAAAAAGAGAGGCACGGTGCTTATTACAAGCTGCCGTGCCTCCGATGTTTTATTCTTCCAGTTGATATAGGACATCCTGAAGATTTTTCCATTGCCGGATAACGAAATCTCTGGACAGAATATCCGCGTCATTGAATACATAATTGCATTGCATTTTCTGAAACGCCGCCTCAAAGGATGCGTTTGCAGCAAGACCGCTAAAAATCTTATAGTCCCTGAAGGGCTTGTCCGCAAGATCGCTTCCTATCCGCCGGGTTTCCTCCAGTCGTTTATAGCCGATCATACGGAGCAGCTCCGAAGGATCCGCCAGTAAGGCCATGATGGATGGAAGATCAAGCATGATGCTCACATCATAGACGTGCTTTGCCACATCGAAATACAGCTCACGCTCATAATAGAACTCCGCAGCCAGAATCTTATCCGCAAAGATGCGTTCCAGCTTGATCGTCTGAATTTTGAAGGGTTTGAGCCCATAGGTTTCCCGCATGATCTTCTGCTGATCCTTGTTTGCGAAGGTATAGAGGACAGGCTCGACTTCCAGCTCTGTAAACGGTTCGCTGACGGTGAAGGAGGTCGCTTCTACCTTGACATGCCGGAAGCGCTGGAGAGGATCCACATCATCTACCGGAACCAAGGGAGTATAGTCATATACCGCTGTAATACTACCTTTGTGGTCTTCTTCCATTTCCTTATCAGTGGTACGAGGAAGAGAAGTGTATTTCTTCGCAGCTGTATCCAGCCGCTTTTTGGCCTAGCTGTTAGAGCAGTTCTCGATACTGACGGTCAGATCAATATCTTCCGAAAAGCGTCGGATACTTTTCTGTGCTTTATAAAGAGCGGTACCGCCTTTGAAGTACGCAGGAAGCTCTTTCTGCTTTTCGGCCAGCTCCCGCAGGAGCAGAGAAACATAGTAATCCTTTTCAAGAATATCCAGCCGGACGCCGGAAGTATCGTGAATCTGATTCAGGATTGCAAGAAACGCATATCTGTCTTCGTGCAGCATTATAGTTCCAGACCTCCCAAAATAATATCAACCGTTCTCTCCAGTGTCTTTGTCGAATAAAACTTTCTTGCATAGAGGATCAGGCGATCCGGAAGCAGACCGGCACTTTCTGCTTTCTCCCGTATGAGTTCTTCCGGCGCAGCCGCATCCAACGGTACTTCTTTCATGCAGTCGATTATGTCAAGGATTTGAAGATACTTATAATTCCCATTGGTCACAGCTGTTCGCGGCTTCCGGATCTCAATCTCCACGTCCCTGGGTACCGGCAGAGTGTAGTTGTTCGTGGCAATCCATTTCCTGCGCGGCATCTGAGATACAAGCCCGAGCTGGTTCATCAGGGAGAGCCCGGTTTCATATCCGATCACACGATCTCCATCCAGGACAAGCAATCTGCTATAAATAATATCTTTTCCCGGCACATAGTCTCCAAAGGGTGTCCTGATTCGTTTACAGTACACTCCTCGCGTAATTCTGGATACTACTCCTTCCCGCTCCAGTCTGGCAAGGTTTACATTGACAGTTTTCCGGACCTTATCCTCCGGTTCACCGGTCTGTTCCGTCATGTAGGCAGTTACCATATCCGTGGTGACAGGGGTCTCCTGCGGAAGCGTGTCAAGATACTTTGTCATGTGCTTTTTATAATATGCTGTTGCCATATCCTCATCACCCATTTTGTTATTTTGATGACTGTTAATTGTTTATTTATTTCTATAATAATAACAAAACGGGCGGGAGTCAAGTGCTGATGTTATTTAAAACTCTTAAAAATAGAGCGAAAGAACTATGAAATAACATTTTTAGACCCGGCTGCGGAACAGGGATGGTCCCGGAAGCCCGATGAACGATTGTGTGAATGAGCCGATGACGAACAGATGAAAACAGTACAGCTGCGAAAAAAGGCAGAAAGAGTTCGGCCAAGGTTCTACAGGCTTAAAACAGTTTTTTGTGTTCCGTATTTAAAATATGTATGATATACTGTATAGACCCCGTTCGAATACACGTTCTAGAGAGGGCGCCGGGGGCGCCCCTTGGAGGAATTCATGGATCATTTTGTACTGCATTCCGAATACCAGCCTACGGGTGACCAGCCCCAGGCCATAGAAGCCCTGGTCAATGGCTTTAAAGAGGGAAACCAGTTCCAGACCCTTCTGGGCGTCACCGGATCCGGCAAGACTTTTACCATGGCCAACATCATCGCGGCCCTGAACAGGCCCACCCTGATCATCTCCCACAACAAGACCCTGGCGGGCCAGCTCTACGGGGAGATGAAGGAGTTCTTCCCCGAGAATGCGGTGGAATACTTCGTATCCTACTATGATTATTATCAGCCCGAGGCCTATGTGCCTTCCTCCGACACCTACATCGCCAAGGACTCGGCCATCAACGACGAGATCGACAAGCTGCGCCTGTCCGCTACGGCCTCCCTGGCCGAAAGGAAGGACGTGATCGTGGTGGCATCCGTCTCCTGCATCTACGGCCTGGGCAGCCCCGAGGAATTCAAGGGCATGTCCATCTCCCTGCGCCCCGGCATGGTCAGGGACAGGGACGAGGTCATAAAGGACCTGATCGCCACCCAGTACACCCGGAACGACATGGTCCTGGAACGGTCCAACTTCCGGGTGCGGGGAGACACCCTGGAGATCTGCCCCGCCCAGGGCGGGGACTACCTGATCCGGGTAGAGTGGTTCGGGGACGAGATCGACAGGATCTGCGAGGTGGAGCAGCTCACGGGCAGGATCCACGCTACTCTGGAGCATGTGATGATCTGGCCGGCCTCCCACTACGTGGTGCCCCAGGAGAAGATCAATAAGGCCTGCGACAATATCGAAGAGGAGCTGCGGGAGAGGATAAAGTATTTCAAGGGCGAGGACAAGCTGCTGGAGGCCCAGCGCATTTCCGAGCGCACCAACTTCGATATCGAAATGATGCGGGAGACGGGCTTCTGCTCCGGCATCGAGAACTACTCCCGCCATCTCAACTTCATGCCTCCGGGAGCCCCGCCCCTGACCCTCATGGACTTCTTTGAGGGAGAATACCTGATCATCGTGGACGAGTCCCACATGACCATTCCCCAGATCGGGGCCATGTACCACGGGGACCGGTCCCGCAAGACCACCCTGGTGGAATACGGCTTCCGCCTGCCCTCCGCTCTGGACAACAGGCCCCTCAGCTTCGAGGAATTCGAGGAGCACATAGACCAGATGCTCTTCGTATCCGCCACCCCCGCCTCCTACGAGGAGGAGCACGAGCTGCTGCGGGCAGAGCAGGTCATCCGTCCCACAGGGCTTCTGGATCCGGAGATCGACGTCCGCCCCGTGGAGGGCCAGATCGACGACCTGATCGGAGAGATAAGGCAGACGGTGGCGGGCGGCAATAAGGTCCTGGTGACCACCCTGACCAAAAAGATGGCGGAGGATCTGACCGACTACCTGCAGGAGGCCGGCATCCGGGTCCGCTATCTCCATTCGGACATCGATACCCTGGAGCGGTCCCAGATCATCCGGGACATGCGCCTGGACGTTTTCGACGTGCTGGTGGGCATCAACCTGCTCCGGGAGGGCCTTGACATTCCCGAGATCGCCCTGGTGGTGATCCTGGACGCGGACAAGGAAGGGTTCCTCCGGTCCGAGACCTCCCTGGTCCAGACCATAGGCAGGGCTGCCAGGAACGCCGAGGGCCGGGTCATCATGTACGCCGACAATATGACTGATTCCATGAAGAAGGCCATAGACGAGACCAGGAGAAGAAGGGCCCTGCAGGAAGCCTACAACAAAGAGCACGGCATCACCCCCCAGACCATCAAAAAGAAGGTAAGAGACCTGATCGCCATCTCCAGGGAGATCGCAAAGGAGGAGGTCCGCTTTGCCAAGGATCCCGAATCCATGGACGCTGGCGAGCTGAAGAAGCTGATCGCCGAGGTGGAAAAGAAGATGCGCAGGGCGGCCACGGACCTCAACTTCGAGGCGGCGGCAGAGCTGCGTGACCAGATGATCGAGCTGAAAAAGCACCTGCTGGAGATCGAAGGCGGAAAGTAGAAGAAGATAAAACAGGACCTGAAGTCAGGAAGGACATACAGATATATATGGCAGTAAAAATAAAGAAACCGGATTACTGGCCGGCCCTTCGGGAGAACGAGCGCCTGGCCATGGAATCCCATAAGGCAGACGAGCTGCGCCGCAAGATGATCCATGAGGAAGACTGCATCCGGATCAAGGGGGCCAGCGAGCACAACTTAAAGAACATAGATCTTAAGATCCCCAGGAACGAGCTGGTGGTGCTGACGGGCCTTTCGGGCAGCGGCAAGTCCTCCCTGGCCTTCGACACCATCTATGCGGAGGGCCAGAGACGCTACATGGAGTCCCTGTCCTCCTACGCCAGGCAGTTCCTGGGCCAGATGGAGAAGCCCGACGTGGAGAAGATCGACGGCCTCTCCCCGGCTATTTCCATAGACCAGAAATCCACCAACCGCAACCCCCGTTCCACGGTGGGCACGGTGACGGAGATCTACGACTACTTCCGTCTTCTCTACGCCAGGATCGGCATCCCCCACTGCCCTAACTGCGGCAGGGAGATCGCCCGCCAGAGCGTGGACCAGATGGTGGACCAGATCATGAGCCTGCCCGAAGGGACCCGCTTCCAGATCCTGGCGCCGGTGGTCCGGGGCCGCAAGGGCGAGCACGCCAAGGTCATCGACCGGGCCAGAAAGGCGGGCTACGCCCGTCTGCGCATAGACGGCAGCCAGTACGATATCTCCGAGGAGATCCGGCTGGACAAGAACCTCAAGCACAGCATCGAGGTGGTGGTGGACCGTCTGGTGGTCCGCCCCGGCATCGAGAGAAGACTGACGGACTCCGTGGAGAACGCCCTGGCCCTGGCGGAGGGCCTGCTGCAGGTGGACGTGGTGGGGGGCGAGATGCGCCAGTTCAGCCAGAACTTTGCCTGCCCCGACTGCGGCACCTCCGTTCCCGAGATCGAGCCCAGGAGCTTTTCCTTCAACAATCCCTTCGGCGCCTGCCCCGACTGTCTGGGCCTGGGCTACCGCATGGAGTTCGATCCCCAGCTCCTGATCCCCGACGGCCGCCTGTCCATTAACGAGGGCGCCATCGCTGTCCTGGGCTGGCAGTCCGTAGGAAAGGACGGATCCTTCTCCAACCAGCTGCTGAAGGCCATGGCGGAGGAATTCGGCTTTTCCCTGGACACCCCCTATCAGGACTATCCCCAGAAGGTGAAGGACCTGATCATGTACGGCACGGACAAAAAGGTGAACGTCCACTACAAGGGCCAGAGGGGAGAGGGCGTCTATCCCGTGGCCTTCGAGGGCCTTGTGAAGAACGTCCAGAACCGCTATAAGGAGACCTACTCCGAATCCTCCAAGCAGGAGTACGAGAAGTTCATGCAGATCACCCCCTGCAACAGCTGCAGAGGCATGCGCCTGCGCAGGGAATCCCTGGCGGTCACGGTGGGGGACATCAATATTTATGAACTGACCTGTCTTTCCATCGGAAAGCTGCAGGAATTCATGGAAAACCTGAAGCTGACCACTACCCAGGAGCTGATCGGAAAGCAGATCCTCAAGGAGATCCAGTCCAGGATCACCTTCCTGATCGACGTGGGCCTGGACTACCTGACCCTGGCCAGGGCCACGGCCACCCTTTCGGGAGGCGAGGCCCAGAGGATCCGCCTGGCCACCCAGATCGGCTCCGGCCTGGTGGGGGTCTGCTATATCCTGGACGAGCCCTCCATCGGCCTCCACCAGAGGGACAACGACAAGCTGCTCAGGACTCTCAAGAACCTGCGGGATCTGTGGAATACGGTCCTGGTGGTGGAGCACGACGAAGATACCATGCTGGCGGCGGACTATATCGTGGACATAGGCCCCGGGGCCGGGTCCAGAGGCGGCTCCGTGGTGGCCCAGGGCACGGCCCGGGAGATCATGGAGGTGCCCGAATCCGTCACCGGCCAGTACCTGTCCGGAAAGAAGTTCATTCCCGTCCCGGACGTCCGAAGGACACCCCAGGGGTGGCTTCGGGTAAAGGGAGCCGCCGTCAACAACTTAAAGCACATCGACGTGGACTTCCCCCTGGGGGTCATGACCGTGGTCACCGGCGTTTCCGGATCCGGCAAGAGCTCCCTGGTCAACGAAGTCCTCAACAAGAGATTAAACCACGACCTGAACCGGGCCCTGACCATCCCCGGAAAGCACGACGATATAGAGGGCATGGACCAGCTGGACAAGGTCATCGACATAGACCAGTCCCCCATCGGCCGGACCCCCAGGTCCAACCCGGCCACCTATACCGGCGTCTTCGACATGATCCGGGACCTCTTCGCCGCCACCGCCGACGCCAAGGCCAGGGGCTACAACAAGGGCCGCTTTTCCTTCAACGTCAAGGGCGGCCGCTGCGAGTCCTGCCGGGGCGACGGCATCATCAAGATCGA
>DETN01000108.1 GCA_002362155.1 Lachnospiraceae bacterium UBA3287 | reverse complement strand
CGATGTCTATGGCCGTTTCATATTCTTTGCGGGTGCTGATCAGATCTGCCACGACTCCGATCAGGCCCGGATTCCCCGCCTTATGCTCCATGACCCGGCGGACGGCTCCCCCGAAGCCCTCGTAGCGCTCCGACATGTTGACGATGGCATTGACCCTGGACCTGGCCTCGTGGACCTGGCTCTGGGCCTTTCTGAATTCCTCGTCCGCGGCAGCAAGCCGGCTCTTCTTGCCGGCGATCTGGCTGTCCAGGTCCTTCTGTCTGAGCTGGCATTCACTGATCTCCCCTGTCACAGTCTCAAAACGCTTCTGCAGATCCTCCAGGATCTTCTCCTGGACAGATTCCGTATCCTGGGCTTTGGAAAGAGCCTCTTCCAGCTCCTTCTGTCTTGCCCGGGCCTGCTCGGCCCTGGCCGCGTTGGAAGCAAGTCTGGATTTGATGGATCCTCTTTCGTCGATCAGATCCAGAACGCCGATCCTGGCATGATCCAGGGCCGCGCTCTTTTCCTCTATATCCTTTACCAGCTGCTCCAAGTCTGCGGAAGCCTTTTCGGACCCTGCCCGGATCCCGTCAAGTTCTTCATCTGCGGCGGCCTTGCTGCCGGAAAGGCTTTCGATCTGGCCTTCCTGTTCGTCCAGGCGCTCCTGCAGCTGGTCCCTGCGCTTCATGAAATGCTCTGACCGGGACCTGGCGGAAGAGATCTGCTCCCTGCAGACCCGGATATCCGCTTCCATGGTACTTCTTACGATATCTGCGTCGGAGATCCTGGCCCTGGTCTGATCGATCTCGCCTTCCAGAGCATCCAGCTTCTCCTGGGCCTCCTCATAGGCGTTTCCGGTCTCTTCGTACTCCGCTCTGGCGGAAGCCAGATCCGCCCCGGCGATCTGAGATTTTTCCTTCATCTCCGAAAGCCGGTCCATGTTCTTCTGATTCTCGATCAGGAAGATGTTGGCGTCCACGGACTTCAGGGTTTCCTTGATGGAAAGGAATTCCCTGGTCTTCTGGGCCTGCTTTTCCAGAGGCTCTGCCTGGCGGGCCAGCTCCGTAAGGATATCCGTGATCCTGGTCAGGTTCTCCTTCTCGCTCTCCAGCTTTTTGAGAGAGGCGGCCTTGCGGCGCTTGAACTTGACGATGCCGGCGGCCTCGTCGAAGAGCTCTCTTCTGTCCTCGGGCTTGTCGGACAGGATCCTGTCGATCTGGCCCTGGCCGATGATGGAATAGCCTTCCTTTCCTATGCCCGTATCATAAAAGGCCTCCTGGACGTCTCTGAGCCGGACGGGAGCGCCGTTGATCATATATTCGCTCTCACCGGACCGGTAAAGACGCCTTGCTACTGTCACTTCCTCGTAGGGAAGGGGCAGGACATGGTCGGAATTATCCAGGGTAATGGCCACGTAGGCCGATCCCAGAGGGCGTCTCAGCTCCGTGCCGGAGAAGATCACGTCCTGCATGGAGGCGCCCCGGAGCTGCTTTACCTTCTGTTCTCCTAAAACCCAGCGGACCGCGTCCGCCACGTTGGACTTGCCGCTGCCGTTGGGGCCCACGATGGCCGTGATCCCGTTATGAAATTTAAATTCTATTTTGTTTGCAAAGGATTTGAATCCCTGTATCTCTATACTTTTTAAATACACTGCTGTCTTTCCGTTTTGTTCAGGTCTTATGACGGGATGTCAGATACTGGTAGGCCGCTTCCTGTTCCGCTGCCTTTTTGGAGGTTCCTCTTCCTTTTGTTACCAGGATCTCATCAATATAAAGTCCTACGACATACTCTGCCTGGTGCTCGGGGCCGATCTTTTCCAGGATCTCGTAGCGGATTGTCTGTCCCTGTCTCTGGACTTCTTCCTGGAGTATGGATTTACCGTCATAAAAGTACTGCTTATGATCGATATCGTTCAGGATATTTTCAACGACAAATTTCCGGACAGTGGGGATGTCATCAGAGTCCAGATACATGGCGCCGATCAGGGCTTCCGTCACGTCGCAGAGGATAGTGTCCTTGTTCCTTGCCCCTGCTGCTTCGGCGCCCTTTCCAAACCGGATGTATTCGGAAAGGCCCAGGTCTCTTGCACAGGCAGACAATGCCGCTTCACAGACCAGGGAAGCTCTCAGCTTGGACAGGCGTCCCTCCTTCATGTCGGGATATTTATGAAATAAAAAAGCGCTGGAAATCATTTCCAGTACAGCATCTCCCAGAAATTCCAGACGTTCATAGTCACTGTATTTATGTATTTTCTGTTCGTTGGCAAATGAGGAATGGGTCAGTGCGCATTCCAGCAGATACCGGTTCTTGAATCGATACCCTATGGTATGTTCAAGACTTGATAAAGACGGCTGCTGCATTTATGATACTTCCTCTCATGCAGGGAAACCTGAGGGGTTTTCTCCTGCCGGATTTCATGAAAAGACGGCAGCAGGGAGAAACTCCCCGCTGCCAGACATAACAGATTTAAAAACTCCAATAAGAATCAGGCGCCTTCAACTGCTGCCTTGATCAGATCCAGAGCCTGACCGACGGTCACGATGTTTTCGATGGAATCCGTATCCACTGTCAGGTCGAATTCTTCTTCGATTCCCATAATGATCTGGGCAACGTCCAGAGAATCTGCTCCCAGGTCATCTGTGAAAGTTGTTTCCGGAGTGATCTCGTCTTCCGATACGCCCAGTACGTCCACAATGATTGCTACAAGTTTTTTGAATTCCTGATCCATAATAACCCCCCTTAATATTTATGTGAATTCAATTTGTAAACTCCTGTCAGTTCTCAGCCTTTTTGCCCTGACGCTCTTTCAGATCCACGCCGGTAGTGAACTGTTCCGTTACGCGCTTTTCCTTGAAGTCGATGCACTGAATACAGGCATTCTCGATTTCAACAGCCTTGGAATTTCCGTGGGCCTTGACCACAAGTCCCTTAAGTCCCAGCATGGGCGCGCCGCCGTATCTGGATGCGTCGAATTTTCCCATCATGGACTTCAGAGACCCCTTGATCAGCAGAGCGCCGATCTTTGTCTTCAGGGAAGACATGAGGGTGTCCTTGATGCTGTGCAGAAGGACGGAAGCCACGCCTTCGTAGGTCTTCAGGAGAACGTTGCCGGAAAAGGCGTCGCAGACCACCACGTCCGCCACCCCGGCAGGAACGTCTCTGGCCTCGATATTGCCGATAAAATTAATGCCTCTGCATTCCTTAAGGAGAGGGAATGTCTCCTTAACCAGGGCGTTGCCCTTTTCTTCTTCGGTTCCCACGTTCAGCAGGGCCACTCTGGGATTGATATTCCCGGTCATGTTGGACATATAGATGGAACCCATCTGAGCGAACTGGACCAGCTGAGAAGGCTTGGGGTCCATGTTGGCGCCGCAGTCGATCAGAAGGACCGGACCCTTTGCCGAAGGCATGATGGGAGCCAGGGGAGATCTCTCGATACCATTGATCCTTCCAACCAGCAGCTGGCCGCCGGCCAGTGCCGCGCCGGTGGAGCCGGCCGTGACAAATGCGTCGCACTCCCCGTCTCTGACGAGGCGGAGGCCCTTGACGATGGAGGAGTCCTTTTTCTTCCGGATGGCGTCCACCGGAGGCTCTCCCATTTCAATGATCTCGGAAGCGTGACAGATGCTGATCCGGTCTGCAGGATAGTCCCCGCAGGAATCAAGCTCTCTCTTTATATCCTCTTCCCTGCCCACCAGGGTGATCTTCAGCTGTTCTTTTTTCTTTGCGGCATTTACCGCACCTTTAACAATTTCTCCAGGAGCGTTGTCTCCGCCCATGGCATCCAGAGCTACATTTACATATTCCATATGTTTATCTGCCTTTCGGGTACTATACAGTATTTCCCCCTTTTGCTGACAATACTATACTAAAATCATTCCCTGAATGCAAGAAAAAGGGGCTGTTGCAGCCATGGCATGCCGCATCTTTAATTGGCAGCAGCATTCCTTTCATATCCGTCCAGGACAGTTCAGGAAATGATTTACAGCCGTATCCTTTTCATTATATTAATGATTCTCTCACTGACAGTCTCATTCAGATACGAAGGATTGAG
>DETN01000022.1:17661-23538 GCA_002362155.1 Lachnospiraceae bacterium UBA3287 | reverse complement strand
AGCTGGGAAACGATGCCGGGGAACTGCATCAGGGAGGAAGCAAAGATGATAGGCATAACGCCTGCGGTGTTGACCTTCAGAGGAAGGAAGGAACCGGCGGAACCTACCAGCCTTCTGCCCTGCATCTTCTGTGCGTACTGGACCGGGATCCTCCGCTCCGCATCGTTGAGAAGAATGACAAGGACTGTGACGCCGAGGATGACCGCAATGATCACAACAGCAGCGATGGCGCCGTATGCGACCTTCTGTCCCACAACGAACTGCTGGAACAGACTTACGATATCCTGAGGCATTCTGGAAACAATGTTGATCGTCAGGACGATAGAGATACCGTTGCCTACGCCGTAGACTGTGATCTGCTCGCCGATCCACATCAGGATGGCGGATCCGGCCGTCAGAGTGGCAACTACCATCAGAACGTTGATGAAGTTGTACTCTTCCAGAAGGCCGCCGCGGCCGAAGCCGATGGACATAGCCAGACCTTCCATAACAGCCAGACCGACTGTCAGATAACGGGTAATGGCAGTCATTTTCTTCCTGCCTTCCTCACCCTCGCGCTGCATCTCCTCAAGCTTGGGAATGGCGATGGTCAGCAGCTGGATGATAATGGAGGAAGTGATGTAGGGAGTGATATTCAGTGCCAGAACAGACATGTTCAGGAAGGAACCGCCTGTGAAGGCATTGAGGAAGCCGAGGGAATCCCCAACCTGCTCAGCGAACCAGGAGGCAAAGTACTCTCTGTCCACACCAGGAACGGGGAGCTGGGATCCGAAACGGATCACGACCATCATCAAAAAGGTAAAAAGCAGTTTCTGTCTGATGTCCTTGACTTTGAAGACATTTTTTACCGATTCTAACATAGAATTAACCTTTCGTTCGAATATGGCAACAGGGGCTGCAAATTATGCGGCCCCTGCATCCTTACTGAAAGCCTGGGGTTTATTCAGCGATCTCAGCTGTGCCGCCAACGGACTCGATCTTCTCCTTGGCGCCGGCGCTGAAAGCGTCAACCTTAACAGTCAGCTTCTTTGTAAGTTCACCGTTGCCGATGACCTTTACGCCATCGTACACATCACTGATGATGCCGGCATCCAGAAGAGCCTGGATATCAACGACAGCACCATTCTCGAACTTCTCAAGCTTTGTGACGTCGACGGTAACAATGTTCTTCTTGTTATAGTTCTTGAAGCCTCTCTTGGGGAGTCTTCTGTACAGAGGCATCTGGCCGCCTTCAAAACCGGCTCTCGGTCTGCCGGAACGGGCCTTCTGACCTTTGTGTCCAAAACCAGCAGTCTTGCCGTTGCCGGAAGCATGGCCGCGGCCGCGTCTGAATTTTGTATCGTTGGAACCTGCAGCAGGTCTGATGTTAGATAATTCCATTCTTCTACCTCCTTAGTCCAGCTCTTCAACCTTGACCATGTGGGAGATCAGTCTGATCTGTCCTCTGGTAGCTGCGTTGTCAGGTAAAATAACAGAGCTGTTCAGTTTCTTGAAGCCCATGGATTTAACGATCTTCCTGTTCTTCGGAACAGCACCGATCGTGGACTTGATCAGTGTGATCTTCAGCATTTTGTTTTCAGCCATTGTTACTCTCCTTTCAGCCCTTTAAATCCGCAACTGATTTGCCGCGAGCTGCTGCAACTTCTTCCGGAACCTTCAGCTGGCTGAGGCCGTTGATGGTTGCAAGGACTACGTTCTGCTTGTTGTTGGAACCAAGAGACTTTGTACGGATGTTCTTGATACCAGCAAGTTCACAAACGACACGGGCAGGACCACCTGCGATGATACCGGTACCATCAGGAGACTTCTTCAGAAGTACCTGTGCGGAACCATACTTGCCAATAAAATCATGAGAGATACTTGCTACTTCGTCCAGAGCTACGCTGACCAGATTCTTAGCTGCATCTTCTTTACCCTTACGGATTGCTTCCGGGATTTCAGTTGCTTTTCCGAGGCCTGCACCAACATGTCCGTTGCTGTCGCCTACGACAACCAGAGCCGTGAAGCGCATGTTACGACCGCCCTTGACGACCTTGGTAACACGCTTGATGGTTACGACCTTTTCGGTCAGTTCCATCTGACTTGCATCAATCATATCACGTTTCATGTGTGTTCTCCTCTCCTTAGAAATCCAGGCCAGCCTTACGAGCTGCTTCAGCCAGAGCTGCGATCTTACCCTGATAGATATATCCGCCTCTGTCGAAGACAACCTCAGTGATACCCTTGGAAGCTGCTCTCTGGGCGATCACTTCACCAACCTTTTCAGCTGCTGCGATGTCGTCGGTGTGGTCCAGGGCATCCCTGATTTCCTTCTCGACGCTGCCGGCTGCTGCCAGAGTGGTCTGAGCATCATCGTCAATGATCTGAGCGTAGATGTGTTTATTACTTCTGTAAACGGCTAAGCGCGGTCTTGCTGCAGTTCCGCTGATTCGGTTGCGAAGACGAGCATGCTTTTTCTCGCGGATAGCTTTTCTATTCTCTTTCTTAACCATCACTAATCTCCTATTTATTTCTTACCTGTCTTACCAACCTTACGTCTGATAGTTTCATCAGCATACTTGATACCCTTGCCCTTGTAAGGTTCGGGAGCTCTCTTCTCGCGGATGTTGGCAGCATGCTGTCCGACAAGTTCTTTATCAATACCCTTGACAATGATCACATTGCCCTGAACTTCAGTGGTGATGCCTTCAGGATCGACCATGTCGATCGGGTGAGAATATCCAAGAGTCAGATTCAGTGTATTACCATTCTTTGCTGCTCTGTAACCAACGCCGTTGACTTCCAGCTTCTTCTCGAAACCTGCGTTGACACCTGTAACCATATTGTTGAGCAGACTTCTTGTCAGTCCGTGCAGGGACTTCTCTCTCTTTAAGTCGTTGGGTCTCTCTACCACAACGTGACCGTCTTCGACCTTGATGGTCATTTCAGACGGCAGAACCCTGGTCAGTTCGCCCTTGGGTCCTTTAACAGTCACTTTATTATTTTCTGCTACTTCAACGGTAACGCCCGCCGGAATAGCGATTGGCATTTTACCTATACGTGACATGCCCGTACCTCCAATAAAATTTAGTATGAATTATGTTCTTTAATTACCAGACGAATGCGAGAACTTCGCCGCCGACCTGCAGCTCGCGGGCCTTCTTGTCTGTGATGACGCCCTGGTTGGTGGACAGGATTGCGATTCCCAGTCCATCGAGTACCTTCGGAACCTCGTTCTTGCCGGCATATACGCGAAGACCGGGCTTGGAGATTCTCTTCAGACCTGTGATGATACGGTCGTTCTTGTCAGCACCATACTTCAGTGTGATGCGGATGTCCTTGAAGGAGCCGTTGTCGACCAGGTCGACCTTCTTTACATAACCTTCCTCGAGCAGGATCTGAGCGATGGAAAGCTTGATCTTGGAAGAAGGAACGTCAACTGTATCATGTTTTGCAGTGTTTGCGTTGCGGATACGTGTGAGCATATCTGCAATAGGATCACTCATAGTCATTTTTTTATTTATCCTCCATTAATAATTCGGAGCTTCTGTTTACAGAGCTCTTTTCGCCACCTGGCGGTCTGTCCCGAACTCAGACCGTCACCAGCGATGATTTCTCTGGCAGCCTGTGATCAGGCTTTTTCTTACCAGGATGCCTTCTTAACTCCGGGGATCTGGCCAGCGTATGCCAGTTCACGGAAGCAGATTCTGCAGATACCATATTTCTTTAATACAGAATGCGGGCGGCCGCAGATCTTGCAGCGAGTATAAGCTCTTGTAGAGAACTTCGGCTTTGCCTGCTGTTTCATCTTCATGGATGTTTTTGCCATGTCAACCTCCTATAGCAGTCAATTACTGTTTTGCGAAGGGCATATTGAACAGTCTGAGCAGTTCACGGGCCTCTTCGTCTGTCTTGGCGGTAGTGGTAAAGATGATATCCATACCTCTGACCTTGTCGACCTTGTCATACTCGATTTCAGGGAAGATCAGCTGCTCCTTGATACCAAGTGCGTAGTTGCCTCTTCCGTCGAAGGAGTTGGGGTTGACACCACGGAAGTCACGGACACGGGGGAGTGCCAGGTTGACCAGTCTGTCAAGGAACTCATACATTCTGTCGCCGCGAAGGGTGACCTTGCAGCCGATCGGCATGCCTTCTCTGATCTTGAAGTTAGCAACGGACTTCTTGGCCTTGGTCTTGACGGCCTTCTGTCCGGTGATGATCTCCAGATCCTTGATGGCAGAATCAAGAACCTTTTCGTTCTCTCTTGCTTCACCGATCGCCATATTGATCGTGATCTTGTCAAGCTTCGGAATTTCCATTACGTTCTTATATCCGAACTTCTTTGTCATGGCTTCACGAATTTCGCCATTATACTGTTCTTTCAGTCTAGAACTCACGTTATACGCTCCTTTCCGTTATCAGTCAATGACCTTGCCGGACTTCTTGGCGACGCGGACCTTCTTGCCGTCCTCGACCTTGAAACCGACACGTGTTGTCTGTCCGTCAACGACCAGCATAACATTGGAGATATCCAGAGCAGCTTCCTGCTGAACGATACCGCCGTTCTGGTTGGTCATGGAAGGCTTAACGTGCTTAGTAACCATGTTGGCACCTTCGACTTTGACTCTGCCGTTCTTCTTGTCGACAGCGATGACTTTGCCTTCAGCGCCTTTGCTCTTGCCTGCGATCACTCTGACAGTGTCGCCGATTTTGATCTTGCTTGTTGCCATTGTGCCTTCCTCCTTATAATACTTCCGGAGCCAGGGAAAGGATCTTCATGAATTTCTTCTCACGAAGTTCTCTTGCCACAGGTCCAAAGATACGTGTTCCTACAGGGGTCAGGTCATCTTTAATAACGACAGCTGCGTTCTCATCGAATCTGATGTAGGAGCCGTCTTTTCTGCGTGTTGTATTCACTGTACGAACAACAACTGCCTTGACAACGTCGCCCTTCTTGACTACGCCGCCGGGTGTTGCTTCTTTAACGGTCGCGATGATGGTGTCACCGATTCTGGCATATCTTCTTGTGGAACCACCGCAAACTCTGATGCACAGCAGTTCTTTGGCACCGGTATTGTCAGCGACCCTGAGTCTGCTTTCCTGTTGAATCATAGTTAAATTCCTTTCTCTATGCGGCTCTTGCCCCGGCACCTGAAACAGGTGCCTGGCAACTTAAACCGGATTAGCGAGCCTTTTCTACTACGTTGACCAGTCTCCATCTCTTTGTCTTGGACAGAGGTCTTGTTTCCATAACTCTTACGGTATCGCCTACGCCGCATTCATTGTTTTCATCATGTGCAGTCAGCTTGTAGGTTCTCTTTACGATCTTGCCGATCACAGGATGTTTGACATGGTCCTCGATCGCAACAACAATCGTCTTATCCATCTTATTGCTGACGACTTTGCCGATACGGACTTTTCTAAGATTTCTTTCCACGATTATTCTCCTTTCCGTAAGATCCCGGCTCACTCTGCCTTGCTGCTCAGAGCGGTCTGAATGCGGGCGATGTTCCTGCGGACTTCTCTGATCCTTGCAGTGTTCTGCAGCTGGTTAGTTGCGTTCTGGAATCTCAGATTAAAGAGTTCTTTCTTCGCGGATACCAGCTCGTTTGCCAGTTCTTCCACGGATTTGCTGTTGAGTTCTTCTAAATAAGTCTTACTTTTCATTCTGCACTGCCCTCCAAATCAGCCTTGGAAGCAATCTTGCATCTGCAGGGAAGCTTGTTCGCTGCAAGACGGAGTGCTTCTTTTGCTGTTGCTTCAGGTACGCCAGCGATCTCAAACATGACTCTGCCGGGCTTAACAACGGCTACCCAGTACTCGACTGCGCCCTTACCGGAACCCATACGGACTTCGGCAGGCTTCTTGGTTACAGGCTTGTCGGGGAAGATCTTGATC
>DETN01000022.1:0-17619 GCA_002362155.1 Lachnospiraceae bacterium UBA3287 | reverse complement strand
GGGAAGATCTTGATCCAGACCTTACCGCCTCTCTTAATGTAACGAGTCATAGCGACACGGGCTGCCTCGATCTGGTTGGACTTGATCCAAACAGGATCCAGGCATACAAGACCATATTCACCATAAGTGATCTTGGTTCCTCTGGAAGGTGTGCCTGCCATGCTGCCGCGGAACTGTTTACGATATTTAACTCTTTTAGGCATTAACATAGTTGATTGCTCCCTTCCTTAATTATTCTGCAGCCTTGGCTGCTTTCTCAGTATTTTTTGCAGGAAGTACTTCGCCCTTGTAGATCCAGACCTTGACGCCGACCTTACCGTAGGTGGTGTCAGCTTCTGCGAAACCATAGTCGATGTCAGCACGAAGTGTCTGAAGCGGGATGGTTCCTTCGGAGTAGCTTTCTGTACGAGCGATATCAGCACCGCCGAGACGGCCGCTGCATGCTGTCTTAATACCGAGAGCGCCGGACTTCATGGTTCTGCTCATGGCAGACTTCATGGCGCGGCGGAATGTTACACGGTTCTCAAGCTGCTGAGCGATGTTCTCTGCTACCAGCTGTGCATCCTTGTCGGGGCGCTTGATCTCCTTGATGTCAAGAAGGACCTTCTTGCCGGTCATCTTGGCCAGCTGGTTCCTTGTGACTTCGATCTCAGCACCGCCCTTGCCGATGATGACGCCGGGCTTGGCTGCGTAAACGATCACTCTGACTCTGCCGGATGCTCTTTCGATCTCGATCTTGGAAACGCCGGCATTGAATAATTTCTTCTTCAGATATTTTCTGATGTTGTAATCTTCAACCAGAAGGTCTGAGAAATCTGCTCCAGCGTACCATCTGGAATCCCAGTCTTTGATAACGCCAACTCTCAGGCCGTGAGGATTAACTTTCTGTCCCATTTAAGGCTCCTTTCTGTTATCACTTCTTCTCATCAAGAACGATCTTAAGATTGCTCATTCTCTTCAGGATTCTGTAGGCTCTGCCCTGTGCTCTGGGTCTGATCCTCTTCATTGTAGGGCCGTCAAATGCGTAGCACTCTGCAATGTAAAGGTTGTCAGCGTTCAGTCCCTGGTTGTTGGCAGCATTGGCTGCTGCGGAGTTGAGTAACTTAAGGATAACTTCTGAAGCGTATCTGTTGTTATATGTAAGAATACCCTGTGCCTCTGTGACGCTCTTGCCTCTGATCGCATCCATTACGAAGCAGGCTTTCTGAACAGGAATTCTTGCGTAGGAAAGCTTTGCAGAAGGTCTTGTATCCTTCTGTGCATTTCTTTCTCTCTTGATTTGGGTTCTATGTCCGTTTGCCATAGATCCGTCCTCCTTTCAAGTGTTCTGTACACGCAGGGTTTAACTTACCTGCTCCTTCTCTCGTCTTTATTGTTGCCGGCGTGGCCTCTGTAGGTCCTGGTCATAACAAACTCACCAAGCTTGTGGCCAACCATATCTTCTGTAACGTAGACCGGAACATGCTTGCGTCCGTCATGGACAGCAAAAGTATGACCTACGAAGGACGGGAAAATTGTGGAACGGCGGGACCATGTCTTGATAACAGACTTGTCGCCGGATGCGTTCATAGCATCAACTTTCTTTCTAAGGCTCTCGTCAATAAAAGGGCCTTTCTTTAATGATCTTGCCATGGTTTTTCCTCCTTAATTATTTCTTCTTGCCGCTGCGTCTTCTTACAATCAGCTTATCGGAAGCTTTCTTCCTGCGTGTCTTGTAACCAAGAGCGGGCTTGCCCCAAGGAGTGCTCGGGCCGGGACGTCCGATAGGTGCCTTACCTTCACCACCACCGTGAGGGTGATCGTTGGGGTTCATGACGGAACCTCTGACGGTAGGACGGATACCCATGTGGCGCTTGCGTCCTGCTTTACCATAGTTGATCAGGTTGTGATCGATGTTGCCAAGAACGCCGACGGTTGCTCTGCAGTCCTTGGGAACCATTCTCATCTCACCGGAAGGAAGACGAAGTGTGATGTACTTGCCTTCTTTAGCCATGACCTGTGCAGCTGTGCCGGCTGCTCTGACCATCTGGCCGCCCTTGCCGGGATACAGCTCAACGTTGTGTACCAGGGTACCAACGGGGATCTGGGTCAGGGGCAGGCAGTTGCCTGTTCTGATTTCGGCTTCGGGACCGTTCATAACGGTCATGCCGTCTGTCAGGCCCTGAGGAGCCAGGATATAGGACTTTGTTCCGTCAGCATAAACGATCAGAGCGATGTTTGCTGTTCTGTTGGGATCGTACTCAACGCCGATGACCTTTGCGGGAACGCCGTCTTTCAGTCTTCTGAAATCTACGAGTCTGTATTTTCTTCTGTTGCCGCCGCCGTGGTGTCTGACAGTGATCTTACCCTGGTTATTACGACCTGCGTTTTTCTTCAGGGAAACAACCAGAGACTTCTCAGGAGTCTTCTTGGTAACTTCTGCAAAGTCAGAACCAGTCATATTTCTTCTGGACGGGGTATAAGCGGTATACTTCTTAATTCCCATGATTAGTTCTCCTCTTCATGTTTCTTTTTAATTCTTTGCACCGCATTTAAATGACTGCTGTGCCGTATTCATCAGGATCAAAGTCCGGAGAAGATCTCGATGTCCTTGCTGTCCTCAGTAAGGAAAACGTATGCCTTCTTGGTCTTGGCAGTTCTGCCGACTGTCATGCCTCTTCTCTTCTTCTTGCCTCTGATGTTCAGTGTGTTGACGCGAGCAACTTTGACGCCGTCAAAGAGTCTCTCAACAGCAGTCTTGATCTGGAACTTATTTGCGTCCGGATGTACGAGGAAGACATACTTCTTCTCGCCCATAGCCTCCATACTCTTCTCAGTAATGACAGGCTTTAAAATGATGTCATAATATTCGAGAGTTGCCATTATGCGTATACCTCCTCGATCTTCGCAACAGCATCCTTTGTCAGGACGACTGTCTGTGCGTTCATAACATCATAGACATTCAGCTGTGATGTTGTGGTTGTCACTACCTTAGCAAGGTTTCTTGCGGACTTGACCACTGTCTCGTCCTTATCAGCTGTAACGACCAGAGCCTTTTCTGCAGCTTTGATATTGCCGAGAACTCTGACCATCTCTTTGGTCTTGATCTCATCAAGCTTCAGCTCATCGAGAACGATAACCTTGCCGTTCTGTACGCGGTCTGTCAGAGCGGACTTCAGAGCTGCTCTCTTTTCCTTCTTGTTCAGCTTGAAGGAGTAGTCACGGGGCTGGGGTGCGAATACGACGCCGCCGCCTGTGAACTGAGGAGATCTGGTGGAACCCTGTCTTGCATGACCGGTACCCTTCTGTCTGTAGGGCTTTCTGCCGCCGCCGGAAACCTGGCCGCGGGTCTTTGCACTCTGTGTGCCCTGACGGTTATTTGCAAGCTGCTGAACAACAGCCATGTGAAGCAGATGTTCATTAACGTCTACGCCAAAGACCGCATCGTTTAAGTCGATTGTGCCGACTTCAACACCTTCCATATTTAAAACAGATACGTTTGCCATTTATGTGTGGTCCTCCTTTCCGTTATGCTTCTGCCTTGGTTGTCTCTTTGACAGTGATCAGGCCCTTCTTCGGTCCGGGAACTGCGCCCTTGACAAGAAGAAGATTCTTCTCTGCATCGACCCTGACTACCTCAAGGTTCTGGATGGTCACCTGCACAGCGCCCATATGACCAGGCATGTGCTTGCCCTTGAAGACTCTGGACGGATCGGATGAAGAGCCGTTGGAGCCTGCATGACGATGATACTTGGAACCGTGCTTCATGGGACCTCTGTGCTGGCCGTGACGCTTGATGGCGCCCTGGAAGCCTTTGCCCTTGGTTACAGCGGTAACATCGATCTTGTCGCCTTCTGCAAAGATGTCAGCCTTGATCTCGTCGCCGAGCTTGTAATCGGCAGCGTTCTCAAAACGGAACTCCTGTACATGCTTTTTCACGGAAACACCGGCCTTTTTGAAATGACCCTGCATAGCCCTGCCTACACCGTGCTGGTGGGCAACGACCTTCCTGCCGGTCTTATCCTTGGTGGTGATTCTTTCCTTTGCTTCGCCGTAGCCAACCTGAACAGCTTCGTAGCCGTCGTTGTCTACAGTCTTGACCTGGGTAACAACACAGGGGCCTGCCTCAAGGACAGTTACGGGTACTACAGTACCATCTTCTTTGAAGACCTGTGTCATACCGATTTTTGTTGCTAAAATCGCTTTCTTCATTTTTACCTCTTTCCGCCGCTCCTTCGCGGCTCTTAGTGGACCGCCCTTCCGGGAGGTCATAAGTGAAGTCCTGCATCTGCGGTGTCTTCGGTTTTTCTACAGCGGACATCAGCATGGGCCTTGTGGAACTGGCATCTTTCCCTGTTTTTCCGAAGCCGGCCTGCTGTCTGACCGGATCCGGCGCTCTCTGCCTCTCTCCGGACCGAGGTGTCCGGGGGATGTCATACTAGTAGAGGTTTTGTTATGAACAACTGCATTTAGCAGATGTTATCTCATTTAAATGCCCTTTATATAAGGAAGTTCTTCCGAACTATCTGCAGACCCGAGCCTCAGGCGAGGGTCTGAACATGTAAGCGCGAAGCGATTACTTGTTTTTCATCTTGATGTCGATGTAGACACCGGCGGGCATTTCCAGACGCTGCAGAGCATCTACAGTCTTCTGGGTAGGTGTGATGATGTCGATCAGTCTCTTGTGTGTTCTCTGCTCGAACTGCTCACGGCTGTCCTTATACTTGTGAACAGCGCGGAGGATGGTAACGACTTCCTTCTTTGTGGGAAGCGGAACCGGTCCGGACACCTGAGAGCCAGTCTTCTTGACTGTCTCGATGATCTTCTTGGCAGACGCATCGATAAGCTGATGATCATACGCCTTGAGTGTGATTCTCATAACCTGATTTGCCATAAAAAAAGTCTCCTCTCTTCGTACTTTTACTTTAGTACGACAAGTGGCGACTGTACACGTTGCCGTGCGTTTCGCGATATTTGCACATCACGATTCTCACACGTTGTTTCTGCTCTTACCGGCAGACTTTCTCTGGTACAGTGACTTGTCGTCAGATTGCGGGCTCATGGCCCCAGACATTCGCTCCACGGAAAACCCCGATCGCTCGGGCAACCTCACGCTTCACAGCTATCATGTCACAGCAAATGATAGTTTACAGGATGTCTGCCGGTTTTGCAAGCATTATTTTAAAAGTTTTTCACAAAAATATGACTGAAAATTCGTGAGAATGACGAATTTTTCTAAGCATCTTTCCCTCAGGACAGATATCCTGCCCCGGGGCCCGAAGGGTACAACATCTTGTATGTGCCCCTTCTAGATATAGTGCTGACCTATCCACCTGCCGGCGGCGCCACAGGGAAGGACCAGTCCGTTTCCGGAAACAGGCAGCCCCACTTCGTCCGCCTCCACCTTTCCTTTCCGGATGGGGTCGATGGCCGTATGGAGCATATAGGAAAGAACGGCGGGCTGCAGGCCGGTGGTATAGGAATTGATCAGGAAGAAGAGGGGATCTTCGGACAGGAGCTCCCTGCATTTTAATATGAAGGGATAGATGCTGGTCTCCATCTTCCAGATCTCGCCCTTGGGTCCCCTTCCGTAGGAAGGCGGATCCATGATGATGGCGTCATAGGTATTGCCCCTGCGGATCTCCCTCTCCACGAACTTGCCGCAGTCATCCACCAGCCAGCGGATGGAGGCATCCGAAAGACCGGAGGAAGCCGCGTTTTCCCTGGCCCAGCCCACCATGCCTTTGGAAGCGTCCACATGGGTCACGGAGGCTCCCGCCGCTGCCGCGGATACCGTGGCACCGCCGGTATAGGCAAAGAGATTGAGGACCTTTACGCTGCGCCCTTCCGAGACTGCCCTGCCGATGAGGCCTGCGCACCAGTCCCAGTTGACGGCCTGCTCGGGAAAGAGTCCTGTATGCTTGAAGCTGAAGGGCTTTAAGTGGAAGGTCAGCTCCCTGTAGGAAATGGTCCATTCCTCGGGCAGGTCAAAGAATTCCCACTCTCCGCCGCCCTTGCTGCTGCGGTGGTAGTGGCCGTTGGGCTTTCTCCACTGTCTGCCTTTCGGAGTATCCCAGATGACCTGGGGATCCGGACGGATCAGTCTGTACTCTCCCCATCTCTCCAGCTTTTCACCGCCGGACGTATCCAGCACCTCATAGTCCTGCCATTTGTCAGCGACCCACATAGCGACCTCTCATTCCCGAAACCGGTCAGGTTTCTACTTATTATATATGCATGCTCCGGGACTGTCGTCCGGAGTGATGTTTCCATAGCCTTCCGCGCTGCAGGCCAGTCTTTTCGGGCCTCTTCCGGAATGCGCTGCTTTAGTCTACAATGCTTTCCTCCAAAAGGCAAGGAGAGATCTTGCCGGCAGGCAAAAGAGCCGGCAGATATCAGCCTGATGCCTGTCAGGCAGTCCGGATGCAGAAAGGACCGCCCCCATAAGGAAGCGGTCCTTTCCCGGAAGAAACTGTTATCGAAACTCTCCGCCCCGCGAAAGACGGAGACAAACGAACAAAATCAGGCAGAGACCTCATCAAAGATCTTCCCGATGCTGCCGGAAGGAGCAGGGGTCACAAGGCTTACGATCACGTTGGCGGCAAGGCCGAACAGGAAAGCAGGAAGCAGCTCATAGATGGCAAGAACGCCGCCCATGGGCGCAATGACGAACTTCCATACGAAGACCATGATGCCGCCGACGGCGATGCCGGCGATGGCGCCCTGGCGGTTGGACCTCTTCCAGAAGAGGGCCAGCAGCATGGTGGGACCGAAGGCCGCGCCGAAGCCCGCCCAGGCAAAGGATACCACCCGGAAGACCGAGGAGTTGGGATTCCAGGCCAGAACGATGGCGATGGCCGCGATGCAGAGAACGGTGACTCTGGCGGCGATCATGGTAGCCCTCTGGCTCAGCTTGATGCCGAAAAATTCCTGGATCAGGTCCTGGGACACGGAGGAAGCTGCCGCCAGCAGCTGGGAATCCGCCGTGGACATGGTAGCGGCCAGGATGCCGGCCAGGATGATGCCGGCCAGGATGGCAAAGAGGAAGCCGTGCTCGCTCATCAGGTTGGCCATCTGAATAATGACCGTCTCGGAATCGGAGCTGTTCTCCAGCATGGGGATGGCGCCCGACTTTGATACGGAATAGCCGATCACACCGATGAAGACGGCGATGCCCATGGAGAGCACACACCAGATGGAAGCGATCCTTCTGGAAAGGACCAGCTCCTCTTCGTCACGGATGGCCATAAAACGGAGCAGGATGTGAGGCATGCCAAAGTAGCCCAGGCCCCAGGCCAGTGTGGAGACAATGCTGAAAAGTCCGAAGGAACCGGCTGATCCCGATGCCCAGTCATAGCCCTGGGTCAGGCTTAAGTAACCCGGAAGAGCCTTCGCGTTTTCTACCACGACGCCCATGCCGCCGGCTTTTTCGATACCGAAGAATACGATCACGATCAGGGCGATGGTCATAAAGATGGACTGGACCAGGTCGGTGGTGGAAACTGCCATAAAGCCGCCCATGGTGGTGTAGGCCACGATGATGACCGCGCCGAAGGCCATGGCGATATGATATTCCACGCCGAAGAGGCTGTTGAAAAGGGTCCCAACGGCCTTGAAGCCCGAAGCGGTATAGGGAACGAAGAAGATAATGATGATCAGGGCAGCCAGAAGAGACAGGACATGGTTTTTATCTTCATATCTTCTGGAAAAGAAATCGGGGATGGTATAGGCGCCGATCCTGGCGGAATACCTGCGCAGCTTTCTGGAGACAAAGAGGAAGTTGAGGTAGGTGCCCACGGCAAGACCTATGGCCGTCCATGAGACCTCGGCCAGACCTGCGATATAGGCCAGGCCCGGCAGGCCCATCAGCAGATAGGAGCTCATGTCGGAGGCCTCCGCGCTCATGGCCGTGACCAGAGGGCCCAGCTTTCTTCCGCCGATATAGAAGCCGTCCTGGGTGTCCGCTGCGCCCTGACGGTTGAAGATGAAACCGATCAGCAGCATGCCGAACAGATAGGCAATAATGGTTGCAATGATCAGTACCTGTGCTGTTGTCATGATAATCTCTCCTTTCATATGGTATGAAATACATCATACCGGCGCATTATATCACACTATTAACCAGAATAAAATACAGAACGGAGTACAGAATGGATTCTGTACTCCGTTTCCTAAAAACCCAATATTTTCTTTTATTTAAGCCGTTTTGATGCTGTACATCTGTCGAAACGCAAATCTGAATTTTGTAATAACATTCACAACATTCAGACGATATGCATCTTGATGTTATTTAACATCCCGTCCGGCATTCTCTTCTTTTCCCTTTCCTTCGGGACGGTAGCTCTGAAGGAAAAGGGGGGTGACCCTGTCCGTATAGGACACCAGGGAGTATTCCCCGCCGCACAGGCACCAGTCGTACAGAAGAGCCCTTTCCCAGAGGGCGTAGGCCTTGGTGATCTCATTGACGGTCAGATCCTTCCTCAGCTGCCCTTTTTTCTGTCCTTCCAGGATGATCCTGCGCAGCAGACGGAAATAGGTCCTGTTGCGGTCCAGCAGGTGCTTTTCCCCCTGGGCCAGAAGCTGGGTGGAAAGGAGTCTTGTCAGCAGGTCTCTGGAAATAGACTCCTCGATCATGTGAAAAAGGTCATGATTTAAGCGGACCAGCTGCTGCAGGGCATCCTGGTCCGGATCCAGCTGGTCCTGGAGCTCCTCATATTTTTCATCGAAGACATAGGCCAGGGTCCCCAGAAGGGCGTCCTTTCCCTCGAAATAATGATAAAAGGAGCCTCTGGAGGTCTGGGACTCAAAGACAATGTCCTCTATGGTGGTCTCTTCGTAGCCGTTCTCGTAGAAAAGCTTCCAGGCGGCGGAGATGATCCTGCCCCTGGTATTGCGGTTATTCTTTCTGGGCATGAAGGCCTCCTTCTTTTTTCTTTACTTCACTGTGGAAGGCACCCTGCCGGTCTCCATGAAATAGAGGAAATAGGTCATGGCGAGGAGGTCTGCGCTGCCGCCGGGAGAGGCATGGTCCTCTGTCATCTCCCGGTCCAGATCCCGCAGGATCCTCCCGTAGTCCTTCCTTTCCAGCCCCTCTGCCGCCAGCTCCCCGGCCTTTTTCCGGTAGGCACAGGCCTTTTCATAGCCGCAGCGGCTGATCAGACTGGTATCGTCCGTCTCCGCCAGGATCTTCATAAGAGTCAGGACCCCTGCGTCGTTCAGGGAATATCCGTGAGATACAAGGCGTCTCAGTTCCGGCAGGGCCGTATCAAACAGGGCCGGATAGCCCAGGGCCGTTTCCATGCGGACGCCCCCGATGCCGTATTTCAGATAAAGCTCTTCCCCGTGGGTAAGCTTTCTTTCGCCTTCCCGGCTTTCCTTAAGATCCGTCAGTTCCTTCATGACAGGACTGCCGATCCTTCTGCAGGTATCCCGGATCCTTTCATCCTCCATGGGAAGGTCCCTGCCGTAGAGCCAGCCCAGGGCCACGCACAGGATCCCCACCGAAAAGATAGCTCCCTTGTGGGTGTTGATCCCGCCGGTGGCTCTCAGCATGGCCAGGTCCGCTTCCCTTCCCACGCTCCGGATCCCTGCAAGCAGGTCCTCTGCTTCTTTTCCCGCCTGTTCGATCCCGTAGGAGACAAAGCGGCGGAAATAGGGAAGAAGGGCCAGGGCGGAGGTCTCGAAGGTGAAGATATCCATGTCGTCATGGGCGCCGGTATTGTCCCTGTCCACCAGGCCGGGCTTTGGCGTTGCCATGACTTCATAGAGCAGGGCCCTGCAGGCCGTCATGGCCGTATCGTCCGCGAAACGGAAGGCAAAGTAGTCCCACATGATCTGGACCGTCCGCTCCTGCAGCTCCTCCACGCTGTGGAGGCGCCTTCCGGCGCAGATAAAGGCAGGCCCTCCGCAGATCAGGCAGGCGCGCTCTTCCTTTCCCAGCTCCTTTCTGGAGACCTTGGACAGGTCAGGGCGGATGATATCGATGTCAAAGAGCCTTCCCAGAGAATGGTCGTCCTCCAGGGAGGTAAGCACCTTCTTTACGTAGGAGGGATCCGCGTCCGCGGCCAGAAAGGCTTCACAGCCCGTATATTCCCGCAGGATCTCCTCGCACAGGATGGGGATCCCGTATTCTCTGCAGCAGATCCGGATCAGCCCCAGCCCCTCCTCGAAGGTACGGACGCTTAAAGGAAAGACCTTTACCGGTCCCGCTATATTCAGCGTAAAGGAGATCAGAGTTTTTTTATACTTCCGGATCAGCTGCATCTGGATAAAGGCTCTCCGCTCCCTGGCGTCCAGCATGGCCGGCAGCTCCACTCTTTTTCCCTCGATCATTTTTGTCAGATTCATTGCAACCTCCCGGGCCCTAAATCAGGTCTGATGATGTATTCTGCATGGTCTCCAGAAGTTCCTGGACCGAGACGGGCTTTTCCAGATAGGCGTTGATAATGCCCTCCTGCCTGGCCTCCACGATCTCCTTGCGGATCTTGTCCGCCATAACGATGATCAGAAGTCCATTATACTTCTCCCTTATGGACATTGCAAAGTCGATGCCGGTATTGTCTCCGCCGGCCCTGGACAGCTCGTTGTCGATCAGAAGGACCTGATAGAGGTGGCGCGAAAGCTGCTCCTCCGCCTCAGCGGTATTCACGCAGGTCTTGACATTGACCCCGATCTTGCCGAATTCCCCGGCCAGCTCCTGGAGGATCTTCACGTTGTCGTCCACCACCAGGATCTTATGGCTGCCCTCCTCATAGCCCCAGGCCGCCGCCGAGTGCAGGCGCTCTTCGTCCGCTTTTTTGGCAGCCGGCAGATACACCGTGAAGACAGATCCCCTGCCCGGTGTGCTGTCCACCGTAATATAGCCTCTGTGGGATGTGATCATGGATTCTGCGATGGCCAGGCCGAAGCCGGTTCCGTTTTCTCTTGTAGTGAAGAAAGGGGTAAAAATCTGTTCCATGGTCATCTTATCCATGCCGCAGCCGTTGTCTATGACCCGGATCCGGATGTAGTTCTCCCAGATCCCGTTGGTATCCAGTCCCCGGCGCTGCAGATTCTCCCTTGACACCTGTCTGCCTTCCACCCGGACAATTCCGCCGGACTCCCTGCCTATGGCCTGGAAAGCATTCAGGGTCAGGTTCAGCATGACCTGGCTCATCTGGGTCTTGTTGCCCAGAAATCCTGCTCCGCCAAGGCTTATATCCTCTTCGATCTGGACATTGGCCGGTGTCATGGACCGGATCATCTTAAGACACCTTGTAAGAAATTCCTGGCCGTCTATGTAATGATAGGTGGTCTCCATGTTCTTTCTGGACATCTGGGAGATCTGTCGGATGATGTCTCTGGCCTTTTCCGAAGCGGAAAAGATCTCTCTGGCATTGTCGTAGGCTTCGGAATCCTCCGGCAGTTCCAGCATCAGCATGTCCGCATAGCCCATGATGGGGGTCAGGAGGTTGTTGAACTCATGGGCAATGCCGCCCGTGACCGCCCCCATGATCTGCAGGCGCTGCTTCTGCTCCAGGGCCTCCTCTGTTCTCTGGGTCTCCTCCAGGACCTTGTTGAGATCTCTCAGATAATGGATCTCCTCCTGGTCCCTGCGGCTCTGACGCAGCAGGAGCAGCCAGATGACCAGCACGGTAGGGATAATGAGTCCCGCCAGGGACATGATGCCGATAATTCCCCGGAAGCCTCCCAGGATGGGATCATATATATCAGAATAGTCCATGACCGCCGAAATAATGAGAAATCCGTCCATGAGCCGGACCGGGGCATAGGCCGCGATCTTCCGCACTCTGGGCAGGGCAGGATCCGACCACCAGTAGGAATAATATTCCGCCGTATCGGTATTGCCTGCCTCCTGGTCCTTGAGCATCTCCTCCAGGCTGGTCAGATCCGCCTCCGGAAAGAGTTCCTTCCTGCCCTCGATCACGTCCAGGCCCAGCTGGTTCTCCGTAGGATACATGAGGATGATGCCGTCCTGGTCTTTGACCAGAAAGTATCCGTTGGTCCCTATGGTGACACCCGAGATCCTCTCGAAATAAGTCGCCGCATCCAGTACCATACAGATACTGCCGCCGGAAAATTCCCGGGTCAGAAGAAGGCGGATCTCTCCCTGGCTGTTCATGACCTCTTCAAAACGGGTTTCAGCGTCTATATGATACGTGCTGTAGCTTTCCGTAAATTCCTCTTCAGTATAGGACCACACTCGGCTTCCTTCGGGGTCCGTTTCGATCAGGTTGTCCACATAGTCGCTTCGGGTATCGAGAAAATCCGTATACAGCCTGGCCCTGACAGTGATATCCAGTTTATCTACGATCCTGGACAGAGCAGCCAGGTCAGCTGCCTTGTCCTCCAGAGCATCGCTCATATCCCTGGAGAGAGTCTCCACCGTCAGCAGCATCTGGGCCTTCTGGGCATTGATCAGAGCTTCCCGGTACTGAATCCAGGTCTCTCCTCCCATAAAGCCCAGAATGCACAGAAGGATGATCCCTATGCCGGTCAGTCCGGCCAGCTGCAGTCTGTAATCGTTCCCGGTCTTTTTCTTTCCCATCGTCTTTGACCCTTTCCAGGTGTTATAGTATAATGATTTTCGAAAGTAAACTTTGATCTTTGCAGGTAAGAAATCGAAAAATGGCAGATAAAGTATTAATCGTAGACGACGATCCGGCAATCCAGAAGATGCTGGAAAAAGTCATGAACAGCAATCATCTGGAAGCGGATATCGCCTCGGACGGCCGCCAGGCCCTGGATATGATCCGCCGCGGCCACTATCAGGTGATCCTGCTGGATATCAACATGGGGGATATAGACGGCTTCGAAGTCATCAAAAAGACCAGAAGCGAAGGCAATGTTACCCCCATCATTATCATCAGCGGCCGCAACGAGGACTACGACGCCCTCTACGGCCTGTCGGTGGGAGCGGACGATTATATCACAAAGCCCTTCCGTCCCGTGGTCCTGGGCGCCAAGGTCATTGCCCTGATCCGCCGCAACAGCCTGCAGGCAGGCAGTACCTCTTCCGTTATCACCAGAGGCTGCTTTAAATACGATACCACCACTCTGCGCTTTTATAAAAATGACCAGCTGATAGATCTTTCCTCCAAGGAAAACAGCATGATGCTTCTCTTCATGCAGAATCCGGAGCGGGTCTTTACCAAGGATATGATCTACGAGCATGTATGGGACAATACCATTATCGTAGACAACAATGCCATTATGGTCTATATCAACCGTCTCCGCAACAAGATTGAAGACAATCCCCAGAAACCTGTTTATATACAGACCGTCCGCGGCGTAGGCTACCGTTTCTCGGTTTCCTGAGAAAACGCCGGACCTGTCAGAGCAAAGGAAGAAACAAGCCATGTCAGATTACAGTGTTTCCCAGATCATGCCCTCCGATACCTACGGAATGAAGCAGGTAAATGACCTTCTCCTTCAGGAAGGGATCCGTCTTGACGGCAACCTGGATTATACCTGCGGCATCTACGATGAGGATTACAACGTCATCGCCACCGGATCCTGTTTCGGCAATACCCTCCGCTGCTTTGCCGTCTCCTCCGCCCACCAGGGCGAAGGCCTCCTGAACGAGGTCATCTCCCACCTGATCCAGTACCAGGCAGAAAGAGGCAATTTCCATCTCTTTCTCTATACCAAGGTCAGCTCCGCCCTCTTCTTCGGAGATCTGGGCTTTAAGGAGATCGCCAGAGTCCAGGGGACCCTGGTCTTTATGGAGAACCGGTCCAGAGGTTTTGAGTCCTATCTGGAAAGCCTGAAAAGGGATACTCTGAGCCAGAAACCCGACTTTTCCCCTCAGGGGAAAAAGATCGGGGCCATTGTCATGAACGCCAATCCCTTTACCCTGGGCCACCAGTATCTGGCGGAAAAGGCCGCAGCGGCCTGTGACCTCCTCCACATCTTTGTGGTCAGCGAGGACGCAAGCCTGGTCCCCTTCCACGTCCGCAAAAAACTGGTCAGGGAGGGCACTGCCCACCTGCCTAACATAGTCTACCATGATTCCGGCCCCTATATCATCTCCTCGGCCACTTTTCCTTCCTACTTCCTGAAGGACGAGGCTGCAGTCATCGACGGACATGCCAGACTGGACCTGGCCGTCTTTACAAGGATCGCAGGGGCCCTTTCCATCAACTGCCGCTTCGTGGGGGAAGAGCCTGCCAGCCAGGTCACCGGGATCTACAACCAGGTCATGGTAAACTCTCTGCCGGAGGCTGGCATCGAATGCGTCGTGATCCCCCGAAAGGCCGAAGAAGGCACAGACGGAAAGCCCATCAGCGCTTCCACCGTCCGGGTCTGCTTAAGCAGGGGAGACTGGGATACCCTCTCCCGCCTGGTCCCCGATACCACTCTTTCCTATTTTAAGAGCGATGCCGCGGAGCCGGTCCTTAAAAAGATCCGGGCCGCCGCCGATCTGGTCCATTACTGATCCGGATAATCATCTGTGGTTCCAGATATTCGAACCGAAACGAACAGAACATCCCATCATAAAGAGCCGTCCTGCCCAGAAGGCAGAACGGCTCTTTTTATGATCCGATATTCTGTTTTGGGTCCCGGAGGGGCCTGCCCTGCAGAAGCGGGGCCGCAGATGCAGGCAGGCCTGTCTTCCGGAAAGATCCCCCCGTTCAAAACAGGAGGTTTAAGACCTGATGTCAGTTTATCAGAAAGGCATAATGCCAAGGATGATGGCAAAGATCATGCAGATGATGGAGAAGCCCCATACATACAGGAAGGATGCCTTGATGTGGTCCTTGATATCGACGTCTGCAAGACCTGTGCCCAGCAGAGTAGCAGGAACCATGGGGGAGATAAAGGTTGCGCAGTTACGGCAGACGACCATAGCAACTGCGATCGGAAGAGGATCGATGCCGAACTCGGCGCCGATACCGATCATAACGGGCAGCATGCCGTAGAAGTAGGAGTCTGTATCGAATGCCAGTGCCAGCGGTACGGACAGGATGCCGATGACCAGAGGCAGGTGTGCGCCCAGAGCTGCAGGCAGGATGGATGCGATGATGCCGGACATGCAGGAAACAACGCTGGGGATCTCAGCACCGTCGCCGGTGGTAACGGTCTTGACCAGGATACCCATGAGGACGGCTGCACCCATCAGAGTGGAGCACATCATCAGAGCGGGGCCGGCATGGCTGTTGATGATCTTCTTCTGCATGGCCTGTCCGGGATAGTTGACCAGGATGGCAACGGCAACACCGACCATGAAAGGTACGTAGGAAGGGAATACATCCCAGATCAGGGCTGCGATAACAGCCAGAGTCAGGATGATGTTGAAGATGAAAAGCTTGGGACGTGCCAGTTCATTCTTCTGGGCTGCTGCAGCTGCGTCTTCCACATCCACTGCGCCTTCTTCTTCAGCCAGCTTGCCGTGAAGGCCTGCGCCTCTTGCCTGCTCCTGGAAGCCCGCCAGTACGGCGTGGGCCAGAGCCAGGATGATACCGAAGATCTGGATGGGAAGCAGAGTTCCCCAGAGCTTGGAAGCTTCCATGCCAAGGACGGAAGCGGCACGCATGGTGGGACCTGCCCAGGGCATCAGGTTCAGAACGCCCATGGCAAGAACTGCGATGCGGAGCAGGGTAGTAGGACGCATATGCATCTTTTTGTAAACGGGAAGCATGGAAGGAACTACGATACAGAAAGTGGAAGCACCGCCGCCGTCCAGATGGCCGATCAGAGCGATGACTGCTGTCATAACGGTAACGCCGATAACGGAGTCGCCCACCAGTCCCATCAGCTTGTCAATGATAACGTCGAACATGCCGGCGTCTGTCATGATACCGAAGTACAGGACTGAGAATACGAACAGAGCGGCCGTAGGACCGGTGGATCCGAAACCGGCTTTGATCAGGGCTGCCAGATCATCCAGCGTATAATATCCGCCGATGACCAGGATGATGCCCAGGACCATGGGCACTGCGATGAAGGCAATGCTGGGAAGGGTCTTGGACTGGAACAGGACGACGACGATGCAGATGATCGTCAGAAAGCCGAGCAGGCCAACGATTGTAGAACTCATAAGTTACTCTCCTCTACTCAAATATGAATTTATCTGTATATGACTCACGCAGGAAAGACCGGCCCCGATCCCCCGCAGCAAATCCGAACTCCGCGGCTTCCTCCGGTTTCCGGACCGGAGAAAGCCGCATTCCCTTCTCAGTCCTTGAACTGGAAAGGCTTGATCTGTCTGACTACGTCCATGATGGTGCCGTCGCGGGCTTCGATGATGCCGACGACCCTGTCCTCGAACTGGACCTTTTCAGGCTCGCCTACGATGGCATAGGCCATGTCGCGCAGCTCTTCGATGGTCCTGAAAGGCAGGTCTACGTCCTTCATGGCTTCGATCAGATCCTGACGTCTGGGGTTGATGGCAATGCCGTAGTCGGTGATGACTACGTCCACGGACTCGCCGGGAGTGGTGACCGTCGTGACCTCTGTGCAGATGGCCGGGATCCTGCCCTGGAGAAGAGGAGCGATGACGATGGCGCACTTTGCTCCCTGAGCCGTATCCGGATGGCCGCCCTGGGCACCGGTGATGATGCCGTCGGAGCCTACCACTACGTTGACGTTGAAGTTCACGTCTACTTCCAGGGCCGCAAGGATGACGAAGTCAAGCTTGTTGACCACGGCGCCCTTGTTGAAGGGGTTGGCGTACTCGGATGCGGAAATGCGGAAGTGCTTCAGGTTCCTTACGGACTTGATGGCATCCTGGTCGAAGTCCTGGGTATCCAGCAGGCAGTCTACCTGATCGTTGATCAGCAGGTCGCACATGGCCTTGGTCAGGCCGCCGACGCCGAACCGCATGCGGACATTTCTCTTCTTCATCTCTTCTGCCAGGGAAATGGTGGAGGCGATGGAAGCGCCGCCGACGCCTGTCTGATAGGAGAAGCCGTCCTTGAAATAAGGGGTATTGATTACGAACTGGGTGCAGTAGTCCGCCATCATGAGCTTTCTCATGTCCTTGGTGGGCTTGGCTGCGCCGGTGGCGATCTTGGTGGGATCGCCGATCTCGTCCACCTCTACCACGTAGTCCACTCTGGTCTGGCTGATGTGGGCCGGGAAGTTGGGATAGGGCACCAGACAGTCTGTCAGGGCCACTACCCAGTTGGCGTGGAAGGAATCGGGCATGGCGTAGGAAAGAACGCCGCAGTCCGCCTTGCCGCCGATAGCTCTCAGGTTTCCGTATTCATCTGCCGTAGGGGCGCCGATGAATGCGATATCGATCTCGTCCTCACCTGTCATCAGGGCCCTGACGCGGCCGCCGTGGCTTCTCATGTAGGCCAGGCCCTTGAGCTTGCCGTTGGAGATGGCTTCGCCGATCTTGCCTCTGACGCCCGAGGAACGGATGTTGGTGATGGTGCCGTCCTCGATATAGGGGACGATGTGGTCGTGGGCCTTGCCCAGGGAGGAGGCGCTGATAGTGATGTCCTTCAGGCCCATCTCGTGGATGGCGTCCATGACCATGTTGACGACCTTGTCGCCTTCACGGAAGTGGTGGTGGAAGCTGATGGTCATGCCGTCATGGGCGTTGCAGAGCTTTAAGACTTCCGCGATGGAGGGGACCAGCTTGCTCCCGTTGTTGTTCAGGACTGCCTTGACCATGGGGCCGTGCTTTTTGAA
>DETN01000067.1:6290-10948 GCA_002362155.1 Lachnospiraceae bacterium UBA3287 | reverse complement strand
GGATGCCGATCCAGAGCAGGTGGTCTATGATCTTCTGAGCCTTCTTTTCCGAGATATGGTTTCTTTCCGCCAGTTCTTTTGTGGTCAGTCCGGTGCGCCTTTTCTTAAAGCTTAAAAGGAACCTGACCTCCCTCTTTGTCAGGAGCCGGTCCAGGATCCAGAAATCCATATGGTTTTCCTTCATGCCGCCCGGCCGCTTCCTGGGGATGTTGTCGGTGATCATGACGGCCAGCTTGCGGACCAGAGCCGCCTTTTCCGGATCGTCGCAGCGGTGGCCGTCCACCGGATAGTCTCTTTCGTTGACATGGATCATGGGATTGACTTCTTTTACCATCTCTGCCTCCACTTTTTAAGTGTTTTCTCAATGCCTTCGGGTCTTCGCTTATCCTTGTGTCTTTACCTGTCCCTGTCAGTTGTCTGCCAGGCTGTATTCGTTCTTCATGCGGGCGGAGGCCTCCTTTGTGATCTTATTCAGGGTATCCCCTGTCAGATCCTTTACCGCCGCGCAGATCTTTTCGTTGGCCTCCTCCGTCAGGGAGAAGTCTCCCGTCTCTTCCATCTTCCGGTCATACTCGCGGATGATCTGCCGGCACTTTGTCATGACGGCCGATTCATACCGGGTCATATGGGGGAAGGCGGCCCCGTAGTGGGCGTCTGAAATGATCCCCAGAAGGCGGGAAGCCCAGTAGAGGTTGTCGGTGGATACGTCCAGGGTCACCCGGCTCAGGTATGCAGGGATCTTCCGGACGGCAGCATAGATGGGCACCGCCGCCGCAAAGGTGGTGGATCCGAAGACCACCCACTCGATCCCCTTCAGCTTCTCCGGGGCCTTGGACCGGATCTGGCAGATGGCGGTCACACCGGTCCTGCTGATGCCGATGGACCGGTACATGCCCCTCTTTCCGCCCTCGCCCTTCCTGTAGGGATCGTAGTCCGTTCCCTGGAAGTGGGCGCTGAGGATGTATTTGACGTCCTCCACGGTCACTTTGCGGTCCGGCACCAGGCACCAGGGAATGTTGTCGCTTTCGGGTCCGAACTCCGCGTCCTCCCCCTCCCATTTGTGGGACCAGGGGGTAAGGCACCGGCCCATGTACCAGGCCCTGGGGGTATTGTAGAGATGGTCCCAGTCTGTATGGGACCCGAAGATGTCCCTGGGATTGAAGGCTCCATTCTGATTGCAGTCCAGGTCATTATCTCTGATAAAATCGGGAAGATCCCTGGAGCACAGGTGGTCCTTTCCCTCTCCCATGGCGTCTTCCATGTCGAAGGCGTCCATGCCGAACTGGTTTGGCATGATCACGCAGGCATCGTCCGGCACCCGTCTGGCCATCCAGTGGTGGCCGCCTATGGTCTCCATCCACCAGACTTCCCTCTCGTCGTTAAAGGCGATGCCGTTGGATTCATAGGTGCCGTACTGCTCCAGGAGGGAGGCAAGGCGAAGGACGCCCTCCCTGGCCGTACGGATATAGGGGAGGACCAGGGTCACCAGATCCTCTTCCCCGATGCCTCCGGGGACCTCTTTCTTTCCTCCCTTTGCCTTCTGCAGGACCACCAGGGGGTCCGCCGAAAGGACTCTGGGGTTGGATGTGATGGTCTCCGTGGCGCTCATGCCCACGTTTTTTTCGTTGATCCCCGAAGCGGCCCAGATTCCTTCCGATCTGTCCACGGAGGGGGCTGCCGTATAGGCCATGGGATCCTCCGGCAGGTCTATGCTCACATGGGAGAGAACGCTTTTATATTTCCTGGGCTGGTCCTCCGGTCTTACCAGGATCACTTTCTTTACGTCATAATAACCGTCGTCGGTTCTTGCGATCATTGTGGACTGGTCTGAGGAGGCATTCCTCCCCACCAGCAGAGTCGTACAAGGCATGCTGTCATTCCCTTTCTTTCTGTTTTATGTCTGATCCAGAGCTGTCAGTACGGCCGAGAGGGTCTCTTCCAGGGAGAGCCCGTCTTCGCATACCTTCACGTCCGCATACTTTTCATAGAGAGGGATCCTCTCTTTCCAGATATCCTCCAGAGTCTGGCCATCCCGCAGGACGACGCCCCTCCCCTTCAGGTCCCGGAGCCTCTTTTTCAGGGCATCCAGGGACACCTCCAGGTAAACTACCGTCCCGTTTTTCCGGAAGGCTTCCATGGCATCTGCCGCGTAGCAGGCGCTCCCGCCCGTGGCCACCACCGTATCCGCGGCCCCGGCAAGAGATGCGCAGACTTCCTCCTCGATCTTCAGAAAGCCCTCTGTCCCGTTCTCTTCCAGAATCCGGGGCAGGCGCCTTTTCTCTCTTTTCTGGATGACCAGATCCGCGTCTATGAAATCATACCCCAGCTGCTTGGCCAGGATCACCCCGATGGTGCTCTTGCCCACGCCGGGCATTCCGATCAGAAAAATGCTCATTGATTCAGTCCCCGCTCTCCAGCTCTTCTGTCAGGGCTTCGATCTCGTCGATGAGGCTCCCCACATAGGCGATGGTATCCAGAAGAGGGCCGTCCGTGGTGATATCGATGCCCGCCATGGCGGCAAGCTCTGCCGGATCCTTCGTGCTGCCGGCGGAAAGGACCCTCTTCCAGTCCTCCACGGCAGGGGCTCCTTCGGTCTCTATTCTTCTGCAGACCTGGGTGGCTATGGTCAGACCTGCACTGTAAGTGTAAGGGTAGAGGCCCATGTAGTAGTGGGGCTGGCGCATCCAGGTCAGGGCCGCGTCGTCGTCGATTTCCACCGCGTCTCCCCAGAACTTCTTAAGGGTATCCTTCATGATGACGCTGAGCTTATCCGCACTGACGCTGCCGCCCTGATCCACGATCTTATAGACCTCCCTCTGGTAGGCCGCCTCCAGCAGGTGGGTCACGAAGTTATGGAAGTAGGTGTCTCCCACCATGGAGGAAATGACCCAGCGGCGGAAACGCCTGTCCGGGTTGGTCTTTAAGAGATAGTGGGCCAGGATCAGTTCGTTCATGGTAGAGGGAGCCTCCACGAAATAGGTGGAGACGTCGGTGTCAAAGATGGACTGGGCCTCGTTGCAGAGCTTAAAATGGCCGGCGTGGCCCAGCTCATGGGCCAGGGTAAAGACGTCCGACATGCGTCCGTTCCAGGAAAAGAGGATGAAGGAATTCTTCCCGTAGGGGCTGGCGCAGAAGCCGCCCGTGGACTTGCCCTGGTTGGAGGCAAAGTCGATCCACCGGTCCCGGAAAGCCTCCCGGACCATGTCCGTATAGTCCTCTCCCAGTATGGAAAGGCCCTCCGCTACTCTTTCTCCTGCCTCGTGAATGCTGATCCTGGGGGCAAAATCCGGATCCACCGCGATCTTCAGGTCCGCAAAGGTCATCCTGTCCAGGCCGTAGATCTTCTGGAGCAGGCGGGCATACCTGCGCATATGGGGGGCCAGATGCTCCATGATCAGGTCGATCTGGCGGTGGTACATCTCTTCCGTTACCTTCTGGGGAAAGAGCAGGAAGTCGAAAACGGATTGATAGCCTCTGACGGTGCTTTCCGCCTTTTCGCTCTGAACTCTGGCGTTGTAGGCGGCCGCCGTCACGTTCTCATAGTCCCGGAGCTTCTTCGAGAAGGCCCTGAAGGCCTTTCTTCTGATCTCCGTATCCTTCTCGTACTCGTAGTCGTCCTCAAAGATGGAATAGCCCAGGGGATATTCCTTTCCCCCGGCCTCAAAGGGCGGGAACTTCATATCCGCCAGCTTGGCCATGTTGTAGATCTGATAGGGCACCTCCATGGAAGGAGAAAGGGCTGCCAGGACGCGCTCCGTCTCGGGGGAGAGCATGTGGGGCTTTTCCCTTACGATGTCCATAAGGTAGAGGCGGTTCCCGGGTGAGATCTCCCCTGCCTTTTCCAGAAGCTCCTGATCCAGGGCGGACAGTTCCGTCCGGATAAAGCTCAGGCGGCTGAAGATGTCCGCGATCAGGCGGCTGATCCTGTCGTTGCGGTCCTGGTTATGGGTATCGTAGTAGTCCACGGAGACGGCCAGGTCGCAGTAGTTCCCGGTCAGAACAGACAGAGTATAGACCTCCCTGTAAAGGTCCATGCACTCTGCGATTCTCTCCGGGCAGTCCAGCCTTCCCCTGTATTCCTTTTCAATGGCCTCTGCCATCTCTTTCATCTTTGCTGCGTCCCGGTACATGTCCTCTTCCGTTTTATATATGGAAGAAAGGTCCCATGTAAGGGCCGGGTCCACGTCTTTTCTCATGATCATAAAGCATATCTCCTTGAAGTTAAAATAAGTCCATCTTTATTCTACTCCCCTCCATGGCCTGTGTACAAGGCGGCATTCCCGCATTTCCCGGGGAGGGCAGGGACTTTCCCCGGAATCTGCCTGGGAAGGAGCAGGAGGAGTGTGACGGGAAATAATAATGCAGAGGCAGGTGATGCAAGAAAAAGCAGCGGAAAAGCTTTGGAATTCCGGTAAAATTTTCTCCCAATAAATGCTTGCATTCCAGCAGTCCGCATCATATAATTTAGCACTGTAAAGCTTTTAAGCATAAGCGCATTAAATCAAATCATTGAGGGAGGAACCATTTATGTTCATCAAAGTACTGATGCTGGTCGTCTTTTTTGCAGTCATGATCGGAATCGGCTTCTACTGCAGAAAGCATTCAACGGATGTCAACGGATTTGTTCTGGGCGGCCGCTCTGTAGGTCCCTGGCTCAC
>DETN01000067.1:0-6194 GCA_002362155.1 Lachnospiraceae bacterium UBA3287 | reverse complement strand
TGGAAATACGGCATCGCCGCCACCTGGGCCGGCATCGGCAACACCATTCTGGGCTCTCTTCTGGCCTGGGTCGTTCTGGGAAGACGCACCAGGATCATGACCCAGCACCTGGACTCCGCCACCATGCCTCAGTTCTTCGAGGCCAGGTTCGGATCCTCTTCCCTGAAGATCGCGGCCTCCGTCGTTACCTTCATCTTCCTGATCCCCTATACCGCCTCCCTCTATAACGGTCTTTCCAGACTGTTCGGCATGGCCTTCAACGTGGACTATACCATCTGCGTCGTGGTCATGGCCGTCCTGACCGGCATCTATGTCATCGCCGGCGGCTACATGGCCACCGCCATCAACGACTTCGTACAGGGCATCGTCATGCTCTTCGGCATTACCGCCGTCATCCTGGCCGTACTCAACAGCCAGGGCGGTCTTCTGGCAGCCCTGGACGGACTGGCCAGAGTCAGCGACGAGACCGTCTCCACCACTCCCGGCATCTTCGCTTCCTTCCTGGGTCCCGATCCCCTGAACCTTCTGGGCGTCGTCATCCTGACCTCTCTGGGTACCTGGGGCCTTCCCCAGATGGTCCAGAAGTTCTATGCCATCAAGAGTGAAAAGTCCATTTCCACCGGTACCGTGATCTCCACCTTCTTCGCCCTTGTAGTGGCAGGCGGCTGCTATTTCCTGGGCGGCTTCGGCAGACTTTTCTCCGACAAGATCGACATTGCGGCAAACGGCTTTGACTCCGTCATTCCCACCATGCTGTCGGGCCTTCCGGATATCCTGATCGCCATCGTGGTGATCCTGGTCCTGTCCGCCTCCATGTCCACCCTGTCTTCCCTGGTGCTGACCTCCAGCTCCACCCTGACCCTGGACCTGCTCAAGGGCTACGTGGTCAAGGAAATGGACGAAAAGAAGCAGGTCTTCATCATGCGCTGCCTGATCGTGGTCTTCGTGGCCATCTCCGTCATCATCGCCATCATCCAGTACAAGTCCAACGTCACCTTCATCGCTCAGCTCATGGGCGTATCATGGGGCGCTCTGGCAGGCGCCTTCCTGGCTCCCTTCCTCTACGGCCTCTACTGGAAAGGCGCTACCAAGATCAGCTGCTGGTGCAGCTTCGTCTTCTCCACCGTGGTCATGCTGGCCAACATGTTCGTCCGGTCCAGCTTCCCGGCCCTGCTCCAGTCTCCCATCAACGCCGGCGCCTTCTGCATGCTGGCAGGCCTTGTGATCGTTCCCGTGGTCTCTCTGTTCACCCCCAAGCCCAACAGAAAGGTCGTGGAAGAAGCCTTTGCATGCTATGACGAGAAGGTCATGGTCTCCAGATCCAAGATGCTTGGCGACAACGAAGAATAAAAAGCCATACTCCTATTCCTTTCAGGATTTTCCTGTGAAAAGAGGCATCCGGCCGGTCTGGATGTCTCTTTTCACTTATGGTCCGATCCTGCGATTTCCTGCCTCCTGCACCCCTGCTTTCCTGTCCCCTGCATGCCTGCTTTCCTGTCCCCTGCGCCACTGCTTTCCTGTCCCTCTTTACGCCTCTGCTCCTTTCTCCGGTCCTGTTCTTTCGCTTCCGGGCCTTTTCCCCATAAGAAAAGCAGCAGTACCCGGAGGTACTGCTGCCGACATTTTTCTGCTCTGACAGAGCCTTTATTCTTCCTGCGCCTTTTCCCGGATCCTCTCCGCGGCCATCTCAATGCCTTCCCTGCCGTCGTCCAGAAGCCTTCCTACCCGGCTGATGGTGGCCGTGGAAGCGGAAGTCGCTTCCGAAATGGTCTGATAGGTCTGCCCGTCCAGGAGCCGCCTGCCCACATCAAAGCGCTGCGCCAGTGAGTTGAGCTCGTTGATCGTACAGATATCTTCAAAGAAGAGATGACACTCTTCCATATCCCGAAGTGTCAGTATGGCTTTGAAAAGCTGTTCCACAGTTTCCTTATTAAGGCTTTTCTTCATCTGTTCCTCCTCCATCCCTGTTGTCCGCTGCGCTTTTGCAGCTTATGTTCAGGCTTCGGACAGGCCCCTGCGGCACATATCGGCCGCCCCCTTCGGAGCCTTCTTTCCCCCAAGTCCTATTATATCCCTTACAGAACATCTTTTCCAGTATGATTATTTTACATTGCAACGTGTTAAAGCACTTCCGGGCAAAAGTGCGGAGGTCGACGGCGGCGGACATCCCCCGGCAGGACTCCCCGGCAGGACCTTTCCCTTTCCCGGGTAGAAAAGTCTCCCGTCCGGGACTTTTCGTGGTACAATACATAGGATCCGCAGAGATCAGATATCAAAGAACAAAGAAGAAATTTTCGGGGAGAAGGACAGATGGAGATACAGATTCTGGAACTGATCGAAGGAGCCCGCAGGGCAGAGGGACTTACGGTGGTCATAGACGTGTTCAGGGCTTTTACCCTGGAATGCTGGCTATTTTCCCAGGGCGCGGAGTGCATCTATCCCGTCGGCCAGGTGGAGGACGCCCTGGCCCTGAAAAGGGAGGATCCCCGCCGGATCCTTTTCGGAGAGCGGGGCGGGGCCATCATAGAGGGCTTCGAGTACGGAAACTCCCCCTCGGAGACCGCAGGCCTGGACCTTAGGGGAAAGACCCTGATCCATACCACCAGCGCCGGCACCCAGGGCATTGAGAACGCCGTGATGGCAGATGAGATCATCACAGGGAGCCTTGTGAACGCCAGGGCCGCGGCCGCCTACATCCGGCAGAAGGCCCCCCGGAAGGTATCTCTGGTGGCCATGGGCAACGCAGGGGTCCGCAGGGCCGGAGAGGACGTGCTCTGCGCAGAGTATATAAAGAGCCTTCTGGAGGATAAGCCTTTGGACATACAGCCTCTGGCGGACGCTCTCCGCTATACGGAGGGCGCCAAGTTCTTCGATCCGGACCAGACCGCCTTCCCCATGGAAGACTTCGCCTTCTGCGTATCCTGCGACCGCTTCCCCTTCGTCATCCGCCTGGAAAGGGACCCGCAGGGCAGAAAGATCCTCCGCCCCTTTCAGGTCCCTTCCCTGTAAGAGAAAAAAGGGATCCTCAGCGAATCCCCGAAGCCTTTGCCTGTGCAATAAGAAAACATAAGGGTCCGGAAGGAAAGCACATCTCTGCTTCCTTCCGGACCCTTTTTTAGACCCTTTTTCAGACTTTTTTCAGATCCTTTTAAAGATCACTTCTCTGCCTGTCCCTGACACTTTCAGGAAAGGGCATCCAGCATCTCCTGGGGATTGTCCGCGGCCTTTACCTTGCCGATGGCCTTTACGATCACGCCCTCTTCGTCGATCAGATAGGTGGTGCGGACCACGCCCATGGACACCTTACCGTAGTTCTTCTTTTCCTGCCAGACCCCGTAGGCCTCGATCACGGCGTGGTCCGGGTCGGAAAGAATGGTAAAGGGAAGGCTGTACTTTGTTTCGAAGTTCTTGTGGGACTTTACGGAGTCCTTGCTGATGCCCAGGACCACAGCGCCCTTTTCCCGGATCTGGGGATAGCGGTCCGCAAAGCCGCAGGCCTGCTTCGTGCAGCCGGCGGTACTGTCCTTGGGATAAAAATACAGAATGACCTTCTGTCCCTTATAGTCCTTCAGGGAATGCATCTCTCCGTTCTGGTCCGGCAGTGTAAAATCCGGAGCCTTTGTTCCGACTTCCAGCAGCATGATATCCTCTCTTTCCGGAGCGCGGGACAGGCATTTGAAAAGGCCGGGGCGCTCCAGAAGCCGGCCTTTCCTGACATTGATCCGTAAGCCTATTATAGGGCGGAAAAGATCAGCCTACAAGAGATGCGGGCCCGGAACTGAAACTGTGCCTTAGCCGACGATCTTTTTTGCGAACTCTGCAGCCCTCTTCCGATCCGCAGCGTCTGGCTTTCCTTTGTGCATGGGGCCGAAGGATCCTCTGCAGTAGAACTCTTCCTCCGCCATGGGAATGTTCTTTTCCTTAAGGAGCTTCCCTACCTGCTTATAGGTGGATCTGACCAGGGCCGCCGTGCTGAAATTCACGACCTTTCCGATCTTCACCTTGTTGCCGGCGATGAACTTCTTTACGCTCTCGTCCACACCGTAGGCATAGACAGAACTGCCCAGGAAGAGGATGTCCACATCCTCGGAAAGAGGAACTTCCGTGGTAAGGGCCTCGGCTCCCACGGCCTCAGCGATGGCATCTGCAAGCTTCTTTGTATTTCCGCCTCTGGAAAAATATCTGACAGCGACTTTCATGATAAACCTCCTGAGATTGTAATTGCATTTTGTAAAATTAAATTTGCTACAATCTATTTTTACTACAATCTGTTTTCTCCGTCAAGAAAGAGTTCCCTTTTTCAGGTGCCTTATGAGGGACACTTTCCGGGATCTGTCCCCTGCTCTTCTCCCTTCAGGCTCCGCCTGGCCCTTCCGGCCTTCTTTTCCTTTTCCGCCGCCTTGACTTTTCCCCAGAGGGCCCGGATCTCCTCCCTGGACTTTACCTCCTGGTCTCCGAATACGTGGGGGTGCCTGCGGATCATCTTGCTGCAGATGCCGCTTATCACGTCGTCCAGGGTAAAAAGTCCCTTTTCCTCAGCCAGCCGGGCCATAAATACGATCTGGAAGAGCAGGTCTCCCAGCTCCTCGCAGAGATTGTCCGCATCGTCCCCGTCTATGGCCTCCATGACCTCCTCTGTTTCGTCCGAAAGGGTCTTTTTCAGGCTCTCCAGATTCTGCTCCCTGTCCCAGGGGCAGTGGGTCCTGAGGATGGCCACGATCTCCTCCAGATCCTTCAGGTCATGGCCGTCCTCTTCCCTGAAGACCTTTTCTCCCCTGTATCTGCATGCCGCGTATAGATTCTCTTCCATGGCCCTTTCCTCTCTTTCCGATCTGCAGCCCCTTTTCTTTTCCTTTATGATATACTGGACCTCACAGCGGGCGCCGGCCCGTACATCTCTGCGAAAAGGAGCCTGATTCCATGCTTTTTCTGATACTGGCCGTTGCCTCCTCATCCCTGATCGCCGTGGCCATGCGGGCCACGGAGGAAAAGCGCCGGAGCGCCATGGGAATGTTCGTCGTCAACTACCTGGTCTGCTCTGTCCTCTCCTGCCTCTTTGCGGGCAGGATCGCCCTCTACGCCCCTCTGCCGGGCTTTTACAGGGCCATGGCCCTGGGCAGCATAACGGGCGCCCTCTATCTCCTGAACTTTGTCCTCTACCGGCTCAACATAGAAAAGAACGGCATGGCCATGGCCTCCACCTTCATGAAGCTGGGCGTCGTCATCTCCACCCTGATCGCCGTGGTGGTCTTCAGGGAAGTGCCTTCCCTCCTGCAGGTCCTGGGCATCGTCCTGGCCGCCGCCTCCATCCTTATGATCCATACGGATACCGGGGGAGAAGGCGCCTCCTCCGGCAGATGGCTCCTGCCCCTCCTCCTTGTCCTGGGGGGCATCACCGACTCCATGGCCAATGTTTTCGACAAGACAGGGGATACAGCCGTCAGGGACTACTATCTTTTCTACATCTTTGCGGCAGCCTTTGCTATCTCCCTCCTGCTCCTTTTCTTTAAGAGAGAGCGGATCGGCAGGTGGGAAGTCATCAGCGGGATCCTCATCGGAGTCCCCAACTACTTTTCTTCCCGCTTCCTTCTCCTGTCCCTGGGCAGCCTTCCGGCCGTCATCGTCTATCCCGCCGTCAGCGTAGGCACCATCGCCGCGGTCTCCCTTTCCGGCTTCCTGCTTTTTAAGGAATCCCTGAGCAGAAGAAAGCTCCTGGCCATGGCCGTCATTGCCCTGGCCCTGGTGCTTCTGAACATTTAGGATCAGGCGCATCAGCCTCTGCCTGTTCTATATTTTAACGGATTTTTAAGACCTGCGGAGGGGGAATTATGACGATTGCCCTGCGCATATGGTAGAATGGGAGTGACCGGAAGACCGGTCCCCAAAATCAGATCATAAGAAAAATAAGAGGAGGTAAATGCCATGGCATCCCAGACAAGCTCTTATCAGTGTCCTGCCTGTACAGGACCCCTGCATTTCGACGGAAAGACCGGAAAGCTGGTATGTGAATACTGCGGGTCCGCATATGACGTGAAACAGATCGAGGAGCTCTACGCCGGAAAGAATCAGCAGGCCGTCCAGGCCGCCGCATCAGGAAGCGGAGACTCTGCGGGAGAGTTCACCGCGGACGAAGTCGCTTCCTGGGGCGGGGACGCCGCAAAGATGAAGGCCTACAGCTGCACGTCCTGCGGAGC